>NZ_JAWXYB010000018.1:3288934-3639652 GCF_033842475.1 Acidiphilium acidophilum | reverse complement strand
ACAGGTACAGTAAGCGGGCTTATCGTTACGGATTGCCCCAGAGCTAGAGTTGTCAGGAAAGCGTTTGCGTAACCAAAATACGTTGCTGGGATACTACTGACGGTCTCATCCGCCGGCAGTGTGAAGCTTGATATAGAATTAAGTGGAGACCCGGTGGGTAATGTTTTAACTGTTCCAGTCGCATTGATCGTGAACGTACCATAAGGCTGCGCCATCGTTCCAGCTAGAGCTGTCGATGCGCCTATGGCGCTGAGAGCAAGAACGCCTGCAAAAACTATTGCCTTCTTCATCGCATTGTCTTTCATTTTAAATCGGAAAAAAAACGCAGACCCTTATCTGCAATTGCGTAATGCAATCGCCATGCCATTTAATTTTCTCAACGAAAACAACGCGAAACTCATTACATAATATTACTATGTAAAAAAACCAGTAATATCATTTCAAAATACTATGTATTATTAAAAATTATTTCTATCAAAATTAGTGATTATCAAATAAAATATTTTTATAAATATCGTGATCTGTTTTTCAGTAATATAATTACCACTGGTTTCCAACCATACGGACACGATACATGTCGCTACCACCGGCGGGCTGGGGCCACGCACCGTCACGGCGCTGTGCCATCTGGTCGAGCATACGGCATCGCTCGGCGGCACTCTGGTCATCGCGACGGATGCCGATCAGGCCGGCGGGCATTGTCAAGTTGATCGGATGAGGCGCGATTTGACGAGATCCGATTGATCAGGCGGCCAGTTTGGCGGTGTAGTCGGCCCAGAGCGAGAATGCGTCGGCCCGGCTGTGGCGGAATGATCGGGCGGAGAGGCGATGGCGTTTCGGGCGGAACAGGGTGACGATCTGGTCGTGGGTGGCGAGAAATCTCTGGGCATGGCCGGCGGACTTGAACCGGCCCATGATCTTTTCTCGTCGCCTTGTATGGCGGTGAGAAGCTTCGATCCGATTGTTCAACCGCTTATGGGATCGATGATCGGCACTGCGGCAATCCGTGCGGAATGCGACGTCGTAGCTTCGCAGCTTGTCGGTCACCACGACGCGCGGCTGCCCCCATCGGCGCATCAGCTTGCGGAGAAATCGTCGGGCGGCATCGGCATTGGGGCGTTTCTGGACCAGGATTTCCAGCACATCACCCCGGTCATCGACGGCGCGCCAAAGCCAGCGCGGCTCACCGCCGATGGTGATTACCATTTCGTCGATGTGCCATTTATTGCCTGCCGGCGGCCGGTCGCGCCGGATCTGTGAGGCCATCTGTGGTCCGAACCGATCGACCCACACCCGGATCGTCTCGTAGCTGACCGTCACACCCCGTTCAGCCAGCAGATCTTCAACGTCCCGCAGGCTCAGGTTGAACCGGTAATAGCTCCAGACCGCATACGCGATCACCGATCGGGGAAAGCGATACCCCTTCAAAGGCAACATCAAGCTCAGGTCGATCATGCCAAATCGCTACGGACACCCGCTGCCCTCGTCAACCTGACAATGCCTCTCCCACGCTTACGATCGGCGGCCGGGGATGTTGGCGCAGGGGCAACCGGCGATGGGCGTTCGGCCTCGGCTCCCGGCCGGTCGTGATCCTGGAACCGAAGAGGCTTGAGGGCGTCCCCCACAAATCAACTTGACAATGCCGCCGCTCCCTAATTCCTGAATGCTGGCAGCGCCGGTCGCAGATCCGTATGGATAAAATCATTGCCCTTGAAAAGCAGGGGATGATCAGTCGTCACGGCGAGCGCATAGGAAAAGCAATCTCCGATGTTCAACGCGGCGCGATGTCGCCCGCGCCCGAAGCGGCGAAAGGCGTCAATCGCGATCATCGCCTGTTGCGGCGTGACACTGACGATCTCGAAGCCGCCATCGCGCAGCAGAAGCTCGAGATCTGCCCGACCGGTCTCCCCTTTGCGACCCTCGATGACGAAGGACAACTCAACCCTGGTGACTGCGGAGATCAGTCGGACCTGTGCCTCATCCAAAGCGCGGGCGAAGTCGTCCGCGTCCGGTTCTCCAAACAGGATCGCAATCAAAGCAGAGGTATCGACGACCATTCAGCGCCACATGCCGGTTTCATCATAGCCGACGATCTCATCAGGGCTGCGTGGGTCGAGGTCGGGAAGCGCCGAACAATGCCGACCGATCTCCATCAACCGGTCCGCCAGCTTTAGCGTTCCACCTCGGCGCCGAAGTTCCCGCTCCAGCCTTTCAACCAGAGCCTTGCGGATAGCATCCGTAAGCGTCTCGCCTGTCAGCGCGGCCACCTCACGGGCAAGTCGGTCAGTTTCCTTGTCTTTCAAACTCAGCGCCACTGCGCCCTCCCGGTTCTATAATTCGAACCAAGATATAGAATGAAAATTTCATCGTGTCGACGTTCGGGGCAGTCACGCGGCAGGGGCACCGAGCGGCAGAAGATCGACGACATTGAATACCACGGCGGTCTCGGCAAAGGCCAACTCGCGCTAAAAGACGCGCTGGGACATTGTCAAGTTGAAGCGAAAGCTCTGCGGATTCAGCAATTAAACTACCTGCTTACCCATCTTGATCAGCCGCATTCCGTCATGTACAAAACAGGAACATTGAGGCATGAGCGGAGGTTTTCGATGGCGCGCAATGCGGTGCAGTTACAAAAAGGGCTGAGCGAGGCCGAATTTGATCGGTTGTACGGCACCGAGGAGCAATGCCGAGCTGTCGTGATCAAGCTGCGCTGGCGCGATGGGTTGGTGGTGTAACCTGACGTCTGGAAATTCATTTTGGGTTGGGAGTTGGTGCCCTTGCCGGGGCATGCCCCGGCAAGGGCTGTTCATTCTGGTATTCCATGCAGTTGTTCACACCAACATGGAGACCGATGAATGGACGCCAAAAAGGATACGATTATCGAGGCACTTTTGGAACATCTGATCGAAAACGGCGCAGGCGATATCGCCACGGTATTTGCCAGGACCTTCGAACTCGCCATGCAGATCGAGCGCGAACGCTTCCTCCACGCCAGTCACTACGAGCGCAACCCCGATCGTCAGGGTTACGCCAATGGCTACAAGCCCAAGCGGATCGATACCCCGGCCGGGTCGATCACCGTCGATGTCCCCAAAACCGCCGGTCACGTGGGCGAACCCTTCTACCCACAGTCCCTCGAACGCGGCCGACGCTCGGTCCGCGCCGTCATGGTCGCCGTCGCCGAAATGTACATCAAAGGCGTCTCCACCCGCGACGTCGAGGCCGTCATGCGCGAATTCGGCATCGAAAGCCTCTCCTCCGCTCAGGTCAGCCGCGCCAGCAAGCTGCTCGATGACGAACTCGCCGCCTGGCGCACCCGACCCCTCGCCGAGATCCGCTACCTCATCCTCGACGCCAGATATGAAAAAATGCGCGATAATGGCGTCGTCCGCGATGCCGCCGTGCTCTCGGCCATCGGCATCGGACCCGATGAACGCCGCCGTGTCCTCGGCGTCTCGGTCGCCCTTTCCGAGGCCGAAGTCCATTGGCGTGCCTTCCTCGAAAGCCTCCATCAGCGTGGCCTGCGAGGCGTCGAATTCATCGTCTCCGATGACCATGCCGGATTGCACGCCGCACGCCGCGCCGTCTTCGGCGCCGCACACTGGCAACGATGCCAGTTCCACCTCGCCCAAAACGCCATCCACCACGCCCCCAACCACGCCATCCGCAAACGCATCGGCGCAGAACTCCGGACCGTCTGGAACGCAAATTCCCTCGCCGCTGCCCAGATCGCTCTCACAACCCTCGTCAATGCCTATCGCGACACCGCACCAAAGCTCGCCGATTGGCTCGAACGAAATATCCCCGAAGGCCTCACCGTCTTCACACTGCCAGAACCCCACCAGCGCCGGCTTCGCACTTCCAACCCCATGGAACGCGGCATCCAGCAGGAACTCAAACGCCGCACCACCAAAATCAGGGTCTTCCCCAACGAAGCCTCCCTCGAACGCCTCGTCAGCGCCGTCCTCGTCGAAATCGATGAAAAATGGGCCGCCGACACCAAGGGCTACATCAAGTGGGACTACCAGGATGCCTGACCCCCGCTCGCCCTATTTTCCAGACATCAGGTTGCTCAATCGATGGGTTTTCCTGCCCGATCTGCGGCGGGACAACCTACAGTGAAGTCAAGACGCGCGACTTGTTCCAATGCAGCACCTGCCGTCGCCAGACCTCACCGATCGCGGGGACGATTTTCGCGTCGACCAAGCTGCCACTGCGCACGTGGTTTCGGGCGATGTATCATCTGACGCAGAGCAAACAGGGCATATCCTCGATCGAACTGGGGCGGCGCCTCGGTGTACGCCAGACCACGGCGTGGATGCTCAAGCACAAGATCCAGCAGGCGATGATGGAGCGCGACGGGCGCAAGCGCCTGAAGGGGCGGGTTGAAATCGACGACGCGGTCCTGGGCGGTGAGCGTTCGGGCGGCAAGCGTGGACGCGGGGCACCGGGCAAGACGCCGTTTGTCGCCGCGGTCGAAACCACCGATGACGGCAAGCCAGCACGCTTGAAACTGCGCCGCGTGGCCGGGTTCACCGGCCAGGCGATTTCACGATTTGCATTGAACAGCCTCGATCCGTCCTGCACCGTGGTCAGTGATGGGCTTGCCTGTTTTCATCGCGTGACCGATGCCGGATGCCAGCATCAGCCGACCCTGACGGGCAGTGGCCCCGCGGCCGTTCGCAACCCCGCCTTCAAATGGGTCAATACCGCGCTCGGCAATATCAAATCCGCAATCAACGGTACCTACCGGGCAATCAGCACCAAACACGTGCCGCGATATCTCGCCGAGTTCGAGTACCGCTTCAACCGCAGATACGACCTCGCCAGCATGATCCCCCGACTCGGCTACGCTATCGTCACGGCGCCGCCTATGCCGTATCGCTTGTTGAAATTGGCTGAGACGGCATTGTCAGGTTGACGAGGGCAGCGGGTGTCCGTAGCGATTTGGCATGATCGACCTGAGCTTGATGTTGCCTTTGAAGGGGTATCGCTTTCCCCGATCGGTGATCGCGTATGCGGTCTGGAGCTATTACCGGTTCAACCTGAGCCTGCGGGACGTTGAAGATCTGCTGGCTGAACGGGGTGTGACGGTCAGCTACGAGACGATCCGGGTGTGGGTCGATCGGTTCGGACCACAGATGGCCTCACAGATCCGGCGCGACCGGCCGCCGGCAGGCAATAAATGGCACATCGACGAAATGGTAATCACCATCGGCGGTGAGCCGCGCTGGCTTTGGCGCGCCGTCGATGACCGGGGTGATGTGCTGGAAATCCTGGTCCAGAAACGCCCCAATGCCGATGCCGCCCGACGATTTCTCCGCAAGCTGATGCGCCGATGGGGGCAGCCGCGCGTCGTGGTGACCGACAAGCTGCGGAGCTACGACGTCGCACTCCGCACGGATTGCCGCAGTGCCGATCATCGATCCCATAAGCGGTTGAACAATCGGATCGAAGCTTCTCACCGCCATACAAGGCGACGAGAAAAGATCATGGGCCGGTTCAAGTCCGCCGGCCATGCCCAGAGATTTCTCGCCACCCACGACCAGATCGTCATCCTGTTCCGCCCGAAACGCCATCGCCTCTCCGCCCGATCATTCCGCCACAGCCGGGCCGACGCATTCTCGCTCTGGGCCGACTACACCGCCAAACTGGCCGCCTGATCAATCGGATCTCGTCAAATCGCGCCTCATCCGATCAACTTGACAATGCCTGACGATCTGGTCGTGGGTGGCGAGAAATCTCTGGGCATGGCCGGCGGACTTGAACCGGCCCATGATCTTTTCTCGTCGCCTTGTATGGCGGTGAGAAGCTTCGATCCGATTGTTCAACCGCTTATGGGATCGATGATCGGCACTGCGGCAATCCGTGCGGAGTGCGACGTCGTAGCTCCGCAGCTTGTCGGTCACCACGACGCGCGGCTGCCCCCATCGGCGCATCAGCTTGCGGAGAAATCGTCGGGCGGCATCGGCATTGGGGCGTTTCTGGACCAGGATTTCCAGCACATCACCCCGGTCATCGACGGCGCGCCAAAGCCAGCGCGGCTCACCGCCGATGGTGATTACCATTTCGTCGATGTGCCATTTATTGCCTGCCGGCGGCCGGTCGCGCCGGATCTGTGAGGCCATCTGTGGTCCGAACCGATCGACCCACACCCGGATCGTCTCGTAGCTGACCGTCACACCCCGTTCAGCCAGCAGATCTTCAACGTCCCGCAGGCTCAGGTTGAACCGGTAATAGCTCCAGACCGCATACGCGATCACCGATCGGGGAAAGCGATACCCCTTCAAAGGCAACATCAAGCTCAGGTCGATCATGCCAAATCGCTACGGACACCCGCTGCCCTCGTCAACCTGACAATGCCTGCCGAGACGCTTCTGCTCTACGGCATGCAAGATCTGGTGCTGCGACGATCGATGATCGACGAGAGCCAGTCCCCGATCGAGGTCAAGCGGATCGAGCGGGCGAAGCTGGAGGCGTTGCTCGGGGTTTGCGAGACGGCGTCATGTCGCCGTCAGGCGATACTGGCGCATTTCGGGGAGCGGATGGCCGAACCCTGCGGCAATTGCGATACTTGCCTAGCACCGGTCGAGACCTGGGACGGCACCGTGGCGGCACAGAAGGCGATGTCGGCGGTGTTTCGAACCAATCAGCGTTTCGGGGTGGGGCATCTGATCGACATTCTGCTCGGTGCGAATACCGAGAAGATGCGCCGGTTCGGGCATAGCCGGCTGCCGACCTTCGGCGTGGGCAAGGAGTTCGGCAAGCCGGTCTGGAGTTCGGTCTTTCGCCAGTTGATCGTCCAGGGAGCGGTCGAGATCGACCATGATCATTTCGGGGCGATCAAGCTGACCGCGTTGGGCCGCGATATCCTGCACGGCAAGGCGGCGATTTCCTTCCGGCGCGACCGGGCGACCCGAACGGCAACGGCCGCTGTTGCGAAGAAGAGCGAGCGGATCGAGCTGGGCAAACGCGACGCCCAGCTGTTCGCGATGTTGAAGGCCGAACGCACCTATCTCGCGAAAAGCCAGAACGTGCCGCCCTACGTGATTTTTCAGGATGACACGTTCGCCGCGATCGCCGTTGCGCATCCGCATAGTCTGGCCGAGCTGGAAAGGATACCCGGGATCGACAGGACGAAGATCGACCGGTACGGAATGGCGATCCTCGATGTCATCGCAGCATTCGAACGCCCCGATGATGCCGATGAGACTACCGACGGCGATGACCAAGGCGCGATCGATCCAGATTCCTGAGCCGCATGAGTATCCGCTTTGGGGCATTATCTGATGGTGAGTCCCCTCTCGCGTTCGGCGCGGCAGCAACCAGAGCATAGGATCCCGCAGCCAGCGCGGCCACCGACGCTTGTCGATTGGCGATATGCCGATATATAAAAGGCGTATCGCCAGGAGTTTGTGCCGTGAACATAGCCATGACAGGTCTCGAAGCGGTCCGCGAAATCAGGAGCGGTCTGCCTGTCGAGCGCGTCGACGAAGCGATCCGCGACGGGCTTTTGACCGCGGTTGAAGTTGATCAGATTGCGGTCCCTCGCAAGACACTGGCGCATCGCCGTCAAATCGGCCGCCTGTCTGTCGAGCAATCGGATCGTTTTGCCCGGTTGCTACGGATGATCGCGACGGCTGAGGATGTCTTTGGAACCCGCCAAAAGGCGGCACAGTGGCTGAGGCGCCCGACGACCGTTCTCGACGGTCAGGCTCCGTTACAGTTGCTCGATACCGACGCCGGCGCAAGAGAGGTCGAATCGCTTTTGATCCGGATTTCCCACGGGATTGCCGCTTGATCGAGGCGTGGCGGATTACGAAGCGGCGCTACGCGGACTTGACGGGCTCAGGGGCCAAAATGGCAGGTGGCCGCTGGAACTCGCGGGGGTTCGCCGTGGTGTACTGCGCAGATCATCCTGCTCTGGCCGCACTTGAAGTCAGGGTTCACCTCGATCTGCCTCCTGAACTTTTGCCCGACGACTTCGTGCTGATGAAACTCGAACTGCCGTATGAGCCGCCGGAAGCGGTCAAGACGATCCCGACCGACCCCAGCGCCTGCGGCGACGGTTGGATAATCCAGGCACGAACCGCTGTGCTGCGGGTGCCGTCGATTCTTGTTCCGGATGCGTTCAATTATCTCCTGAACCCCGCCCATCCGGCTGCAGCAGAGGCCAGACTGATCGACATCAAGCCATTCTCCTTCGACGCGAGACTGTGGGGCACACAGACGTGACGAAAGCGCCGATACCGCGATCGAGGCCGTGGGCATTCCGACCACTTTCGAGCTTTGCGGGAACCTCGTGGCACCGGGCGGCATGATTGCAAATATAGGCGTGCACGGCACCAAGGTCGATCTGCATCGGGAACGATTATGGGATCGCAACGTGATGATCACAACCAAGCTGGTCGACACCGTCAGCACGCCGATGCTGCTCAACGTACTGCGCGCCAACAAGCTCGATCCCAAGCGCCTCATCACACATCATTTCGCACTCGAGCAGATCATCGATGCGTATGAAACCTTCGGCCACGCCGCCAAATCGCGCGCGTTGAAGGTCATCATTACGGCGGGAGCCCTACCCGGCTTTGCGCATGACAACCAAAAAGGACCAATGCCATGATCGGCTCTTCACCTTCACTCGATTGCCCCAAAGCCGGTGGAGAACAGCAAGAACGACGATGCAATCGAACGTGATTTAAGGAAAACTCACATCAGCGCATCGCCGCGTATGATCGGTTTTCTGTCCATGGTTGAGCCCCGCCCCCCTCGGGGTTCAACGGCGGACTGTGCGGGGGATGGGCGCCATTTTCACATTTTGCGGCAGGCCAACTCCGCGATCCTCGTTTGGCTTGCGATACACAAAAAAATAGCGGCACTCTCGTGCCGCCAAGTTTAGGGAGGAAACGTCCAAAAACAGCCAGGCGACAAAATCGCCGCTGCTGGATAATGAGATAGAACGGATCATGAGGTGGGGGAAGATAAATTTGTGCAATGCAGCAATTTGTGAACGGGATGAGTGCCGGATGGATCGGAATCAGGCATGATCTGCTACCTGCATCGGATGATAGCGACGATGACTCGCCTGGATTATGTCGTATCTCGCTAATCCTGCAGCCGGTATCAACGAGCCCTGAAGATGGTTACCGGTCGCAAACCTCTTCATGATGCCGTAACAGCCGTTCGCCGAACTGCTTGCCTCGTTCACCAAGACCACCAAAATCCTCTCCGACCCCGCTGACGAACGCGGCGCAACAAACTCCAGGAGGAAACACCAACCATGAACGATATGACGATCAACAAGCCGATCGCTACCGCTTCGCAGAAGGCGGTCGAAGCTTGGCTCGACAGATTCAATAGAGCCCTGAATGCCGGCGACACCGAAGCTGCGGCCTGTCTCTTTGCGCCAGTCAGCTTCTGGCGTGATCTGGTCGCCTTCACCTGGAACATCAAGACTGTCGAGAACCCTGATGGCGTTCACGACATGCTGGACGCGACACTCGATAATGTCCGCCCGGTCACCTTCACCCTTGCCGAGCCACCTACGGAATCTGGCGACGTCATCGAGGCGTGGCTCATCTTTGAAACCAGGCTCGGCCGCGGCGAGGGTCTCCTGCGCCTTCGGGAGGGAAAGGCCTGGACCCTTCTCACCACCCTCGCCGAACTCAAAGGTCACGAGGAACCCAAGGGCTTCCGTCGGCCGATGGGGGCGGAGCACGGTGTCAGGCGAGGTCGCCAGAGCTGGCAGGAAAAGCGCGACGAGGAAACCCGCAAGCTCGGTTACGAAACCCAACCCTACGTCCTCGTCGTGGGTGGCGGGCAGGGCGGTATCGCCCTTGGCGCGCGGCTGCGCCAGCTCGGCGTGCCCACCATCGTGATCGACAAGCACGACCGTCCCGGTGACCAGTGGCGCAAGCGTTATAAGTCACTCTGCCTGCACGATCCGGTTTGGTACGACCATCTGCCGTATATCGATTTCCCGGCCAACTGGCCGGTCTTTTCTCCGAAGGACAAAATCGGCGACTGGCTGGAAATGTATACAGAGGTGATGGAGATCAATTACTGGACTAAAACCACCGCCAAGAGTACCGCCTTTGACGAGCAAAGTGGCACGTGGCGCGTCGTCGTTGATCGCGACGGTGCGGAAATCGAACTCCGTCCGACCCAGCTTGTCCTCGCCACCGGGATGTCAGGCAAACCTAATATTCCCCAATTCAAGGGCATGAATCGCTTCCGCGGTGAGCAGCACCATAGCTCGCAGCATCCAGGACCGGATGCCTATGTGGGCAAGAGGGTCGTCGTCATCGGCTCCAACAACTCGGCGCACGACATCTGCGCCGCCCTCTGGGAGCACGACGCGGATGTCACGATGGTTCAACGCTCCAGCACCCATATCGTCCGCTCGGAGTCGCTGATGGAGGTTGGCCTCGGCGATCTTTATTCCGAGCGCGCGGTTGCCAATGGTGTGACGACCCGCAAGGCCGATATGATCTTTGCTTCGCTGCCCTACCGAATCCTGCATGAGTTCCAGATCCCGGTCTACGCCAAGATCCGCGAGAGGGACGCCGACTTCTACGCTGCCCTCGAAAAGGCCGGTTTCCTGCTGGATTTCGGCACCGACGATTCCGGCCTGTTCATGAAATATCTGCGTCGGGGCTCAGGCTATTATATTGATGTCGGCGCATGCGATCTGGTGATCGACGGTAGTATCAAGCTCAAAAGCGGCGTTGAGATCGACGAGATCACCGAGACCGGCGTGAAACTGGCCGATGGTGATGAACTCCCGGTCGACCTCATCGTCTACGCAACCGGCTACGGCTCGATGAACGGCTGGGCCGCCAATCTGATCAGCAAGGATGTTGCCGATAAAGTAGGTAAGGTTTGGGGTCTCGGTTCCGGTACGCCGAAGGATCCCGGACCCTGGGAGGGCGAAGAGCGCAACATGTGGAAGCCGACGCAGCAGGAAAACCTTTGGTTCCACGGAGGGAACCTCCACCAGTCACGCCATTACTCACTCTATCTCGCCCTCCAGCTGAAAGCACGGCAGGTCGGCATCCCCACACCCGTCTACGGCCTGCAAGAGGTGCATCATCTTTCATAACGTGGGCCTGCGTACTGGCGGGTCATCTCCGCCCGGAGCCTGCAATTCCCACAGAGGAAACGTATCTCATCCGGTCGATTCGCCTGGGCTCCGGGTGGAACTGCTCATAAGTGCGCGGCTGGGGGCTGACGGGTATACCGGGTGATAACGGATAAAGATCATCATGGGGACTGAGCGTCGACACTGCGGGCGAGACGAGAAGGATCTGCGGATTGTCGTGACGGGCAAGGTGCCGGGTACGATGTTTGTAAGGATCGCAGCGCGGCACGAAATTTCGAGAGGGCAGTCGAATGGTCGCCTCTTATAAATGGCAATTCAAGTCCAAGTTCCGCGCGAATGCTTATGGTTGGAATGGGTCGCGCCCTCACTCATCCCCTCATTACGTAGCCGGCATGGAATTGCCGAATATGCCGCTGCTGCGCAGCATTTCCGTGAACCGCCGCATCAGGGGCAGTAGCCGGTGCTTCGGCATGTTCGGGATCAATTCATAGAGCATGCACCCCTGACGGAACAACGAGTGTGAGCGGGTCTTCGAAGTGTTGGACTTGAGCTGTCGATCCATTCCCAGGCTCTCGCCTGCCGTCCCGAGCATGGTCAGCAGCGCCATCGCAAACGCGCTGATGAGCAGCAGCCGATCGCGCCGCTCTGGTTCGGCGATGCGGATCTCAGCCATCCCCATCCCAAAACGCAAATCCTTGACGTCCCTGAAGCTGGGTTCGATCGTCCAGCGCCGGGAATATTGCTTGATCAATGTCCCTGCAGACGCCACGGCGTCACTGCTCGCCAGGCACCACGGCTCCTTCATGTCACGCGCATGTACGCACACCACGGCACCGACCTGATAGGCGTGCGAGGCGGTGACGCGCGCACCACGCAGTTTGCGCGCCCGGCCCGATTTGCCGACCCAGTCCGCCGCGGTTCGCGTCTCGCCTGCGGCATCGGTGACATGGATGTTGCCGCGGAAGCGAATGATATAGGCAAAGCCAAGCTCCGTAAGATACGCGAACAGCTTGTGGTCACCGAAGCCGCGGTCGGCCAGGATGGTCACGCGGCAGCCGGGCGGGACAACCTCCGACAGGCGGCGCAGGCAAGTATCCTCGATGGCGTTGCGCTGATCTTTCAATTCCTCTTTCCACATCGACAGCCACAACAGAGGCATCGCCCGGCCATGCTTGCTCACCAGGTTGAGCGCCAACGTTGCCTGATCGTCGCCGTCGAAATCCGTCCAGTCCATGGCAACGACGATGTCGGTCTGCGAACCCACCAGATGCGGTACCCAACGGGCGAAGCTTTCCCAGACGTCGATACTCTCGTTACTGAGCATGCGATCAACCTGCTTGATCGCGTGCTTGGTCACCAGCCCGCGCGCCTGTGCCAACGCCTGACCGATCATCGCGACGGCGAGCGACGCGCCGGTCATCACGCCCAGTGTCGCAGCAGACAGGGAGTCAACGCGTTTGGCGTGGAGATCGTGGGCATACAACTCGTCAATGAATGCGCGGATGTCCTTCAACCGCCCACCATCACGCTTTTTCGATGCTGCAATTCCCATGATCCACCCTCATCCATGCATTCCAACGCTTGGTAGAGAATCGCAGCGAATCGGCGCAATACCTGGACCTATGGAAAATGGGGGGATTCCTGAGGGTCGCGCCTTGCGGTCGACCGGCTCAGGGCAGCCGTCGCCGAAATCAGGTCGGTCGTAAAGACAGATCCCCTTCTGGCTGGCGAAGGCGTCATATTGCTCGCGGAGCGCATCTGGCCATCGCTCCAAAGCATCGATAGCTCGTCCGGGGCACTCGGCTCGGCGGTATCGCGCACCCTGGACGACCTGATTCCAATCCTGATCGCTGCCCCAGCAAAACCCACTGCGCGAGGTAAATGGCTATCGCGCTTGTTCGAAGCCGTTCAGGAGGATGGCGTTGATTTCCTGTCGCCGCTCGAGGAGCGGTGGGGCGAAATTGCCCAATATCCCAAATTGATGGAAGAATATGTAGACCTGTTGGTCGGAACCGTGCGCCTCGCTTGGGCCGACCATGCAACCTTTTCCTATGTCAGCGGCACATCGATCTGCCTGTCCTGCTTACTGGAACTCGGTCGATACGAGGAACTCCAGGAACTTCTTGCCATCCGGAGGATAAAATTCTGGCCATGGCATCGGTTCGGGGCCGACGCCTTGGTCCGTCAAGGGCTATGGGAAGGCGCGATTGCCTATGCCGAAGCCGCCCGAGATCAGACGAATTCGAATTTCTCCGACCCGTCCATAGATCGGTTTTGTGAAACCGTTCTGATCAAGAACGGGCGGTCCGACGAAGCCTATCGGCGTTACGGCCTTAAAACCGCCCGAGGGACGACGAACCTCGCGGTCTACCGGTCGTTGCTCCGCCAATATCCGGACCGGGATCGGCGTCAGATGTTACTGGATCTGATCGATGCTCGCGGCGATAAGCCGAAATGGTTCGCCGCTGCGAAGGATGCTGGATTTTTTGATATCGCCCTTGAGTGCGCGTCAATGTCTGGTGCTGACCCATCGACGTTGGTGCGCGCCGCACGGGATTTTCAGAAAAAGGAACCCAAATTTGCCGCCATGGTTGCCTGGTTCGCTCTCTCCAGTTTGCTCTCCGGCGGTGGGTATGATCCCGTGCCGGCCGATGCGGCGGATGCGGTGACCTATCTTTGGGCTGCCGCTCTTGAAATTAGGGCACTCGGTTGGGGTGGTGTAACCTGACGTCTGGAAATTCATTTTGGGTTGGGAGTTGGTGCCCTTGCCGGGGCATGCCCCGGCAAGGGCTGTTCATTCTGGTATTCCATGCAGTTGTTCACACCAACATGGAGACCGATGAATGGACGCCAAAAAGGATACGATTATCGAGGCACTTTTGGAACATCTGATCGAAAACGGCGCAGGCGATATCGCCACGGTATTTGCCAGGACCTTCGAACTCGCCATGCAGATCGAGCGCGAACGCTTCCTCCACGCCAGTCACTACGAGCGCAACCCCGATCGTCAGGGTTACGCCAATGGCTACAAGCCCAAGCGGATCGATACCCCGGCCGGGTCGATCACCGTCGATGTCCCCAAAACCGCCGGTCACGTGGGCGAACCCTTCTACCCACAGTCCCTCGAACGCGGCCGACGCTCGGTCCGCGCCGTCATGGTCGCCGTCGCCGAAATGTACATCAAAGGCGTCTCCACCCGCGACGTCGAGGCCGTCATGCGCGAATTCGGCATCGAAAGCCTCTCCTCCGCTCAGGTCAGCCGCGCCAGCAAGCTGCTCGATGACGAACTCGCCGCCTGGCGCACCCGACCCCTCGCCGAGATCCGCTACCTCATCCTCGACGCCAGATATGAAAAAATGCGCGATAATGGCGTCGTCCGCGATGCCGCCGTGCTCTCGGCCATCGGCATCGGACCCGATGAACGCCGCCGTGTCCTCGGCGTCTCGGTCGCCCTTTCCGAGGCCGAAGTCCATTGGCGTGCCTTCCTCGAAAGCCTCCATCAGCGTGGCCTGCGAGGCGTCGAATTCATCGTCTCCGATGACCATGCCGGATTGCACGCCGCACGCCGCGCCGTCTTCGGCGCCGCACACTGGCAACGATGCCAGTTCCACCTCGCCCAAAACGCCATCCACCACGCCCCCAACCACGCCATCCGCAAACGCATCGGCGCAGAACTCCGGACCGTCTGGAACGCAAATTCCCTCGCCGCTGCCCAGATCGCTCTCACAACCCTCGTCAATGCCTATCGCGACACCGCACCAAAGCTCGCCGATTGGCTCGAACGAAATATCCCCGAAGGCCTCACCGTCTTCACACTGCCAGAACCCCACCAGCGCCGGCTTCGCACTTCCAACCCCATGGAACGCGGCATCCAGCAGGAACTCAAACGCCGCACCACCAAAATCAGGGTCTTCCCCAACGAAGCCTCCCTCGAACGCCTCGTCAGCGCCGTCCTCGTCGAAATCGATGAAAAATGGGCCGCCGACACCAAGGGCTACATCAAGTGGGACTACCAGGATGCCTGACCCCCGCTCGCCCTATTTTCCAGACATCAGGTTGCTCAATCTCGGTTGGGCGGAAGAGGAACTGGGCAAGCTGATAAGCCGGAGCTGCGCGCCTGGCAGGGAGATGTTTCAGCGCGTCATGAAGACGGCAATCGATCAACGGAAGCAAACGTCATGACCGGCTTGGCGGGCAGTACATGGATGTTTTTTTGCTCTTCCCGATCCATCACCTTCCGCGAGATCGTCGGGTTTGGTGCCGAAGACAGACCTGCAGGTTTGCGCTTCATCCCGGTCATAGATCGGCAGAATTGCTACACCCGAAAGTCGCCGTCCCCGGGGGCCTGCGCTTGGCTCATCGCCTCAGAGGGCCAACATTTGCTCATGCCGCTGCTGCTGATGATGAGCATCATCATCAGCATGGTGGTGATAGTGACGGTCGCGATGATGATGGTGATGATGCGTCAGTTTCCTGATTGGATCTGGAACCCCGGATAGGCGAAAGCACCCGCGATCAGCGCGCAATCACTTTCGGTGACGCCGACGCTGCGCGCGATCTCATACCAGCGATCCCGTACCGTGAGCGTCATCTCCATAATGATCGCCTCCGCAGCCTCACGGGTCAGCATGAAGCGACTGCATTGAGAGAGCAGGTTTTGCGCGTTGGCGAACCGGCCTTGGTCGCCGATCAGCAAGGCGAGATCGCGATGATCCTGGCTGACAGGTGATGTTGGCGTCAGGTCGTAGGCTGGCGACAAGCGCCAGTCGGCATGCTTGGCAATCATCGCGTGATTGCGCGGATGATCGTCTGTGTTGGAGATCAGGGCGTTGAAGCACATGCGCCTAAAGAGCTCTTGCGCGTCGGCGTCGGGACGCGCGCTGGCGCGGCGCAGCTCTTCGACCAACAGCACATACGACCAGCGATCGCGATTGCCCGGTGCATCATCGGTGCGCAAAAGAGTGAGGCCGCTGATCATGCGCGCGCGGTGGTAGCCCCCGCCGGCGCGCTCCCGATCGAAGCGTTTCACCAGCAGCACGTCACGGTCGCCGATGTTATCGAGTCGGCTTTCGGCGGTGCTGAGGCCGCACGCTCGGGCAAGCATCAGCATGGCATGCTCAATGCGCGCCATGTTCCAACGGTCGTCTTTGCGATTGAACTTCGCGATCCAGAGTCCGTCATCATCTTCGACGACGGCCTTTGGACGTGCGCCGCCCACCGACGTCCCGACCAACAGCAGTTCTTCGACCTGCGCGGCTTCTACGCCTGTCTGCGGCACCTCGTCGGCGATGATGGCGTCCGCGATCTCCTGAAGCTTGGCGAGCTGAATCGTCCTGTTGAACGCGCGCAGCGGCGCTGGCGGCACTTGGTTCAAACCAAAGCCGAGCGCCCCCGCGCGGTCGTCAGGGGAGTGGAGCAGATAATCGAGTTCGCCCAGCTGCGGCTTGCCGGCATGGCGCTCGATCACGCGCCGCCCCCAATAGTCGGGGCCGGCATCTCGGAGCGCGCCAAAAACGCCGCCCAATGCTATCGTCTCATAGGTACGATCGAAGAGCTTAAGTTCGACGGGGTCAAAGGCGACGGCGTCCTGCCGTGCGAGATAGCTACGGCCATAGACGAAGCGGCCGAGGATCAGGCTACTGCGTTGACGCTCTTGAACAAACCGGCCCGCAGTCACCGGCTCGGTTGCGCCGGGCAGCGTGATGTAGACAAAGCATTCGGTGGCGGTTCCGTCAGAAGTTGAGCCTGAGCATGCAAAGCGATGGGTTTTCGGCGGTATTTGATCACGGTATTTGAGGTTTGGCCGAGAGGCGACCTCGCGGATCGTGGATAATCTGTGGGTAGGGAATTCCTTCCTTCCATTCATTCCTTGGTAAGACTGAAAGACCATTCCTCGGCGCCGACCTGCATTTGCTACCGCCGGGAGCGCAGGCAGGGTCAAGGAGGCTCCGCGCCGCAGGCGTGGATGCCTTGACGCTGCCGAGCACCCGGCGATGCTGGGCAGGGGTGGGCCGGAAGGATCAGCCGCTGGATGCCTGAGTTTCGATGTGGGCGATCAGTGCCTGGAAGTGATCGACGAATTCCGGGTCGTAGTACTGCGGTTCCTCGAGGGCGAACGCGATGACTTTGCGGTAACACTCGATCGCCTGGCGATGGTCCCCCTTGGCCTGATGCAGCCGGCCCAGGCACTCGTAGCCGTCGTGGACGTTGGGGAAGCGTGCCAGAACGTCGTGGGCGCCCCGTTCAGCCTCATCGAATTGCTTCGCCTCGATCAAAGCAAACACCGCATTGGCGGCATCATCCAGATCGTGGTTGCAGTCCTCGCAGAGATGGGCCGAGAGGGGCGACACTGCGGCGCTTGCGGCGCGCGCGCGGGCCTCACGGGCGGTTGCCTCATCTTGAGCCATGCAGCAGCGCTTGTATTTCTTGCCGCTGCCGCAGGGACAGAGATTATTGCGTCCGACTTTGGTCATCCCGCCAATTTCAATTCAAAGGATGGTGCCCCTTGTATCAAGCAGTGCTGGCTGATGCCAAGTTTCATGAACAGTTGCTCCTGTTTGATCGCGATATCGCGGCGGCCGCCCGGGCGTCAGGATGCACGACATGCGGTGGCGTCCTTCATTCGGCGCAATTTCAGCGCAAACCGCGCGGTGGTCCCCCAGGTTTGAGTGAGGCGTTCGGCCAACGCTTCAGCTTCTGCTGCGCGATCGACGGTTGTCGCAAGCGAACCACCCCGGCATCGCTGCGCTTTCTGGGTCGTAAGGTTTATCTCGCCACAGTGGTGACGTTGATTTCGGCGATGTGCCATGGGCCCACCGCCACCCGCCTGCGGCAATTGTCAGCCACGCTCGGGATCGATCGGCGGACGGTCGCGCGCTGGCGCGTCTGGTGGCTCTCGACATTCACGTCCGAGGAGAGCGCGTTCCGCCCGATTGCCGCGGCAGCCTTCATGCCTCCGGTCGACACCGCAACTCTGCCAGCCTCGGTGCTCGCTCGTTTTCGCGGCGGCATCGAACAACAGCTCGTCTCCCTGCTTCGGTTCCTGGGGCCGTTGACCGGCGGAGCCTCGGCGATGCGCGCTTTCTGACGGGCGTCGCCGACCCGCAGAAGATGCACGTCGCCGACGATCGGCGAGGTGCTTACCGTAGGCCCGCTGATTGTTTTGGAGGGCGGACGTGACGGAACGAGGCAGATCGCGTGTTCAGGATCGCTGGGCGCAACTGCGGTTCTCGGTGATCGGTCACTTGTTGGCCGCACCGCCGGAGGCGGGCGCGCTACGCGCGGCCCTGAAGCAACTGGCGGCCCGTGAATGGCGGCATCCGAGTACCGGTGAACCGGTTCGCTTTGGTGTCTCGACGATCGAGCGCTGGTTCTACATCGGCCGGAATGAGCGCCAAGACCCGGTGGGTGTGCTGCGGCGCAAACGCCGCGAGGACGCCGGTCAGCAGGCGTCGATGACTGATGAGCTCCGCGAAGCCTTGCGAGCTCAATATCAAGCCCACAAGAGCTGGAGTGTGCGGTTGCATCACGACAACCTCGTCGCCCTGGCCGAGACCCGGTCAGAACTGCGCCCGGTGCCCTCCTACGCCACGGTCCGGCGCTTCCTGACGACCCACGGCATGACCAAGCGGTCCCCGATGACGGCGCGCCAGACCGCCGGTGCCCTGGCTGCCGCAGCCAGGCTCGATGCCCGGGAGGTCCGCAGCTATGAGTGCGAGTATGTGAACGGGACCTGGCACTGGGATTGTCATTCCGGTTCGCGCAAGGTGCTGACACCGCGAGGGGAGTGGCGAACGCCGATCCTGTTCGGCGTGCTCGATGACCGCTCGCGGTTGGCCTGCCACCTGCAATGGTATCTGTCCGAGAGCGCGGAGGTCATTGCCCACGGTCTGTCGCAGGCCATGCAGAAGCGCGGCATGCCCCGCTCGGCCATGAGTGACAACGGCGCGGCGATGACGGCGACCGAGATCACCGAAGGTCTCGCCCGGCTCGGCGTGGTTCATCAGACCACGCTGCCCTACAGCCCCTACATGAACGGCAAGCAGGAGGTCCTCTGGGGATCGGTCGAGGGTCGGCTGATGGCCATGCTCGAAGGTGTCAATGACCTCACCCTGGCCCGGCTCAACGAGGCGACCCAGGCCTGGGTAGACTACGACTACAATCGCAAGCACCACAGCGAGATCGACGCCACCCCCCTGGCGCGCTTTCTCGCCGGCCCCACCGTGACACGACCATGCCCGGATGCCGCAACTCTGAGACTGGCGTTCACCCGCAGCGAGCAGCGGACCTTGCGAAGGAGCGATGGCACGATCGTCATCGAAGGCCGCCGGTTCGAAGTGCCGAACCAATATCGGCACCTCACCACATTGGAGGTCCGCTTCGCCGCCTGGGATCTTACCTTGGTTCACCTCGTCGATCCGCAAACCGGCACCGTGCTCTGCAGGCTGTTCCCCCAGGACAAGGCCGCCAACGCCAACGGTCTGCGCCGCGGTTTGCAGCCTGTCAGCGCTGACCCGGTCGCGCCGCCGGCCCGCGGGATCGCGCCGTTGCTGGCCGACATGATCAAGCGGCAAGCGGCAACCGGATTGCCCCCAGCCTATCTCCACAAAGACGAAGGAGACGACGCGTGAACAACAAACTGCTCGCACTGTACGGTCTCAAGTGGAACCCGTTCACGCCCAACGTGCCGACCGAGGCTCTGCATGTCTCGCCTCGTCTGGAGTCGTTCTGTTGGCGCGTCCAGCATCTTGCCGGCGAAGGCGGCTTCGCCCTGGTCACCGGTGCGCCGGGTTCCGGCAAATCGGCCGCCTTGCGGATCCTGGCCGCGTCGCTGGCAACATTGCGCGACGTGACCGTCGGCGTGATCAGCCGGCCTCAGGCCAACATCGCCGATTTCTACCGCGAGATGGGCGAGTTGTTCGGCGTCGAGTTGCGCCCGCATAATCGCTGGGGTGGCGCTAAAATCCTGCGCCAACGCTGGCAGGCTCATATCCAGACGACCCTCTCCAGGCCGGTACTGCTGGTCGATGAAGCCCAGGAGATGCAGCCCGCCGTCCTCGCTGAACTCCGCCTCCTCGCCTCAGCTGACCTCGATTCCCACATCCTCCTGACCATCGTCCTGGCCGGCGACGGACGGCTCGCCGAACGCCTGCGCTCCGAGGAGTTCCTCCCTCTCGCCAGCCGCATGCGTGTCCGCCTGGCAATCGAACGCGCCACCCCCCAGGATCTGCAGGAGACCCTGCAGCTTGCCATCCGCCAGGCCGGCGCCCCCACCCTGATGACCCCGGAAGTGATCGCGACGATCTGCGATCACGCCCAAGGCAATCTACGAACCCTGATGATCATGGCGGCCGACCTGCTGGACGCCGCTGCACAGCGCGAGGCGCGTCAGATCGACGAGACGCTGTTCTTCGAAACCTTCGCCATACCCACGCCAAACACAACCAAGGCGACCGCCCGCCAACGGCGATGACCCCGCTTCCGGTCCAGCCAGCCTACCACCTCACCGACCGCCCCGAGCAGCACCGCTGGCTCGTCGAGGGACTGTGGGCCGAAGAAGCCGTCGGCATCATCGGCGGGGAACCCAAATGCTGCAAATCTTTCCTCGCCCTCGATCTGGCCGTCGCCGTCGCCGCGGGCGTCCCTTGTCTGCGCCGCTTCGCCGTGACACGCCCCGGCCGCGTCCTGCTCTACCCCGCCGAGGACGCGCTTCACATTGTCCGCCAGCGCCTCGAAAGCATCTGTGCGGCCGCCGGTACCCAACTCGCCGCACTCGATGTTCAGGTGATCACCGCACCCAGCCTGCGCCTCGATCTCGAAGACGACCGCGCGCGTCTCGCCGACACCATCGCCAGGCTGAAACCGCGGCTCCTCGTGCTCGATCCGTTCGTGCGCCTGCACCGCATCGATGAGAACGTCAGCGGCGAAGTCGCACCCCTGCTCGCCTTCCTGCGCGACATGCAGCGGCACCATGCTATCGCCGTCGCTGTCGTCCACCATGCAAAAAAAGGCGCCGGGACACTCCGCGCCGGTCAGGCCCTGCGCGGATCATCCGAGTTCCACGCCTGGGGCGATTCCAACCTCTATCTCCGCCGCGATGGCGACGATCGCATCATCCTCACCCCAGAGCATCGCGCCGCGCCCGCCATGCCCAGCATCACACTCGAACTGAACCAGCACGAGACTGCCTTGGCACTCGAACCCATTCACGCGAGCGAACCATCACCCGACAATGCCACACCAAAATCCCTCGACGATCGCATCACCGCCGCCCTCGCCGAAACCGGCCAGCCCCAGCCGTTCACCGATCTCCGCGCCCGCTGCCGCATCCGCGCCGCCACCCTCTATCAGCGCCTCACCGCGATGATCGACAACGGCTGCGTCATCAAATCCCCCGACGGATACCGCCTCACCAAAAACTGACCCCAGTCCCGCCAGGGCATCAACCGCGATTAAGGCACGGCAAACCTCAACCACCGCGCCAACCAGGCCCCGCATCACCAATGCATACTTCCGCTTCCCGCTTCCCGGCCCCCCTACAGAACACGGGAAGTGGAACCCGGAAGTCCATAAGATTTCGCGACCGGAGGACCATCAAACAACGTGATCCTGCTCAAGAAGTCATTGTCGAGTCCGCCTGTTTGGCGGGCGCGAATGCGCGTTTGATGCTTCGCCAACGCGATTCCTTCGGCGTCGTGCGAAGGGTCAGCAACGGCATCTAGATCTTGGATCAAATCGAACGCCCAAAGCAGCGCGGCATAGACGGCGACGCTCGTCGAGGGCTTGCCCTTTTCGGCGTCGCCAACGGCGCGCGAGCCCGCGCCGATCTTCTTGCCGACTCCGGCAACGGTGAGGTTACGGCGGAGCCTAGCCGTGCGTAGGCGCTGCCCGAGGCGCACGAGGGAATCCTCCACGGCAAAGGGCGGAGACGCCAGAAGTGGGTTGCGAGTGGTCATACTTCCTCAAGGGCACATTATGCAGTTTAATAGGCTCTTGAGAGCTTATAAGAAATTGAGTTGAAGTGCAAGAACTATGCCCTTGAGAGCGTATTAAGGCCTATAATATACCCTTAAGAGCTAATGAAAACCGTCAATGGTGCGCAGTGGAGATTGGTTTATAGCAATTCGTCATTGCTTGCGTACAATGCGCTTATCCCGCCAACCAAAATGCTGCTATGGTGCCACCGTAAAAGAGCCCACCTGGCGGCGAACTTCGGCGACAGCTTTACGCTTCATGGCTGTCGTTCCTAGTCTCTGTTACGCCACTCGGGGGCAGCCGTTCGTTCAGATTGAGCTCCAAGTAGGGCCGATCAATCGGTTCCACCCGAGATGCTGGTGGCAATCTCCGGACAGGAGGACCGATTGTCCGGGAACACCTGCCGCCGTCGTTCGGTTGCGCGCCTCGCGCATGCACTATACCAATGCCTCTGCGCGACCGGACGAGGGACATGCTCACGGTCAATGGCCGCCAACACGCCAACGGCAAAGTCCGTCCCTGTCCGGATCACGGCTGCCAAGCCAGGCCGGCTGGCATCTAGCGAGTCGGAGGTGGTCGCACCCACCCGAGCGCGTGCCCACCCTCGTCCCACGGTCCCGTCACGCGACCGCGACATTCTTCTCTAATGGAGTTCAAGTCACATGCAGATGCAGGATCTAACCGGGAAGGTGGCGGTCATCACCGGCGCCTCCAGCGGGATCGGCGAGGCTGCTGCCCGCCTTCTGGTGGAAGAGGGCGCGAAGGTGGTACTCGCTGCACGCCGCAAAGAGCGCATGGATGCGCTGGTCGAGGAACTGGGCGACTCCGCCACAGCCATCGGTTGCGATGTTGGAGATCCCGGCGAAGTGACCGCATTGTTCGACGCGGTACGCGAGCGGTTCGGCGGGCTCGACCTGCTGTTCAACAATGCTGGGATGGGCGTGAACGGTCCGTTTGCGGACTCCAAGCCTGAGGATTGGAAGACCCAGATCGACGCCAACCTCTATGGCGTCCTCTATTGTAGCTAGGCCGCAATCCCGCTGCTGCGCGGACGGCCGGGCGCCATGATCTCGTCCGTATCGAGCGTGGGCGGGCGCTACGGAATTGCGGGATGGTCGGTCTACAACGCCACCGAGTTCGCGGTGGTCGGCTTCCATGATGCCCTGCGCAAGGAACTCGGGCCGGACGGCATCCGCGTTTCGGTGATCGAGCCGGGTGCGGTCTGGACCGAATGGGGCCACAACGTTTCTGAAGAGGCGATGCGCGAACGCCGCGCGACTGTCGATGCGCTTACCGCAGAGGATGTGGCGCAGGCACTCATCTATTCCTTCGCACAACATCCGCGTGTCCTGGTTGAGGAGATTCTCGTGCGCCCGGTCAAGCAGATCGCACCGTAAAGCGCGGAAGCGAAGTCTGGTGGCTGAATGGCCGACAGGTGGCGTAAACTGGTCGTGGCGGCGGGGTGCGGGAGGAGGGTCAGCTTCTCCCGATCGCTCCTCAGAAGCCGACTGTTGCCTCCCGGCGAACTTCGGCCAGATCAAGCCATCAGGCGAAGGTCGCTTTTTCTCCTGGTTTCCTTAACGGGCTGCTGAATTTGCCTACCGTGCCGTTACAGTCGAGCGCTGTCACACCTAATCCTATCAGGAATCACACCGGTCGGTTCAGGTGCCGCAGGCGTAGCCAGTTTCCTCCGTCGGTCCGATTGTTGGGCACAAACACCGTGCCCACTCACCGGAAATCCCTCGTCTTCACCTTGATCCCATCGATATGCTGATCCGGAACAAAGATATCCCGTGGGGCCCGACCGAGAGTCTCGCGCGGATCGGAGCCTCCACCGGATTTTGCACCATCCCCGTGTCCGCGCGATATCGGAAATACCGCGTCGCGACCGCCGATGCTCGCGAGAGCGGTCGACATATCGGCCACGCGATGGGCAACGAGATGGACGACCTCACCCTCCCGCTGGACCTGACCGTAAACCGCGATCATGCCAGACGACAGAATGATACGCCGCTGTTTTTCGTAGAGATTTGGCCAAATGACGAGATTGGCGCATTGCCTCGCCTGAAATGCTCCCGAGGCGTGACCTGTTGCCTCACATAAATGCTCCCGATTTTGGGTATTTTATGGGGGCTGGCGATGAGGAGGGTCAGTATGGGGACGCGGGACGAGTTGGTGGCGGTGCTCAGTGAGCGATATGCTCGGAGCGACCGCTGGGAACGAGGGCGGATTTTGGATGAGTTTGTTGAGGTGACGGGTTTTCATCGCAAACATGCGATGCGTGTTCTCCGTGGCGGCCGTCCTGATCGCCGGTCTGGTCCCCGCCCGGAGCGGCGGGTCTATGATGAGGCGGCTCGTCAAGCACTGATTTTGATCTGGGAGTCGTCCGACCGGATCTGTGGCAAGCGTCTGCGGCCGTTGATCCCGATCCTCGTTGAGTCGATGGAACGTCACGGACATTTACGTCTGGCACCGGAGGTGCGGGCGAACTTGTTGAAGATGAGTGCCGCGACGATTGACCGGGCTCTGTACGCGATGAGGGCCGCAGCGGGCGGGCGGCATCGACGTCGCGCAGCCCCGTCGTCGGCGATTCGCCGGAGCATACCGGTTCGCACCTTTTCTGATTGGGGGGATCCGGTACCCGGCTTTATGGAAGCGGATCTGGTCGCGCACAGCGGGCCGTCGGCAAAGGGCAGCTTTGTCCAAACGTTGACGTTGACCGATATTGCCACGGGTTGGACGGAATGCGCTCCGTTATTGATGCGCGAGCAGCAAATTCTGACGGAGGTTCTTGGTGAGGTTCGTCGCCGAATGCCATTTCCCCTTCTTGGTTTTGACCCAACTTCCACAGTGACGAAAAAAATAAAGTTGGATTACAACGGGATAGAGGCCGTTTTGAGTTTTAGGCACCACAGGAATTCAGGTGGCGGGTTCACGTGATTTGGATGATGTCATCTCCTGGAATACGGGTGGCAGGCTCAACCCGACGGCACGGCAGACGGGATCGATGCTGGCGCGTGGGGCGGTTCGAAGCCGGGCTCTACGACCGTCCTGTTCGACGTCGACGACGCTGAGATCGGCGAGGTCATCGATGATCTGCTGCCATTCTGGCATGGGGTCTTTGCGGGTCGCGAGACGCGCAAGCAGTTCATGCCGGAGAATGAGGGCGAGAAACGTGCAGAAAATATGCCCGCGGATCGCAGCGTCGGTGCGGTGGTAAACCGGGCGGGTAGCCATCAAGGTCTTGCTGGCTAGGAAGCTTTGCTCGACCGAGAGGAGCTGGCGATAACGCAGGACCACCGCGAGCGGCGAGAGCTTCATGTTGGTTCTCAGCACGAACAGCCCGTCGAAGGCAGCGTCTGCCTCGACCTTTGCCGGATCGATGGCAAAGCCGGCGCCGTCGGGAGCGACAAGGAACCGCCGATACCCGCTGTTGCCGACGAGGGCCTTGTCACCCTGGGATAATTTGCGGCTGAGAGCGCTCAGCAGCTTGGCGCGTGTTTCAGCATCTTTGCGCGCCTCCTCGGGATTGCGGCAGACGATGTAGCGGCGACCGGCGATCTTCACCTCCTTCACGGCCAATTCGGTTACCCCTTTCTGACGCGGGATGATCAGCGGCACGCTGACCCCGTCATCCTTCAGAACCGTCTCGCGGATCTCCTTGCTGGACCGTTCGCGGGCCCCGAGGATGTAGTCGATACCCTGCGCCTCGAGTTGGGCGATCGTCGCCGCGCTGATCATGCCGCGATCCGCGACGACGCAGGCGCGGTTGATGCCGAAGCGCGATCGCAGCCGTTCGACCACGGGGATCAGCGTGGTGACATCGGTCGTGTTGCCTGGCCACAGGAACGAGGTGATCGGCCGATCGTTCTCGTCGAGCACGATCCCCAGCACGACCTGATTGAGTTGCGGGCGATAATCCTTCGAGTGACCGCGTTGCCCGAGTGTCGCACCACCACGCCCTTCGAAATACAGCGAGGTGGTGTCGAAGAATGCGACGACCGCCGCGCCGAACAACGCTCGTCGATGTGCGTACAGCGCCTCCTCGATCACCTCCGCCTGGTATCTCTCCCGGGCATCATCCGGTGTGACCGGGGCGATCGGCTCACCGAGCCAGGCCATCGCCTTGTAGGCGTGATCGAGGGTGATCCCGTCTGCGCCGGGCACCTCGATGGTTTCCCGCCATGACGCGGCACGGCGGTCGGATCCCGATACCATCAGCCGATGCAGGACGGTGAGATAGACTGCGCGCTCGACATCAAAGCCGAAATGCCGATCAGCGAGGTGCTGGCGTAGACTCCCGGCACACCCCGTTTCCTGCCAAAGTCGGCCGAACACCAGATCGGGGCCGATACTGCGTCGTCGCAGTTCTGCCAATTCGCCCCGGTAGAACCGCGACAGCACGATCGACCGCCGCGAATGTCTGGCGGCCGACGCGATCAGGCCATCGAGCAAGCCAGAGTTTTCGACATCGTCGCGCCGACCAAGCGTGCTGATGACCTTCTGAACGTGGCGACCACCCTCGCGGACGTTCTGGACAAGGTAGAGATACTCGTACTGACCGATCTTCTTGACACGGACGAACATGGCTGCTGACCTGCGATAAGGCAGAGCACCATGCCGAATCGGCATGAGTCAAGTAAAAGTCATCAATCTATTCCTGCCAACCTCACGTATTTAGCACCACATTTCGTATGGCCGTTCAAAAACTCGTGGAATTCTGCGACTTTTTCACGCGCGTGAAGGGCAAAGTGTCGAAGTTGGGTTTGATACTGATAACGACAGCGTCTTTATGAATGAGACGGTGCGTGATTATTGCCTAGCGAATGGGGTCGCATTCACGCGCTGTCGGCCATACCGCAAAAATGATCAGGCGTGGGTGGAGCAGAAAAATGGAGCGGTGGTTCGCCGTATTGTAGGATATCGGCGGTACGAAGGATTTGAAGCGGCGACCGCGTTGGCGACATTGTATCGTTCAGTACGTTTATTTGTGAACTACTTTCAACCTTCTTTCAAACTGGCGGAGAAATTTCGGGAAGGAGCCAAGGTGCGCAAGCGCTATCACGCGCCGGCAACACCCTATCAGCCTCAGGAATCCCCCCATTTTCCATAGGTCCAGGTATTGCGCCGATTCGCTGCGATTCTCTACCAAGCGTTGGAATGCATGGATGAGGGTGGATCATGGGAATTGCAGCATCGAAAAAGCGTGATGGTGGGCGGTTGAAGGACATCCGCGCATTCATTGACGAGTTGTATGCCCACGATCTCCACGCCAAACGCGTTGACTCCCTGTCTGCTGCGACACTGGGCGTGATGACCGGCGCGTCGCTCGCCGTCGCGATGATCGGTCAGGCGTTGGCACAGGCGCGCGGGCTGGTGACCAAGCACGCGATCAAGCAGGTTGATCGCATGCTCAGTAACGAGAGTATCGACGTCTGGGAAAGCTTCGCCCGTTGGGTACCGCATCTGGTGGGTTCGCAGACCGACATCGTCGTTGCCATGGACTGGACGGATTTCGACGGCGACGATCAGGCAACGTTGGCGCTCAACCTGGTGAGCAAGCATGGCCGGGCGATGCCTCTGTTGTGGCTGTCGATGTGGAAAGAGGAATTGAAAGATCAGCGCAACGCCATCGAGGATACTTGCCTGCGCCGCCTGTCGGAGGTTGTCCCGCCCGGCTGCCGCGTGACCATCCTGGCCGACCGCGGCTTCGGTGACCACAAGCTGTTCGCGTATCTTACGGAGCTTGGCTTTGCCTATATCATTCGCTTCCGCGGCAACATCCATGTCACCGATGCCGCAGGCGAGACGCGAACCGCGGCGGACTGGGTCGGCAAATCGGGCCGGGCGCGCAAACTGCGTGGTGCGCGCGTCACCGCCTCGCACGCCTATCAGGTCGGTGCCGTGGTGTGCGTACATGCGCGTGACATGAAGGAGCCGTGGTGCCTGGCGAGCAGTGACGCCGTGGCGTCTGCAGGGACATTGATCAAGCAATATTCCCGGCGCTGGACGATCGAACCCAGCTTCAGGGACGTCAAGGATTTGCGTTTTGGGATGGGGATGGCTGAGATCCGCATCGCCGAACCAGAGCGGCGCGATCGGCTGCTGCTCATCAGCGCGTTTGCGATGGCGCTGCTGACCATGCTCGGGACGGCAGGCGAGAGCCTGGGAATGGATCGACAGCTCAAGTCCAACACTTCGAAGACCCGCTCACACTCGTTGTTCCGTCAGGGGTGCATGCTCTATGAATTGATCCCGAACATGCCGAAGCACCGGCTACTGCCCCTGATGCGGCGGTTCACGGAAATGCTGCGCAGCAGCGGCATATTCGGCAATTCCATGCCGGCTACGTAATGAGGGGATGAGTGAGCCTATCAGCGGCTGTTGGCGGACAAGCGGGTCTCGGAGGAGATCAAGTGTGCAGTCGTGGATCAGTATGGTCAACTTGATCCAGTCCGCCTTCTCAGCGACATCAGGAAGGCGCAGCAGCATCTCGTGGATATCGCCGACATGACTGTCACGGCGATCGAGGTGGAACCAGATGTATCGCTGGACCAATTCTTATCTGGTCTGCAGGTCGCTTGGCAGGACGGTGAAATCCGGCCGACGACCAAACCGAAGCCAAAGGCGAAGCGACTGCGACGGCGTCCTGATCCGTTTGTTGCGGTGGCCGATAGACTCCGAGGATGGTTCGAGGCTGAACCGTGGCGGACGGCGCACGAGATATTGGATCGATTGCAAGGCGAACAGCCTAGCGTTTTTCCGGATCGCCTTCTGCGAACGTTGCAGCGTCGTTTGAAAGACTGGCGGCGGGATGCCGCGCGCCGTCTGGTATTTGGAGAAAAGCCGCTCCACCAAATGTCGCACGGCGATATCGCTGAGGAAGCCAATAACGGGGCGCGATGACATGCGTCTGATTGGAAGGATTGGGGCCGTGAAGTCACGACTGACGGCAATTCACAGGGTCTCTCGTGCGTGACCCGCCGTCAAGCCCGGCGCCTTCGGCGCCCCGCTGCGCGGCTGCGGGGCTTGACCGCGGGCCACGCACGAGAAGAGGGCATTGGTGCCGTCGAAGGCGAGCTGTGTCTTTTGCTGATTACGTTCAATTGAACATCAGCCCTGGATATGCGAGGCGAAGGGCACTTTTCGATGAGGCGACAATCAGCCTCTCGGGAACATTTCCGGATGAGGCAATACGTCGCATCGCGACAACGAGCAGAGCCAGCGGCTGGCGCGATTCCCGGCATCGGTCCCATCACGGCCAGTGCGATTGCGGCCATTGTGCCGGGCGCTCACACTATAGGTGGCTCGTCAACATCTGCGCTCTCTGTCGGGTGAGCGCGAGGATGGTTGTGCTGATGGGTACGGGGATTTCGACCCAGCTGGCGAGTTCGACGACGGCGCCGAGCAGGGCTTCGATTTCGATCGGCCGACCGCGTTCGAGGTCTTGCAGCATCGAGGTTTTATGGGCTCCAACTTCGGCGGCGCCAGCGATTCGCTTGTCGAGATCGATGCTGAAGCGGGCACCGAGCGCTTCGGCGATGGCCTGGCCTTCGGCCATCATGGCGCGGGCGACGGCGCTGGTGCCGGGGTCGGCGGTGATGCGGTCGAGCGTGGCACCGGTGAGCGCGCTGATCGGGTTGAAGGCCATGTTGCCCCATAGCTTGACCCAGATATCGTCGCGGATGCGCGGTCGGAGCGGTGCTTTCAGCCCGGCGGCAATCAGGGCGCGGCTGATGGTCTCGGCGCGGTCGGTGCGCGTGCCATCGGGTTCGCCGAGCACGAAGCGGTCGCCGTAGGTGTGGTTGATCACGCCGGGTTCGAGGATTTCGGCGGCGGGGTAGACCACGCAGCCGAGGGTCTGGCCGGGCGGCAGCGCCTGGGTGACGGCACCGGTGGGATCGACCGCGGTAATCCGGCGATCGGTGAAGGGGGCGGGCAGGCCGTGGGTGTACCACCAGGGCATGCCGTTGATGGCGGCGATGATGGTGGTGGCAGGGCCGATCAGGGGGCGGAGTTGCGGCAGGGCGGGTTCGATGCCCTGGGCTTTCAGCGTGATCAGCACGTAGTCCTGCGGGCCGAGGTCGGCCGCGTCGGCGACGCGGGGGCGGGTGACGATGCGTTCGCCGCCGGAGAGGAGGATCAGGCCGTTCGCCTCGATGGCGGCGCGATGGGGGCCGCGCGCAACGATCGAGACATCGGTGCCGGCGGCCTGCAATCTTGCTGCGACCAGGCCGCCGATGGCACCCGCGCCGAAGACGCAGATACGGCTCATGCGGCGACGAACCCGAGGCGCTGGGCGAGGCCGATGCGCTGGACCTTGCCGGTGGCGCCTTTGGGGATGGCATCCATGATCAGGATCTGGCGGGGCACTTTGAACGGTGCGAGGCGGGCGGCGGCGAAATCGCGGACGTCCTGCGCGGTGAGGGTGGTGCCGGGGCGCGGCACCACGATGACGGCGACCTCCTCGCCGAGTTTGGCGTGGGGCACGGCGAAGGTGCAGGCTTCGGCGACGCCCGGATGATCGAGGAGGGCGACGTCGATTTCGAGCGGGCTGATTTTTTCGCCGCCGCGGTTGATCATTTCCTTGAGCCGGCCGGTGAGGTGCAGATAGCCATCGGCATCGAGCCGGCCTTCATCGCCGGTGCGGAACCAGCCGTTGGTGAAGGCACGCGCCGTAGCTTCGGGGTTGCCGGCGTAGCCCAGGGTGACGTTGGGGCCACGGATGACGACTTCACCGGTGGCACCTTGATCGAGCAGGGCGCCGGCGTCGTCCATGATGGCGATTTCGGGGCCGGCGGGCAGGCCGACCGAGCCGGGCTTGCGGGGACGTGGCGGCAGCGGGTTCGCGGCCATCTGGTGGGAGGCCTCGGTCATGCCGTAGGCCTCGATCACCGGGGCGGCGAACACGTCTTCCAGTTCGGCCATGACCTGCGGCGGCAGCGAGGCGGAGGAGGAGCGGATGAAGCGGAGGCGTGCGGCGCGCATGGCCTCGGCCTCGCCGCGCACGCGCATCAGGATGGCCTGGTGCATGGTCGGGACGGCGGTGTACCAGCTTGGTTGCACTTCGTGCAGCCAGGTCGCGAAGCGGAACGCGTTGAAGCCGGGGGTGCAGCAGACGCGTGCGCCGGCGGCAAGGGAGGCGAGCGTTGCGGCGACCAGGCCGTGGATGTGGAACAGCGGCATCACGTTCAGGCAGGTATCATCGGCGGTGAGGGCGAGGCTGGTGGCGATGTGATGGGCGGATGCGGTGAGGTTGCGGCCGGTCAGCGGCACGATTTTCGGCCGCGCGGTGGTGCCGGAGGTGTGGAGGACCAGAGCCTCGTCGTCCGGTTCTGCAGGGCCGGGACGGGCTGACGGGGTTTGCATCAAGGCGGTGCAATCGAGCGCGAAAACGCCGGACATAACCGTTTCGGTAAGCTCGATCAATGGGATGGCGAGCCGGGTGGCAACAGCGCGAACAGGCGACGTGACGTTTGCGGCCACGACGACGGCTCGCGGGCGGAGATCGGTGAGGTAGAACTCGAACTCCGCGTCCGTATATGCAGGGTTGAGCGGCGCGGCGGCGGCCATGGCGGCGACAACGATGAAGGCGGTAGCGGCCGTCGGCCCGTTCGGCAGCACGATCGCGACGCGGTCGCCACGACCGATGCCGTGGGAGTTCAGCCTAGCGATCGTCGCGCGTACCAAGGCGGCGAGGCCGGGGCCGTCGAGCCAGGGTTGGCTAGGAGCACCAATGGTGGCGGGGCCAGTATGGCTGGTTGCGAGATGGTGGATTGTTTCGATCATGCGCCGTCTCCTCAATATCCTCTCTCGCCCGGTTTGGTAGGAACAACAAGGGCAGTTCCTCAAGAATCATCTCATTCCTATATCGTACCGAAGGTTTCGTTGAAGACCGGGTGTTGAGCGAGGTTTTGGGCGAAGTTTTCGATCAATGGGCGGAGACATGCATAAATGCCGCTAGCTTCGGTTGACGACTCTCATGTTTAAAAGTAGCCGTTGCGCTTCTTTTGTTCAAGCGAACCGCCATCCTCCCCATCGCTGATCCGGCCGTGACGCTCGGACGATGAAGCCCGCAGGGTTTCATTGACCACGGCAGCTAGGTCGGCTGCGTCGGACTCAACCGCGCCAGTGACTGGCCAGCAGCCGAGCGTTCGGAATCGTACGGACCTGGATTGAATTTCGTCGCCGGGCTCGAACCGCATACGGCTCTCGTCATCGACCACGATAAAGGATCCCGCCCTTCGCACGACAGGCCTGGGCGCGGCGAAATAGAGGGGCGCAAGGTCGATCTTATGGAGCAATGCGTAGGCCCAGATATCCGCCTCCGTCCAGTTGGACAGCGGAAAGACTCGCGCGGTTTGGTTCTTGCCCAAGCGGGTGTTGTAGAGCTGCCAGAGTTCCGGCCGTTGCTGGCGGGGATCCCATGCATGCCCAGCGCCGCGCACCGACACAATACGCTCTTTGGCGCGAGACTTTTCCTCGTCACGGCGAGCACCGCCGAATATAATGTCATAGCGACCGGCGTTGAGAGCGGTCTTGAGGGGCTCCGTACGCATGACCAGAGTGTAGCGATTTCCATGATCAAAGGGATTAATAGCCGCTGCTCGACCTTCTTCGTTCGCATAGGCGATGAGCGTGAAGCCATGCTTAGCCGCGAAACTGTCACGGAACTCGATAAGCGACTTAAACTCCCAGGTCGAGTCTATGTGGAGCAACGGGAATGGCGGTGGAGCCGGATAGAAGGCCCGCAACGCCAAGTGCGCCATTACGGTCGAGTCCTTTCCCGCTGAAAAGAGCATGACCGGGTTCTGGGCTTCGGCGAACGCTTCGCGCAAGATATGGATTGACTCCGATTCTAACCACGAAAGGTGAGAGCTGGCGAGATTCAAAGGTTAGATCTCCATCTTCAAAGGAGCTGCCAAATCGGCGGCGACGCTCATCGCAGTCCATTGCAGATCGTCAGCATAGCGCCAAGCCAACCTGCCAGCCTCATCAAGAGAGAAGAGATGTAGCCAGGGATTGTCGAACAGTGCGCGAACGCCATTATAACGGCTCGCCCCGGATCGTGATAACCACTTCGTCGAGATGCCATTTATCGGACGGTGCCGGCCGGTCACGCCGGATCGGCACGATCATTTGCAGACCGAAGCGATAACCTCGGGATATGGACCGATCATTTAATAGAGCTTGTTTTACGCTCAAATCCAAACCCACCGATCGGCCGCTTGCCGTTCCTGGACGGCTCCGTCCTCTGAAATCCGGAGGATATTCAACCAGCGGTTATCCACGAGGCGACGCAGGATTTCGTGATCAGCGATAATGCGATCAATAGCCTGCGCAGGCGCTTCGATAAAAGCCGACAGGCGCAGCGGTTCGTGCTGTAATCCGCCATTGCTGTCGCGCAGTGATTGTTCCGACAAGCCGATGCGCAGATCACCGCCATTGCCCTCTAGAACACCAATGGTCCCGCCGACCACGTTATGCAGAACTTTGTTACCGCAGCCTTGACGCTGATTGTCGACCGTCGAGCCATAGTATTGAAGGGCGATCCAGTTGGCGACCATGAGCGGGGCAGTCATGATCACAGTGAGGAGACCGAACCCCGGATCTTTGGCGGCGTCGTAATCGTGGAGGAACGCCCGACCGGCGAGGTTCATCTCGCGGGTTCGCCAGCGCGGCGCGGCGATGAAAGCCGCATTGCCCGCCAGCGCCCATTCCGGGCGCAGCTGAGACCAGTCTCTCCCCCGGAATATCATATCCCGTGCGATCGCATCGGGGTCGGTCAGATCGGGTTTCAGACGCGCGATGCGCTCGAGGCGGGTGAGATTGGTTGCTTGCTCCAAGGCCTGGTTGAGCTCGGCCAGACTCCGGGCATCCAATCGCGGATCATCGAGGCCGGCCAGAATTTCAACGCGATCCGTCGTCGTGTCATGGAGCGCTGGGAGGAAACAAGTCCGGTCATCCAGATCCCATCCCCGGTCGATCAGCCCCTCTCGCACCCGAGTGTCGTTCAGAAGATTGGCGGCGACTCTCGCGTTCACCTCCCCGGTCTGGCCGGCGCACGCGCCACAATCCAACCCGGTACGATGAGGATTGTTGGTGGTCGAGCTACCGTGGCCGACGAGTAGCACGATGGGTGCCACCCCACCTTGGTTGAGACCGAACCCCTTGAGAGAAAATTCAGCTATGTCCAACCGGTCGTCAATGCTGAGGGAGTCGGGCAGCGCATAGCTGAGTTTTAACCGATCCGCCGCGGTGAATCCGGCTTCATCTGGCGGCACGGATGGACGGTGCCAGCCCAGTGTATCGGCGAGCAGACGCCCGACATAGGACAATCCGGCCGCCTCCACGAAGGAGAAGCAGGAAGCGGCCGAGAGCTTGAACTGCTTCCATTCCGTACTCCGGCGCAGGCGCCGCACACGCCGCTGTATAACCGTTTCGGGGCCATGCTCCTCCACATGAACTTTGGGGCCCAGGAACACCGGCAGCTGTGGCCGGTACGCCCGATCGCCTTGCCGGCGGTAATCCATCATGAGGCCGAAGAATCCGCCAAAACCGATGGTCTCGAGGCTGGGCATCGCACTTTCCAGATGCCGTCGATAGATTTCAGAACGAACGTCGATGCAGAAGATCGCTTGAACACGGGGGGAGCATGCGGCGCTCTTTCTGCCGGACAATCGACGCTGCCTGATGTTCGCGACCACCTGACGACGGAAGGCGATTTCGGAGGCCCGGAGTAAGACCTCACCGCGCCTTGCGTCTTCGAGGCTGGCGCTCTTGTCGGTCAGCGTCCAGTCCTGGAGCTGCAATTGCCAGCGCTCCAGCGTTCGACGCCGGGCAGTCTGGCGCAGGAGCGCTTCCCACACCAGACGGATAGCCAGCAGGTCGGCGAGATCTTCGTTGCCCTTACCCTGCAATTCGGCTTGCCAGAGCAGATAGCGGCACCAGCTGGCCCAACCGCCAATCGACTTCAGTAGAACCAGAAAATAGTCCTCTTCCGCGGCTTTGGGAAGGCGCAAATGCTGCTGCGCCCAGAGTCGGGCGGCAGTGGCATCGACCGGTAATTCCAGCAGGATCGGGCGAATCGCCTTGAGCCCCATCGGCGACAGGCTGCGATCCGATAGCGTGTAGTGCCGCCAAGTGGCGAAGAGGCCCTCTCCCTCGTTTCGTGGCAGCTGCCACAAGGATTGTCCGCGGTCGTAATAGGCGGCGAGGAAGCGACTGATCTGCTCCAGCACATACTGGGAGATGGACGCGTGACCCCGCCGATCCATCAGCTCCGACAAGGTCGGCAGCCGCATGGCGGGCTCTGGAATCTCGCGCAGATAATCGCGCCATTCCTCCTCATCGGCGCCAAGGCCGAGACTCTCGGCGGCCTTCAGAATGTCAGGCATAACGGGTCTGCCGTTCCGGATCTGATCCGCATACCAGCGCCGATCCATGATCATCCGCTCGCCCACGGAGGACTGTAGCTGTGCCGCCGCTTCGGGAAACGCTTGGTCCACGAAGCCCCAATAGGGGTTGACGGCAACAAAACCATCGAGGGGCCAGACCGGGGCGATACGACGGACCACCCGGTCGAATACGGACTCGCTCGATTTTGTGACGATATCGCTCATTGTGCAGCTCCACCGTTTGCGAGGATGTCCTGATTCCGCGCCATCGCCTCCATTGACTCGAGGGCCAGGTTCTTGAGTGGAAGCTCGATACCGACTTTCTCCGACCAGAAGCGGTGCGAAAACTGCTCGACCCAGTAATCCACATAAAGGCCGTTATAAAGATGAGTGAATATCGCAAACTGCACCGAGCGGGGCAATTGCGACCGTCCCGGCCCCTGGATCCAGCTCAGGAGCAGAAAACTCACCGCCGTCAGGCACACGAGTTCGAGGTTGGGTCCCGTGCCCGATCCGGTGCGGACCGCCACATCCTGCGCAAACGCCCAGACAAAAAGGCTGTGCACCAGCAGATAGACCACGCCCATGACTCCCGCCACGACCACGGACATGAGCCTGTCGGCCAGGGTATCGAACTGGAATCCTTTGACCATGATCTGGGAGATTGCCATCGCGAAGATGATAACGAGTGCGATCCAGGCGGGATCGCGACCCGGATTTCCGCCAAAGAGCCATGCGCCCCCGGCGGAGATGACTACCCCGACGGCGACCGCGGCCCCCCAGGACGACAGACTAGGACTCTTCTTTTCCCCCGCCGGAACCTGCCGAAGTTGATCCGTGATACTCCCTGAGGACAGAAAGGCGTGGGCCTTGTACAACGAGTGCCCAACCAGATGCAGGAGTGCGAGGGCAAACAGGCCGAGCCCCAGTTCAAGAGACATGAACCCCAGCTGCGCCACGGTGGACCAGGCGAGCATGGATTTGATCGCCGTCTGGGTGGTCATGACCAGAGACGCGATGATCACCGTCATCAGCCCCACCACACCGAGCGTGAGTAACGGAGCAGGGTCGCGCACCAGAAGCGGGCTTGTACGAAGAGCGATGATCGCGCCGCTATAAACCACGCCGGCGTGCATCAGAGCCGATACCGGCGTCGGGGCCTCCATGACCTGGATCAGCCAGCCATGAAAAGGAAAATGCGCACTTTTCAGGACGACCGTGAGCACGATCAGCCACGCCGCGATTTGCAGCGAGACCGGCAGGCCACCCGGCTTGGCCACGAACTGCGCGACTTTGGCGAACTGCAGGCTGCCGGTGGTGTGTCCGATCAGAATCGTGGCCGATATCAGACATAGATCGGCGGCGCGGCTAAAAATAGATTTCTTGTGTGCCGCCATAATCGCCTTCGGTCGATAGCTGTAGAACATCAACAAACGATGCAGGCTGAAGCCGGTTGCGATGATGCCGAGTGTGAACAGACCAATGTTGCCGGCAATGACCACCAGCAGGAAAAACCCACCCGTGAACGCGAGCAGACGGGCAAAGCGCGCCTGCTGCGGATCGCCATCGAGATACTGCACGCTGTATTGCGTAATCATAACGATCACAAAAGATACCAGCGTGGCCAGTGCCAGCGTCATCCCGTTCACAATAATGGAAAAAGGCAGCGGAAAGCCGAGACCCGGCACCGGAATGGCTACCGGATTCAGACTGGCCCTGAAACCGAGCAGAAAACATAGGTCGGCGGCGAGCGCCGCCGCAAAGGCGACGACCGAAGCCGAGCGGACCCGGTTGCGGGTTGTCATCGCCGCGTGTCGGGTGGCTGCCGCCCGCGGCAGCGCGGCCAACAGCAACCCCGCAGGCATGACTGCCAACCAGCCGCCGGAGAGCCAGTCCATCGAAGCCATCACACTCATCACGTCCCCCACAGATCGATTGATTGAACCGTCTGTAACGGCGGGATCTTATTTATTCCAATTGGAAATTATGATATTTTCGATTTATGATCATAAATACATATACGACATGCGGTGAGAACCGCCAGCATCCGGATTCACCGATGTGGTCGGTATATCCTCAAAGATAGCGCGACAGGTCCGGCCACAGATCGATCAGCCGCCTGGCGATGAAATCCTGCTGGGTGGCGGAGAACTCAAGAAATTTCTGCGCCGTCAGGGAAAGGCGCCGGCCGCGAGGGTACACGAGATACCATTTACGCAGAATGGGCAGACCTTCGGCATGGAGTATCTGGATCGGTCCGCTGGTTCCTTCGAGGGCCAGACAGTGAATCGACAGGATGGAAACTCCCAAACCACTGACGATCGCGTGCTTGATGGCTTCGTTACTGCCCAGTTCCATGACGATATTCGGTTTGAGGCCTTTTTCGGCAAACAAGTTGAGATAAGCATGACGCGTACCGGAGCCGAATTCTCGAATGAGGAACGGCGCCTCAGCGATGGCCGCGAGGGGAACGGGCGATGGTGTCCGGGCCAGCGGATGACCGCGGTTGACCATGATCGTGAGGGGATTGTCAGCGAACGGAAACGCCTCAACATCGACATCGTTGTCGGGGATCTGACCCATCACGTAAAGATCGTCTTGGTTGTTTCGAAGGCGCGTGATGATTTCGTCGCGATTGTTCACGTTCATGCTGAATTCGATGCCAGGATATCGCGCGCCGAAAGCCGCGAGGAGTTCGGGGGCAATATATTTGGCTGTGGTGACGACCCCGAGGCGCAACCGGCCACGGCGAATGCCTTTGCGATCGGCGATCCTGGTATCAAGATCGTCGAATATCAGGAACAACTCCTGGCAGGCTGCGAGAAGATCCTGGCCGGCATCGGTCGCGCGAATGTCCCGGCCGTTTTGCTCAAACAGAGGCAAGCCGACGACGTCCGCCAGTTTTTTCATCTGAATCGAGATCGTCGGTTGCGCGAGATACAGTTCCTCTGCCGCCCGGGTGTAACTTCCATTGCGAACGACCGCCGCGAATATCTGAAGCTGACGGAAGGTGACATGCCGCAAGAGCGGTTTGAGGTGAGCGCGCTTCATCCGGGACCTATGGCGTTATTCGGGCTGCAGTATTGGGCTCGGCACTGTCAACTTGACTGGCTTTTCGGCAGGCAGACGGCGGACGGGTAAAAGTGGCTCGTATGGCAAATGTCGGCGGCCCAACCAACCATCTCACCGTCAGATGACTATCGGATAGCTCGCGCCATCCATTGAGATGTTGACGCCGGTGATATAGCTGGCGCGATCGGAGGCGAGGAATGTAACGGCGTTTGCGATATCTTCGGGGGTTGCCATGCGGCCGAGCGGGATGCGGGCGATTCCGCGGGTGCGGGCTTCATCGATGGTGATGCCGGCGAGGCGTGCCTCGGATGCGAGGCCTTCGTTGACGCGGTCGGTTTCGGTCAGGCCGGGGTTGATGCCGATGACGCGCAGGCGGCGTGGGGCATAGGCGGTTGCAAGGCCGGCGGTCGCGAGCATGAGGGCGGCGTTGGCGGCACCGCCGGCGAGGTGGACCGGCGAGGCGAGTTTGCCGCCGGCGCCGATGACGTTGATAATCACGCCGCGGCCGCGTGCCGCCATCAGTTTAACCACGGGATCGATCACGTTGATGTAGCTGAAGTATTTCGCGTCCATCGCCGCGCGCCAATGGGCGGGTGTGAGGTCATCGGGCGGGGTGCGTTTTGCGGCGCCGGCGCTGTTGACCAGGATATCGATCGGGCCGAGGCGGGCTTCGACCTGGGCGACCATTGTGGCGGCCGCATCCGCGTCGATCAGGTCGGCGGCAAAGCCGATAGCGGATGGGACGGTGTGCAGGGCGGCGTCGAGATTGGCCTGGCTGCGCGAGCAGATCGCGACGCGGGCACCTTCGTGCGCGAAGGCGGCGGCGCAGGCGAGGCCGATGCCTTTGGAGCCACCGGTGATCAGGACGCATTTGCCGTCGAGGTTGAGGTTCATCGGGTCAGGTCATCCTTTCGATCAGGTCGGCGATCAGCGGCGGGTCCTGGAGTTGTGGCACGTGGGCAAGCCCGGGGAGAATGTCGAGCGTGGCGCCGGGCAGTGCGGCCGCCAGGGCTTCCGCCATGGCGGGCGGGGTGGCGTGGTCTTCCGCGCCGACCAGGATGCGGGTTCGGGCGGTGATGCGGGCGATGTCGTTGGTCAGGTCGAGGGTTTCCAGTGCGGCGCAGGCGGCGGCGAACTGGGCCGGGTCGGTGTGCAGGAAGGCCGCCCGCCGTTGTTCGATCAGGTCGGGGTGATCGGCGCGGAAGGCGGCGCCGAACAGGCGGGCCATGGCGGTATCGGCGATGGCGGGCAGGCCTTTGGCCGCAGCGGCCTCGCGCATGCTGCGAAATGCGGCCCGGCCCGGATCGGAGAAGCGCAGCCCGGCGCCGATCAGGACCATGGCGCCGACGCGGGACGGATGATCGAGCGCGAGGCGCAGGGCGAGGAAGCTGCCAAAGCCATTGCCGACGACGAGCGGCGCGGCGGGCAGTGCCAGCGCGGCGATGGTTTCGGCCAGTGCCGCGGCGATCGGGGCGACGCCACCCTCGATCGGCGGTAGGCCGGCGAAGCCCGGCAGGTCAAGCACGATGGTTTCGGCACGGATCGCGAGCAGGGGCGTGATGCCGGCCCAGCTTGAGCCATCAGCCAGCAATGAGTGCAGGAAAATGATCGGCCGGCCGGCGCCGGTGCGGTGCACGCCGATCCGTTGCCGCGTGGAAACATGGTCTGTCATCGTCTCTCCCTGAGCTGTCACGATATATCAGTGCTGATGCTAGCCGATAAATTTTATCAGTTACAGGCTTTGAATCCTGCTTGTTTTTTTCATCGTGATATATCACAAACGGAACCGGGGGTTCCGGATGTTGATGCGAACGAGCGTGTATGCCGCGCTGAAGGATGACATTATCGCCTGTCGCCTGATGCCCGGCACCGAACTGCGCGAGCCCGAGATTGCGGCGCGCTACAGCGTTGGCCGCTCGCCGTTGCGTGAGGCGCTGCTGCGGCTGGAGGCCGAGGGTCTCGTGGTGATCGTGCCGCGCCAGTACTGCCGGGTCGCGCCGATTTCGCTGCGCGATGCCGCCGATATGTTCGGCCTGCGCCGTGTGCTGGAACCCGAGGCGGCGCGGCTGGTGGCGCGCACGGCCGACGATGCGGCGCGCACGCGCCTGCTCGCGGTCGCGGCGGGCGATGAGGCGGCGGATTTCATTGATGACAACCGGCGGTTCCATTGCACGTTGGCCTCGCTGGCGCCGAACCGCCGGCTGGGGGCCTCCTGCATCGAGATCATCGAGCAATCGGATCGGCTGGTCCGGGTCAGCCTCGCTCAGATCGAGGGGCGGCGGCCGGCTCTGCTGATCGGCGAACATCGTGTCATCGCGGATGCAGTGGTGCGGGGTGATGCGCGCACCGCGGCACGGCTGTTACGCGCGCATATCGATGCCGCCGAGACGCGGGTGCTCTCGGCACTGCGGCGGGCCGCCGTGATCGACTGAACGATGACACCACCATCAATCAATAAAAAATCGAGAAGCGGGAGAGAACGACAATGGATCAGGTGATATCGCAAGACAAGGCGATCATGGGTGCTTCGGCTGGGGCGCGGCTCGATCGGCTGCCGATCGGCGCGTTTCACCGCCGGGTCATGCTGCTGATCGGCATCGGCATGTTCTTCGACGGGTTCGACATCTATATCGCAGCGACCGTGCTGGGTGCGACGATCCGCAGCGGGTTCGCAACCTTGCCGCAGGCGGCGCTGTTCGTGTCAGCGACTTTCGTGGGGATGATGCTGGGCTCGGTGGTCACCGGGTTTCTCGGCGATCGGTTCGGCCGGCGCTTTACCTATCAGGCCAATCTGGCGATTTTCGGCCTCGCCTCGCTCGCCGCCGCCTTCGCGCCGGGCATGGGCGTGCTGATCGCGCTCCGCTTCGTGATGGGGTTCGGCCTCGGGGCGGAGAACGTGGTGGGGTATTCGACCCTCACCGAGTTCATCCCGCCGGCGGCGCGCGGCCGCTGGCTCGGCATGATGGCGGTGATCGTGGTGACCGGCCTGCCGGTTTCGGCCCTGCTGGGTTATGCGCTGGTGCCACATTTCGGGTGGTGGATCATGTTCATTCTTGGCGGAATCGGCGCGCTGTTCGTGTGGCAGGCGCGCAAGGTGCTGCCGGAATCACCGCGCTGGCTGCAAACCGTCGGGCGGGATGCGGAGGCTGAAGCACTGCTCAGCCGGATCGAGGCGGACGTATCCAACGGCGCGCCGCTGCCGCCGCCGGCACCCGGCATCGCGGTGCCGCTGCAACCGTTTTCCGCGCTGTTCGCACCGCCGTTGCTCGCCCGCCTGGTGCTTGGGTGCATCGCGCTGATCGTGATCAACACGCTGATCTACGGGTTTATCACCTGGCTGCCGACCTTCATGGTCAAGCAGGGGCTGAGTGTGGCGCAGAGTTTCGGCTATGCCGTGCTGATGGCGCTGGGCGCGCCGATCGGCTCGGCGATCGGCGCGTTCGGGGCGGATCGCTGGGGGCGCAAGCCGTGCATCGTCGTGGCATCCGGCCTCGCCATTGTGTTCGGCGCGATCTATCCGTTCGTGCGCGATCCGGCGTTTCTGCCGGTGATCGGTTTCGCTCTGACCATTCCGATCTATATCCTCGTCGCCATGCTGTTTGCGATCTACATTCCCGAATTGTTCCCGACCGAAATCCGGCTGCGCACGGCCGGAATTTGTAACATGTTCGGGCGCGGTGCGACCATCATCACGCCGTTCATGGTGATCCGTCTGTTCGCCGATTATGGTGTGAAGGGCGTGCTGGCCATGATGATCGGGCTGCTGCTCGCGCTGATCGTGGCGGTGCTCGTGTTGGGTGTCGAAACGAGGCAGCGCCGGCTGGAGGCGATTGCCTGACATGGATCGATCGATGCTGAACCACCGCACGACCCAATCCGAACGCGACCGCACCCGCTGGGTGACCGGAGCGGGGCGCTACACCGCCGATATCGCGGTGCCGGATGCGCTGAGCGCCACCTTCCTGCGCTCACCGCACGCCCATGCCGAGATCGTTTCGATCGATATCGGCACCGCACTTGCGATGCCCGGCGTGATCGCCGTGCTGACCGGGGCGGATTGCGCGGAAGCCGGCTTCGGCAATTTTCGTGGCCTGATGCGCTACGGGGCCGACGGGCCGCACCCGCTGATCGTGCCGTTCCGACCGGTGCTGGCCCACGAGCGGGTGCGCCATGTCGGCGAGGCGGTAGCATGCGTCGTTGCGACCAGCGAGAGCGCAGCACTCGATGCGAGCGAGGCGATTGCGGTGACCTATCGTGACCTGCCCGCCGTGATCGGCATCGATGCGGCAGGCAAGGCGGATGCCCCGGCAATCCATCCGCCAGCGCCGGGAAACCTCGCTTTCGCGCATCAGGCCGGCGATGCCGCGGCGGTGCGGGCCGCGTTCGACGCTGCGGCCAGCGTGGTGGCGACGGCGTTCGGCCTGCCGCGGCTGGCCCCTACGACGATGGAGCTACGCGGCATCATCGCCCGCTACGACGAGGCGGCGGGGATTTATCATTTGATCACGCCGCATCAGGGCATCAACGAAATCCGGGCCGATCTGGCCGCGGTGCTGAATGTGCCCGAGGCCCGGATCAGCATCGAGCTGCCCGATGTCGGTGGCGGGTTCGGCGCCCGCAGCCCGGCCTATCCCGAACATGCCGCGCTGCTGCTCGCCGCGCGCCGTACCGGCCGAGCAGTGCGCTGGGTCGCAAGCCGGAGCGAGGCGTTTATGACCGATTATTACGGTCGCAGTACGCGACTCGCCGGGCGGCTGGCGCTCGATGGAGCGGGGCGATTCACCGGGCTCGAAATCACGTATGAGACCGATCTTGGCGCGTATATCACCACGGTCGGGGCCTTCGTGAACGTGCACAACCCGCTGATGAGCGGCGGCGGCACCTACGGCATTCCGGCGATTGCCCTGAATTTCCGCCAGTATTTCACCAATACCGGCCCGATCGGGCCGTATCGCGGCGCCGGACGGCCGGATGTGGCGTTGCTGATTGAACGGCTGGTCGATCGCGCTGCCACCGCGCTGGGGGCGGACCAACTCGAACTGCGTCGCCTGAATGCGATTCCGCGCGCCGCGTTCCCCTATCGCACCGTCCTCGGATCGACCTACGACAGCGCGGATTACTCGGCCCTGATCGATGCGGTGCATCGGGCCTCCGCCTGGGACGGATTCGCCGCAAGGCGCAAAGAGGCACAGGCGCGTGGCCGCTTGCGGGGGCGTGGTGTGGCATTGTTCACCGAAATCGCCGGCGGCGGTGCCGCGACGCGCGATGAGGCGCGGGTTGTTCTAGGCGTAACCGGTGGCCGGGCGATCGCGCGGATCGAAACCGTAACCGGCGGCAGCGGTCAGAGCCAGGCCGAGACTTATGCGTTCATTCTCGCGGAGCGGCTCGGGATGGACCCCGCCGATATCGAACTCGCAGCGAGCCCGGCGCATTCGACGCTGAACGGCGGCGGCTCGATCGGCTCGAGATCGACGCTGAGTGCTGGTAGTGCGATCGCCGACGCGGGCGATCAGCTACGCCGGCACCTCCTGGCCGCTGCCGGGCTGCGGGCCAATGCGCCGCCCGCGGAGTTGGTCATGGCTGAAGGCGCGATCTGCCGGTCGGACGGCAGCGTTGTGCTGACGCTGGCCGAGGCGATTGCCTCCACCGATGCCCCCCTCGATGTGGTCGGCGCGGTGCCGGTATCGTCCAGCTTTCCCTCGGGCTGCCATGTCGCGGAGGTCGAGATCGACCCGCAGACGGGGCTGGCTGTGCTGGTGAGCTATTTCGCGATCGACGATTCAGGCGTGGTGCTCAACCCGATCGTTGCGGAAGGTCAGATCCATGGCGGCATCGTACAGGGATTGGGCGAGGTGTTCGGCGAGGCGATGCAGTATGACGAAACCGGCCAGATTCTGACCGGCAGCTTCATGGACTACACCATGCCGCGCGCCGCCGATGTGCCTAATTTCGTCACGGAAGACCGCCCGACCGCGTCGCCCAACAATCCGCTTGGCGTCAAAGGCTTGGGCGAGGCCGGTACCACCGGCGCGCTGGCCGCGGCCGCGAATGCGTTCGCCGATGCGCTGGCGATGGTGGGCGCCGAACTGCCCGCATTTCCGTGTACGGCGCACAGCATCTGGCGCAGCATTCGTGCGGCGGCGTCCGGCTGACTTTCAAGTTGTCGGATTCCCTGAACGGCTTGAACGGGTATTATCCATTGGATCCGAAGCGTTGTGATTGGGGCAAGATCTGATTGATCATACGCTCATGTAGGCTATGCGGGCTTGACAGCGGCAGGCGGTGGGACGTGATCTCTACACTTTATCAGGTCGATGGAGAGATGCATGGCGGAACAATGGCTAGCAAGGTCGATCGCGGCAACAAGGGGGGTCGGCTGGGCGCGCAAACCCAAGCTGCATGAATTGACCGAGGCGGCTCAGGGCAGGTTTCATTACACGATCGGTCCCTATTCCGATCCGGTACTCACCGTGGCCCCCGGCGATCGGATCAAGATCGAAACCCGGGATGCGTTTGAGGGCGCGATCCGCACCGAGCGCGACAAGCCGAGCAAGCGGCTACGCATGCCCTTCGTCAATCCGCAGAACGGCCCAATCATGATCGAGGGTGCCGAACCCGGCGATGCGATCGCGGTGCATATCGAGCGGATGCGCCCGCGGGGCGACAATCCACGTGGCACCTGCTGCATGATCCCCTATTTCGGCGCGCTGACAGGCACCGCGCTGACCGCCTCGCTGCAACCGCCGCTGCCGGAAATCACCCGCAAGGTCCATGTCGATGAAAAAGAGGTCCGCTGGAGCGCGCGCGTCGTACTGCCCTACGCGCCGCACATCGGCACGCTCAGCACCTCGCCCGAAATCGACAGCATCAATTCTCTCACCCCCGGACCGCACGGCGGCAACATGGATTTGCCCGATATGGGGCCCGGCAGCATCACCTATCTGCCGGTCCGCGCACCAGGCGGTCGCCTGTTCATCGGCGATGCTCATGCCTGTCAGGGCGATGGCGAGGTGTGCGGCACCGCGGTCGAATACGCATCCGAAACCACCATTCGCGTCGATCTGATCAAGGGCTGGGCGCTCGACTGGCCACGCCTCGAGCGGCAGGATTTCATCATGACGATCGGAAGCGCCCGCCCGCTGGAGGATGCCACCCGCATCGCCTATCACGATCTGGTGCTGTGGATGGAAGCCGAGTACGGGTTTGATCGATGGGACGCCTACATGATGCTGAGCCAGTGCGGTCGGGTTCGGCTCGGCAATTTCGTCGATCCCAACTACACGGTCGGTGCCGGCATTTCGAAAAAATATCTAGCCCCGGAGGGCAAATAACATGGACCTCGGCCTGCGCGGTAAACGCGCCCTGATCACCGGCGGCACCAAGGGCATCGGCCGCTCGGTCGCCGAACATTTCGCGGCCGAGGGGGCAGATGTCGCGATCTGCGCGCGCAACGCCGCCGAAGTCGCGACCGCGGTGGTCGCATTGGCGCAGCACGGCGTGCGCGCAACCGGCCGCGCGGTCGATGTCTCGGATGGCCCCGCCCTTGGCGCCTGGGTGCGCGATGTCACTGAGGAATTTGGCGGGCTCGATATCCTGGTCTCCAACGTCTCGGCTTTGGCGATCGGACAGGACGAGCCTTCCTGGCGTGCCGAATTCGAAATCGACATGATGGGCACGGTCCACGCCGTCGATGCCGCGATACCCGCCCTCGAAGTCTCCGGCGCCGGAGCCATCGTGGTGATCTCCTCCGTCTCGGGCCGCGAGGTCGATTTCGCGGCCGGTCCCTATGGGGTGTTCAAGGCGGCACTGATTCATTACGCCAAGGGTCTGTCGTACCAGCTTGCTGCCAAGGGCATCCGGGTCAACGCCCTTTCGCCGGGCAACACGTATTTCGAAGGTGGTGTCTGGGAGAAAATCGAGCGCGACAAGCCCGAATTTTACCGCGAGGCCCTCGCACTGAATCCGACCGGTCGGATGGGAAAGCCCGAGGAAATGGCGCGCGCGGTGGTGTTCCTGGCCAGCCCGGCCGCAAGTTTTATCACGGGTACTAATCTGGTGGTCGATGGCGCGCTGACCCGGGGGGTTCAATTTTAGGGCTCTATTCGTGAATTGCACCGGTCTGTGATAAACTGATTAGATTCGCTGCATGTTTCGGGGCGATGGAGCGGAAATCGCATGCTCTCCTTGTCTTCCACTGTCCGCTCGCGCGCAGATGTCGCGTCGAATTCATCGGACCGGGTCCATATCTTCGTGTCGATCAGGCCGAGCACCGCCTCGGTCTCGCTGTCGATGGCGATCACCGGATGGATGAAAAATCCAGCCGATACGTCCTCGCCTGTTGGCCCAAGACCTCGGTGACGTTGCGCGCGACCGGTTTACTTGACCTCGTCATGTCCTGTGGGGTTACAAATCCGACGTCCCTGACAGGAAGCTGGCGGGTATTACGCCAGCGCCCCAACTATCTCGCCACACGAGATGGGCTGAGAGACACCGATGGATCGCAATCACCCGCGCGAAGGTGCCGCCGAGTTGAGGATAACCAGCGAGCCGGTCTCCACCAACCGCCCACACGAACCGCGATCTCGTTGCTCGACTCCCGCCCGCGCCGCAGGAGTCCACATGAGGAGATGTGCCGCACGATCGACCGGGAGTATCATTCCCGTGATGATCCATCCGATCATTCAACGCGTCGAGATATGCCAATGTCTACGTGGGCAACTTGTTGCTGAGCGGCTCAATCGCGCACATTTACGAATTCGTGATAGGCCCGTCCCAAGCCGATCCCTCGTTCAGACGATCCCATAGGCAAATCCTGCGACCGGGTTAATCAGCTCCAGATTGTCCCCGACGCTCACAACGCCGGTGGTGTTTTCGGCGATCACGTGCAACGCCTTGCGTTCTGCATCGCTGGACACAGTACCGCCGAGATGGACGACACCAGCCTCAACCTTGATCACGATATTTCCCGGATGAGTCCATTTGGACTGATCGATCGAAGCCCGGATTTGCGATGCGATGAGGTCATCCGGCAATGTCATGTCACGGACGGTTCCGATACGGTTGACCAGGGCGGAAAGAACATCGCGCCGGGATAGCATGCCGGATAGAATGCCGTCATGAACGACCGGCAGTTGTTCAATCCCAAGCACTTCCATCAAATCGACAGCTTCGGTCAGGCTCGTATCGGGTGCAACCGTGGTAACGATTTCGGTCATCACCTCGCCTACGCGGGGACCCCGTGTCTTTGTGAAGGCACGCGCGGAAGCTGCTGGAGAGAGGACGCTGCGCCACCAGCCGATCTCTGGCGCGGTCTCGAGTTCGGGGCGATGAAGCAGATCGCCATCGCTCACGATACCGAGCAGAACCATGTCGCGATCGACAACCGCAAGCGCCGACAAACTGTGGGCGAGCATCATATTGGCTGCGTCAGCAATGGTGGCATCGGGGCTTACGGTCAACGGCCCGACGGTCATGATATCCTTGACTCTCATTTGGACCTCCTCAAGCTTCGCGGCAGCGGATTCTTATGGCAATGGGCGGTGCCGCACGAACGCCCGATCACCAGGCATTGATCGGCCCTGAAAGCGGGGACGATCCCTATATATTAGACCCTTTCAAAACGATCGGCGAATTAAATTTGACCCCAATTCCTTTCGAACGTTGGGGTCAGTCCTCATTCTCCGTCCCTCTTCACCTTGAGGAGCGACATCACATCCGGTCCACGGCTTGCGAGTGCAACATTCAACCAGGCCGGTCCATCTTTGACGTCAAGCAGATTTACCGCCTCTCCGAATACACCAGCACCTTGCCATTCCTGGCGATTCCCAACGATGTAGAGCCTCCGTCTGGCCCGGCTTGCGGCGACATTTAGCAGGTTCGGCGTGCCACCTGCCCAGCTACGTGAGCCGGCCTTTGCACCTCGCCCGGCGCCCAACATCAGGATGACCGCTTCAGCTTCCTTGCCTTGGAAGGTATGGACAGTTCCGACCCGGCTTTCCACCCATGCTTCGCGGTCCCGGGCCGGACGGTCAGGTAGAATATCCCGGGTCTGTAAGAGCAGCGATCGCAATCGTACCGCCGGCATCCGGAATGGCGAAATCACATAAAGATCCGGCGGATTCCGAAGACAGTTACAAAGCTCCGCGATCGTGCGAGCGATGAGTTCGCCTTCTTCGTAAACCCACGTGTCGCTCGATGGGGCGTCGACATCGATCTAGGCCGAGCCGCCGAGCAGGTCACCAATGGCTGACGTACCGGGCTCTGTCGCGAAAACCATTCGACTCGCATAGGCAATACGGTTTGCGAGATCGAACATCGGCTGATCGCATCGGCGATGGACCAGCAGGGGATCCCGGTCGTGCGGGGATCGTTTTCCTCGCTGCCATCCTCGAGCGGAAATCGGCCCTGGATTTGGCTTGCCCGGTCTGCGAGTGTCTGGACCGAATCTCGTGGTGCGCTCCAGGGTACGGGGTCGATTCCCTCGCTTTTGAAGATCAGCCGCATCGTCCGAGGAGGTATGCTCGTGATAGGCTCGATCTGGAGTGGATCGCCGATGACGACCGTGCGGCGGGCCCGCCAGATCGCACCGACTGCCTGGTGAGGCGCGGCCTGTCCGGCTTCGTCGATCATTAACCAGCCGATCGATCCCGCTCCGAAATCCTGGAACATCCGGCCAACCGAGGCGAAGGTCGTCGATACGACAGGAACAAGGAGGAAGAACACTCCCCAGTCCCGTGCGGTCGGTCGTGGGGCGTTCTGGTTGCCGGAGGCGGCTTTTGCGGTAATATTGAGAGAAGGTTTCAGCTTCGAGGCGCCGGCTACTATGAAGGCGCGCTGCAAGCGGATCGCCGCCATGAACAGCGCATCACGCGCAGCCTTGAACCGTCCTCCATTCCAGGGGCTCGATCGATAGAAACTGTCGTCGGGTTGGGACCAGAACTCCGGTCCTGGATATGAGTTCCCGAGATCCTCTCCCGCTTCAATCCGTTTATGACGGAGGACAACGATCTCGTCCTCCACGCCTTTCAACTGCGCTTCGATCGCGGCGCACGAACGAGCCAGGCGTTCCTCCTCATCCTTGGCCGCCGTGATATTAATCCTGGCCAGCTTCAGCGCTTGTGTCAGATCCCCCAGTTCATCCACTAGACGGCGGATCGCTGTCTCATGCGTTCGCCATGAGGGGGTTTTCAGGTGCCGGCTGAACCAAGATGGTTGGATTGTCGTCAGAGCCGCCAGCCTGATATTCAATGTCCCTTCTTCGGCCAGTAATTCTGCGTGGTGGTGCTGCGCTGCCGACAGCGCCTTGCGCGCCGATTTCAGATCGTACTGCGTTCGCAGCGCTTCGGCTCTGATGCCGGGGAGACGCGTTTCACAGCAACGCAGAGACTCATCGGTTTTGGCAATATCGGCGAGTTCGGCACGTAGTCGGCGGCATGTTGCCAATGCCCGTAAAAACTCCGCGCGGGTCTTTTTCCAGGCCTGTTTCGCTTGGGGCGGTCGTAATGGTGGATCAAGCTGAGCCAGCTTGCCGGGCGGGTGAGGGCGCGGCAGGTCTGGTGAGACGATGCGGTTGAACCAATCGTTCAGTCCCCAATCGGTGTCCCACCAGAACTTCTCCAAAAAATGACGCCGGTTATCGGCATTACCCAACCTGGCGGCGATCAGACCCCAGGCTCGCTGGGCATCGCGTGCATCCTTGGGCAGATTGAGAAGGGCGGTCGCTGTGTGTCCGAAATAATCCAGGCCGCCCTCGTTCCAAATCGAGGGATCGAGGGCCTTTTCGCGCACAGGCAGCTCAAGGCTGATATTTTCAACGGCCGCATTATTGCTACTGGCAACCACGATCGCGAAGTCCGTGAGGTCGATATTGCCCAGATCATCCCAGGGACATGCAATGGCGGCCAGGTGCTCGGCGCGCGTGATAATTACATGGGCCACGACGTCTCGCAGCAAGGTCGTTTTGCCTGTGCCCGGCGGCCCGTTGACCGCAGCGAGGCCGTTCACGCTCAGGTCCCGCACGATTGCATTGACCGCCGCCTGTTGCAGGAGGGTCAGGGGATGAAGACCATTTCCCGGCCATCGCCCCAGAGGGAACAGATCGGGCTCCAGCAATTGCGACAATTTCAGCCTGTCGCTGAGGCAATCCCACGGAGCGGTCGGGGGGTCGAGACCGAGATATGAGGCGGCGGCCCCGGTCGCAGTCCCGGTTTCGATATCGTTGAGAACCCTGGACAGGTCCGACAGGTAAAAACTCGAAAGAATATCGGTTGCCGGCGGGTCACGACTGACCATCTCGATAACGCAAGGAGTGAGGATCTGGAGGTCGTCGGGAATTCCGAGTTCAGTGACCAGCGCACGGGATACACCGCGCAGGTCGGCCCAGCTCAATGACCGAGGCTGTCCGTCCGAACCACGCGGGCTCAAGAGATCGGCGAACTGTAATTTTAGACCCCGTTCCTCGGTGAGCCAGTCAGACAGGCCATCCGGGGTGCCGTCCGTTGAAAGGCGGCCGAAGCCCCAGCAAAAGCTACTGATTGCGAGACTGTCCGGGACAATGATGCCCCACTCGTCGAGCGTTACGGAAGCCGCAACGACGTATCCGGACAAAGGACGGCTGGTTTGGTCCTCATCCGCCTCGTCGGCAAAAAACTCATCCAGTCTCTTGAATGATTCCCGTGCCGGCATCGCAGCCAGAATGATCGAATACCAGGGCCGGCGCCTTCGGTCGGGGAGATTTCCGGCCTCGATAACCGTTGGTAAAAGATCAGATGGACTTTCAGGACCTTGGGTTCCGCCCTGGCCACCTCTTTGGCCTTCGGTCAGGATTGGCCACGGCGTCGGGTCACCGTCCTGCGGTGGCTGCCAGAGGGTAGGTCCGTCATGGGCATCCGTTTTCCGGTTGCGTATCTGTCCGCCGCGGTCACAGGCGAGATCGCTCCACCCGTTTCCCTTGGTGATTTGCGGGGACAAGACCTCGCAAGCGATCCACGATCGCAATACGCTTCGGACGGTTTCGGCTGATGTCGACATGCACTACCATCGCCCAAGTCGGGACACGATCAAAATCCAGGGTTCAATTCGCATTAGCTATACGTACGAAACTGACATTCAGCATTCCCGCGGCAACGGGGAGAACCGAACGACGCGAAGGAAAGCGAGTGCGTGCGTCGAGGTACTACCGCGCCGACCATGAACTCGTGAAGGTGGTAATCCAGGCAGCCAATCTCTGGGTGCCTGAATGACCACGTGCATCTGGGCAAGATCGAGGTCAGTGGGACGATCAACTGCCGCCATATCGACGGTTCGATATCCGCGAGCGCCGTCCGCAGATGGATCGGGTTCAGGGTCCGGTATGACATGGCTGAAACTCAACCAACCTCATCCGGCATTATCAACGTCGCGGGTCAGGGCGTCATGTCGGTGCCGGGACCGGACCCGGCGTTGCCGTCGCCCAGGCCGGGTTCATGACGTCAGGCCGCGGCGGTGATACCGGGCATGAACTCGAATCGTTCGCCGGCTTCCTGCCCTGCCGTATAGGCATCACGGATGACACGCTTGCCGGGCGCGTGAGACCTTCGGCTCAGATTGAGTCCGAGCTTGGCCATTTCGTCTTCGATCATGGCGGATTTGACCGGAACCAGATCTCGACCGGACGCGCTGCGGATCGTCTCGTCGCGCGCGGTACGCATCGAATGGAGTTTCGCGCTGATACCCCGCGAAAGACCGATCTGAAACAAGTTCCTTTCGCGACCCCGCCGCTCTGGGTATCCATCTACGACCGGCAATTCCCCGCTCGGCTCGCTACGGCGGCCAGAAGATCAGTCTGGGTCACGATGCCGGCCAATCGACCCTCGGCATCGACGACGACGACAGCATGGTTCCGCCCGTCGGTCAGCGGCGCGATCAATGCGGCGGCCGGGAGATGCGCCTGGGTGATGGTCGGAATTGACATCAGCGCCCCGACATCCCGTCCCGGCCGCGCCAGCTCCCGCAATCCGATGATGCCGACCACGCGGCGCGAGCCGTCGATCACCGGCAGTGTCCTCACGTCGTGATCGAGCAGCAAAGCAATGGCGGTCCCGGTCCGCGCAGCGGCCTCGATGTGAACGACGTCGCGCGACATGATTTCGGCGCAGAGCAGTTCGCCGTGCCGGCGCTCGAATGCCCGGATTTCGACCTGCCGCAGGAGGCGGTCGAGATCGTCGGGGTCGATATCGTAGGTCTCCCCGAGATCGGCGAGCGCGCCGGTGATGTCCTCGGCCTGGAAACCAACCCGGACCGGTGCGGGACGATCGCTGGTGCCATGCGTGCTCACCGCGACCGGACCCGGACGATGCGGGTAGGAATGGCGCGAAACCTTGTGGAACAGCCAGCCGATCGCGACCAGCACGACACAGTTGAGCGCCATCGGCACGAAGGCGAACGTGAACCCGGCCGAGGTCACCGCCGGGCCACCCAATATCGCGGTCAGGGCCGCTGCGCCACCCGGCGGATGGAGGCAGCGCATCGCGGACATCACACCGATCGCCAGAGCCACCGCCAGCGCCGCCGCCAGCATCGGATCATGAACGAGCCGTCCGACCGCGACGCCGACCAGCGCGGACAGGGTGTTGCCGCCGATGATCGACCATGGCTGCGCCATCGGGCTGGCCGGCACCGCGAACAGCAGGACCGATGAAGCCCCGATCGGTGCGACCAGCAGCGGAATGCTCGCGTGGAGCCCGTGAAACACGATGACCGATGATAAATATCCGGTCAGCCCGATCCCGGCCAGGGCACCGCAGACGGCAACCAGACGATCGAAGGCGTTTGCCCCCGAAAGCCGGGGTGATAGGTCGCGAAACCGTTGGATCAGGGTGCGTCGTGGCAGGGCTGCACGGGTGGACACAGACAAGGCGGGCTCCGGATGCTTGAGCGAGGGATCTGGCGGCGGCGTGAGGGTATTTCCGATAAATTGCAAGTCAGGAATATGATCACCTGAGTCAGGCATCCTCCAGGGCCGGTTGCGTCGGCAGGCCAGTGGTCTCCCTGCGCGCGCGCCGACGCAGAAAGAACCGCTCGCGCTTGGTTTCCGCCGCGACCACGCGGTGATGAACCCGCAGCAGGTCCGCCCGGGAAATGATGCCGCAAAGCCGACCGGCATCGTCGATCACCGGAATGCGCGGCGCATCGTCCGTGATCATGCGCGCTGCGATGGTGATCGCCATCTCGCCGCTCCAGGCGGTGACCAGAGCGCGCCCGGCGGTCGCGGTGGCGAGCGAGGTCTCACGCGGCACCGCGTTGCCGAGCCAGGCCAGAATATCCGCGCGGGAGACGAGCCCGATCGGGCGGCCCGCCTCATCGGTGATCGGATAGGCGCGATGCTGTGCGTCCACGCCGAGGAAGAACGCGATGGCGGCATCGATGGTCATGTCCGCCGCCAGCGTTTCGGCGGGGGAGGCCATGATGTCCTGCGCGCGGGCGACCGCGAGCGGATCGATACTGTATTCCCGGGTCAGATGATGGCCGCGCCGCGCGATCTTTTCGGTCAGGATCGAGCGCTTCATCAGCAGGACGGTCACCGCCATGCTGGCCATGCTCGCGGTGATCACCGGCAGCAGAATGAGGTGATTGCCGGTGAGTTCGACCGCGAACAGTGTGGAGGTCAGCGGCGCGCGCATGGTGCCGCCCATCATCGCGGCCATGCCGACCACCGCCCAGAAGCCTGGTGCGGCATGTGGCAGGATGGGAGCGGCAACCGCGCCGAGCGCCCCGCCCATGATCAGCAGCGGCGCGAGCACGCCGCCCGACGTGCCGGAGCCGAGCGCCACCGCCCAGATCACCGATTTGACCAGAACGAGGCGCAGCGCCGCCCCCCCGATCAGCGCGCCGGCCAGCAGATGCGCGATGTCGGGATAGCCGACGCCGAGGGCCAGCGGGTCGATCAATCCGCCGATGCCGACCACGATGCCGCCGAGCACGGGCCACCACATCCAGTGGATCGGCAGTTTCTCGAAATAGTCTTCCGCGCCGTACACCATGATCGTCAGCAGCGCCGAGCCGAACCCGGCGGCGAGCCCCAGCCCGACCCAGCCGAGCGCGTGGAGCGGATCGACGGTGACCGACCCGGTATAAGGAAACAGCGGCGCGGGCGTGAGCACGAACCGCCGTTCGATCGCCGCCGTGATGCAGGCGACCGCGACCGGCACAAGGCTGCGGGGCTTGAGTTCGAACAGGAGCAACTCGATCGCCAGCAGGATCGCGGCGACCGGGGTGCCGAACACCGCCGTCATGCCCGCACAGGCCCCGGCGACCAGCAGGGTCTTGCGCTCCGCATCGGTCAGCGACACGCATTGTGCCATCAACGAGGCCGCCGCACCGCCGGTCATGATGATCGGCCCTTCCGCCCCGAACGGCCCGCCCGTGCCGATCGAGATCGCCGAAGAAATCGGCTTGAGGATCGCCACCTTGAAGTCGAGTTTCGAGCCGCCGAGCATGATCGCCTCGATCGCCTCGGGAATGCCGTGGCCCCGGATTTTCTCCGACCCGTAGCGCGCCATGATCCCGATGATCACCGCACCGGCTGCGGGGATCAGGATGGTCCATGCCGCGATATGGCCATGATGCACCGCCCCGCCGGGCGGCAGCATCGCCGCCGACCAGATGCCGTAATAGACCAGATTGTTGATCAACCCGATCATGCGCAGCAGCAGCCAGCCCGCGGCGACACCGAACGTGCCGGCCAGCACCGCCAAAGCCGAAAGCGGAAACAGCCGCCGGTCGGTCGTGAAATCCCCGAGCGACGTGACGCCCGCGGGTGGCTTGCTGGTGAGGTTCATGTGCAATGGTCCGGTGACAAAGGCTGCGTTTTCGCTGTTATATCGTGATACGATATATTACCGCAACATGCTCCATGCGATAGAGACAATCATGGCCGAACCTCGCCTGACCGAGCAGCATTACCAAACCCTCGCCGCCTTCCGTTTCGCCCTGCGCGAGTTCCTCTCCTTCAGCGAAACTGCCGCACGTGAAGCCGGTTTGACGCCGCGCCAGCACCAGGCCCTTCTTGGCATCAAGAACGCCCAGCATACCGGGGGCGCCAGCATCGCCGACCTCGCGACCTTTCTGGTCCTGCACCACAACAGCACCGTCGAACTGGTCGATCGCCTGGTCCGCGCCGATTACGTCACGCGCGAAAGCGACACCACGGACCGCCGCCGCGTCTTTCTCCGCCTTACCGAGGCAGGTGAGGCGCGCCTCGCGTCCCTCTCCAGCATCCACCTTGCGGAACTCGCGCGGATCGGTCCGATCTTGAAGGACCTGCTGGCCCGGATGACGGATGCCGCCGGGAGCTGACTACATTGTCATGACGAGATCTCGCTCGGTTTATACTTGCTTCACGAACGAATCACGCCATCGTGATTTGATAATTTAAGACGCCGACGACAGCTTTTTGAGACTACTGGACAAATACAACGATAAAGGAACGCCCGATATGGACAATCAACACCAGATTGCCGCCGCCCTCCTCGCGTGCGAGACTGCTCGCAGATGTTACCGGAATCCGACCGATGAATTCGCCGAACCCAAGTTGAGCCCGGAGGAAGATCATCAGCGCTACTTGATGAATCTGTACAGAGCAAACCTCCGTGACATGGCTGACGACGTGCCGGCGCATGAAAATCTGGCAGCAGGTACAAACCACGCGTCTTGATAAATGCACTCTTCGTGTTGACGATCTCAAGAAAGGTCACGTGCAGCTGAAATACCTGCGGTCGATCAGGCCGCATCAGACAGTAGGATCGCACGAAGAGGATTTCGGTGCTTCAACAGATCCGCCAGAGTGTAGCGGTCGAGCACCGACAGGAAGGCACGCACAGCTTCAGCGAGAATCGACGGCAAGGTGCAGGCCGAGCGAATCGCACAGCTGCCGCAGTCCACCAGATCGAAGCCGCACTCGGTGTGGCGGATCAAGGCGCCGAGGTTAATGTCCTTCGCCGGACGCCCAAGGCGCAGGCCGCCCTTGCGACCCCGTACAGCCTCGATAAACCCCGATGCTGCCAGGTCCTGCACCACCTTCATAAGATGGTTCTCCGAAATGTCGTATGCCCGTGCGATCTCAGCGATCGAGCACAGTCCGTCGCCGTTCACACCCAAGTGCACCAGCACCCGGATTGCGTAATCGGTGTAGCGCGTGAATCTCATATCTGACCTTCGCAAAAAAGATGTACAGCTATTGCATGTTTTTTCCAATAACTATAGTTGCATATAATATGCATCTTATCCCGATGCTACAGCCTGTTGGAGAAGAAAGCTCATGCCCAAGCCACTACGTCCTTCCACCATTGCCGTGGTGAAGGAGACTGTCCCGGCCCTGGCCGCCCACGGTTCAACGATCACAAGGGAAATGTACTCGCGTCTCTTCCGGAACGAGCATATCCGCATGCTTTTCAATCAGGCCAACCAGGGAGAAAGCGGCGCCCAGACCCATGCTCTTGCTGCGGCCATTCTCGGCTACGCTCGTAACATTGATAACCCCGGGGTGCTTGGCGCAGTGATTGAGCGGATCACTCAGAAGCATGTCGGCTACAATATAATGTCTGAACATTATCCCTTCGTGGCAGAGGCCTTACTCGAAGCGATAGCCCATGTTCTTGGTGAAGCGGCAACGCCGGAAATACTTTCGGCCTGGGGAGAGGCGTATTGGTTTCTCGCGGAAATCTTGAAGGAACGCGAGCAGACGATCAGGAATGGAATCCTGGCAGCGGAAGGCGGCTGGACGGGCTGGCGCGACTTTAGGGTCATGGAGAAGCTTCGCGAAAGTTCGGTTATCACCTCATTCTTGCTGCGACCCGACGATGGCGGCAAGGTCGTTCTGCACAAGCCAGGCCAGTATCTTACCTTCATGCTGAGCCCCGATGGTGGTGATACGATCAAGCGCAACTACTCCATCTCATCCGCTCCAAGCAGCGACACTTATCGTATCTCCGTCAAGCGGGAGGCCAACGGCAACGGCGGCTCGCGCTACCTTCACGATCAGGTCACAGTGGGGTCTGTCCTGAAAGTCTCACCGCCGGCTGGCGATTTTTTTCTCCCAGCCGATCAGAATGGTCCGGTCATTCTGTTGTCCGGAGGTGTAGGCCTTACACCAATGGTCAGCATGCTCGAAGCAGTCGTGAACCAAGGACCGCACATCGATGTTCATTATGTCCATGGCGCGCTGAACGGCGATACCCATGCTATGCGCGAGCGAGTGCAGACGCTCGCCCGACGGAACCCGCGCGTTGCGGCCACCACCTTTTACTCCGCGCCAGGTGTGGACGATGTGCTTGGTAAGACCCATGACGCCGAGGGATTTATTAACACTGACTGGCTTCTGGCCAACACGTCATTGCTGACGGCCGATGTTTTCCTGTGTGGTCCTCGCCCGTTCCTACGCACCCTTGTCGCCGCACTCGTCAAGGTCGGCGTGCAGTCAGATCGAATCCATTATGAATATTTTGGCCCAGCGGACGAACTTTTGGCGACTTAGGAAGACTCGACATCGGCGCGAATTTACCGTCGCTCAAAATTGTCACACGGAGCATGCTCATGCAGAATGCCGGAATTGAGGAACTGATGATCGAAGATCAGCCGCATGCCTTCTACAAGGTCGCATTTAGCGACCCGCTCATCGGTCCCGTCTTCGAAGCAAAGTTCGAGCACTTGCCCCCGCTATCTTGACGGCATGTGCGCCTCGGGTCGTTGGCGACGCGGATGAGTGAGCCTGAGCATGCAAAGCGATGGGTTTTCGGCGGTATTTGATCACGGTATTTGAGGTTTGGCCGAGTGGCGACCTCGCGGATCGTGGATAATCTGTGGGTAGGGTATTCCTTCCTTCCATTCATTCCATTCATTCCTTGGTGAGACTGAAAGACCATTCCTCGGCGCCGACCTGCATTTGCTACCGCCGGGAGCGGAGGCAGGGTCAAGGAGGTGTGCCTGGCATGGGCACTGGATTGGAGGTGAAAGTCCTTCGCGGGGCGAGTTGGTAGCAACCGCGAGCCAGAGGCAACTGCATGCAGGGATACGCCGTCGTGAGACGCCGGCCCTGGCGCCGCGAGGCCGTGTGGAGAAGAAGCCCGAGGCGAACCGCAGCACCGAACGAAAGTGAACCTCTGTGCAAGCCGGACCGGTCGGGTGAGCGTGTCTTCGAACGCGATGCCCAAAATCCAACCGAGGCCGGGACGGTAATGGGGGCGGAGGCGGCGGGACATCCAGTGCTCTTACCCAGGGAGATCTGCATGGGTCCGCGTGAGCGGTAGACCCGGAGGAGGCAACGACGACGGAACGATGCCCATGCAGAAGTCGGATCTCTTCGTAGGAGCGATGAAGCTGGTGAAAGCCAGCTGAGCAAAGGGAGAGATGGGTTGAAAAGGACGGGACATCGTCAATTGAGCTTCGTGTTCGCCGACAGCCCGCAAGTGTTGGCGGCGGTGAGAATCCGCGCATAAACGGCGCGGGATAGTTACCATAGTGAATTGACTTAATGAGTGCGGGGCAGTTTGACACGGTGTGGGAGAGTTGGCGGAGGAGGCAGTGGCAGTGGGTAGCTGTCCCTCTGCTCTGAGGCTGCTGCCGTGCTCGCAGCCGTCAAGGACGCTTCGCGCCGCGCAAGAGCGCGGTGGCCTTCGGCCATCCTTGACCGCCGCTGCGCGCGACAGCGTCGGAATTCGCAGGTCGGGACGACAGGATGGCCGTGCTGATCGAACTACAGGATTGGTGTTGTATCAGTGGCGCTGGCGCTTTCAGGGTGGGCGTCGCGCGCCGGTGTCGTTTTGATCAATCCTGGCAATCCGGCTCGGGCGACGTTGAGGCCGGAGACCTGTCAAGCGCACGAAAGGTGAAACGGAGCGACCGCAACGATGACAGAGGTGATGTCCTGGGGGAGTACTGCTGGTCCAGGGCTTTCGCGAAGCCCCGGCGATTGCCAATCCACGCGAAAGCGCGGTTTCCGGTTGCTTAGCAGGACCATGATCCGTCACGCGGACCGCCCGAGCGCGGTAATGGCGATTTCTCGCCGCATGCATGACACGTCCTCGCGGGGTTGCCTGATAACGTCGGCGAGCTTCTCTTTGCCGTTCACGACGAGCTTCCCGGGCGCAAGTTCGCATGCAGTAGATCTGACCTCGGTCGCACTGTGGGCAGACAAGCACTTGGCACAGACAGCGACTGCAAACGAACATTCTGCAGATTATTCCATCAACGCCTGCGGCCGAGCATGACCTGCTGACGCAATTCACACTGTCTTTGGTCATCTGGTCCAACAACTGCTCACTTCCCCAGCTGATTCAAATCCTCGAACGTTCTGCGTTTCCTGACGGACCTCGTACCCGGCCGATCTGGTTCTCGTGTGATTTAGGCGCCGGGTCCAGGTTGCCGTAAAGGCCGGTCAGTGCCGTCCATTTAAATGGACTCGGCAGCTACGCGCCGTTTATGCGCGGATTCTCACCGCCGCCAACAGCAAGGGGGCGACGACGGGAGACGCTCGGACGCATCCGAGAATCGACCGTGGCTGCTGCATACAGCGAAGCGCAAAACCACGGCAGGTCCTGCCGCCCGGGCGGCCGATCCCGATCGGCTGCTGGAGGAAGTGGCGTCCGAGGCAAACCTCGCACGGGCGCTGCTGAACGTAATACGCAACAAGGGTGCCCCGGGAGTCGACGGCCAGACAGTCGAGGAGGCCGAAGCGCAAGCTCCGCGCCTGCTGGCTGTGCTACGCCGTGATCTTCTGGCGGAACGTTTTCGTCCGGGCGACATCCGGCGGGTTTGGATTCCCAAGCCCGGTGGCGGTCAGCGCGGGCTTGGCATTCCGAACGTGGTGACGAGGGTGGTTCAGCAAGCCGTGCTCCAGGTCCTGGAGCCGATCTACGAACCATCTTTTCACACCAGCAGTCACGGTTTCCGTCCCAACCGCGGCGCCCACACGGCGATTGCCGAAGCGACCGGCTATCTGGAAGCGGGCTATCGGGTGGTGGTTGATCTGGACTTGGCGAAATTTTTCGACCGGGTTCATCATCAACGCCTGCTGGATCGTATGAGCCAGCGAATTACCGACCGACGTGTCCTCAATCTTGTACGCCGGATGCTGAAAGCTGCCGTGGTGATGCCGGACGGCACACGTGTCGCCGTCGAGGAAGGAACCCCGCAGGGCGGTCCGCTCTCGCCGTTGCTGTCGAACATCGTACTCGATGAATTCGATCAGGAACTGGCGCGGCGCGGGCTGCGCTTCGTCCGCTATGCCGACGACGCAAATATCTTCGTGCGCAGCGAACGGGCCGGGATACGGATCATGGCATCTCTTCGGCGATTTCTGGAGCACCGACTGCGGCTCCAGATCAACGAAGAGAAGAGCGCGGTCCGCAAACCGGAACAGGTTCATTTCCTTGGCTTCCGCTTCCTCTGTAACGATCGCGCGTCCCCCAATACGGGGATTACGCTGTCCGACAAGGCGAAGCGGGCGGTGATGAACACCATACGGGAACTGACGCCGCCCAATTGGGGTCGGTCGATTAACTCCTGTATGGAGGCTCTCAGCCGTTACCTGAACGGATGGATAGCGCACTACCGGCTTTGTACGCCGGAAGCGGCGCGTGAACTTGGGGCGATCGACGCCCACGTTCGCCGTCGGCTCAGGGCGATCATTGTGCGCCAGAGGAAGCGATCGCGCTTCCTCTATCGGCATCTGCTTGCCCGAAAGATCAGCAAAAAGGCCGCTGCAGGGGCAGCGTATTGCGGCAAGGGGAGCTGGGTAAAATCGAACCGGCCTGGCATGACGAAGGCTTACCCGCCCGCTTGGTTTTGCGAGCGGATGGTCTCACTCAAAACACGCTGGAGCGAACTCAACACCCCTCGGGTCAGCGACCAGCTTACGCTGGCACTCTGATATCGACCCAAGGAGCCGGATGCGGGCCCGCATGTCCGGTTCTGTGAGAGGCGTGGTGGAGTAATCTGCCACGCCTACTCGACGCTCCGCGCCGCAGGCGTGGATGCCTTGACGCTGCCGAACACCCGGCGATGCTGGGCAGGGGTGGGCCGGAAGGATCAGCCGCTGGATGCCTGAGTTTCGATGTGGGCGATCAGTGCCTGGAAGTGATCGACGAATTCCGGGTCGTAGTACTGCGGTTCCTCGACGGCGAACGCGATGACCTTGCGGTAACACTCGATCGCCTGGCGATGGTCCCCCTTGGCCTGATGCAGCCGGCCCAGGCACTCGTAGCCGTCGTGGACGTTGGGGAAGCGTGCCAGAACGTCGTGGGCGCCCCGTTCAGCCTCATCGAATTGCTTCGCCTCGATCAAAGCAAAAACCGCATTGGCGGCATCATCCAGATCGTGGTTGCAGTCCTCGCAGAGATGGGCCGAGAGGGGCGACACTGCGGCGCTTGCGGCGCTTGCGCGGGCCTCGCGGGCGGTTGCCTCATCTTGGGCCATGCAGCAGCGCTTGTATTTCTTGCCGCTGCCGCAGGGACAGAGATTATTGCGTCCGACTTTGGTCATCCCGCCAATTTCAATTCAAAGGATGGTGCCCCTTGTATCAAGCAGTGCTGGCTGATGCCAAGTTTCATGAACAGTTGCTCCTGTTTGATCGCGATATCGCGGCGACCGCCCGGGCGGCAGGATGCACGACATGCGGTGGCGTCCTTCATTCGGCGCAATTTCAGCGCAAACCGCGCGGTGGTCCCCCAGGTTTGAGTGAGGCGTTCGGCCAACGCTTCAGCTTCTGCTGCGCGATCGACGGTTGTCGCAAGCGAACCACCCCGGCATCGCTGCGCTTTCTGGGTCGTAAGGTCTATCTCGCCACAGTGGTGACGTTGATTTCGGCGATGTGCCATGGGCTCACCGCCACCCGCCTGCGGCAATTGTCAGCCACGCTCGGGATCGATCGGCGGACGGTCGCGCGCTGGCGCGTCTGGTGGCTCTCGATATTCACCTCCGAGGAGAGCGCGTTCCGCCCGATTGCCGCGGCAGCCTTCATGCCTCCGGTCGACACCGCGACCCTGCCAGCCTCGGTGCTCGCTCGTTTTCGCGGCGGCATCGAACAACAGCTCGTCTCCCTGCTTCGGTTCCTGGGGCCGTTGACCGGCGGAGCCTCGGCGATGCGCGCTTTCTGACGGGCGTCGCCGACCCGCAGAAGATGCACGTCGCCGACGATCGGTGAGGTGCTTACCGTAAGCCCGCTGATTGGTTTGGAGGGCAGACGTGACGGAACGAGGCAGATCGCGTGTTCAGGAGCGTTGGGCGCAACTGCGGTTCTCGGTGATCGGTCACTTGTTGGCCGCACCGCCGGAGGCGGGCGCGCTGCGCGCGGCCCTGAAGCAACTGGCGGCCCGTGAATGGCGGCATCCGAGTACCGGTGAACCGGTTCGCTTTGGCGTCTCGACGATCGAGCGCTGGTTCTACATCGGCCGCAATGAGCGCCAAGACCCGGTGGGCGTGCTGCGGCGCAAACGTCGCGAGGACGCCGGCCAGCAGGCGTCGATGACTGATGAGATCCGCCAGACCCTGCGGGCTCAATATCAAGCCCACAAGAGTTGGAGTATGCGGTTGCATCACGACAATCTCGTCGCCTTGGCCGAGACCCGGTCCGAACTGCGCCCGGTGCCCTCCTACGCCACGGTCCGGCGGTTCCTGATGACCCATGGCTTGACCAAGCGGTGCCCGATGACGACGCGCCAGACCGCCGGCGCGCTGGCTGCCGCAGCCAAGCTCGATGCGCGTGAGGTCCGCAGCTATGAGGCCGAGTATGTGAACGGAACCTGGCACTGGGATTGTCATTCCGGTTCGCGCAAGGTGCTGACACCGCGAGGGGAGTGGCGAACGCCGATCCTGTTCGGTGTGCTCGATGACCGCTCGCGGTTGGCCTGCCACCTGCAATGGTATCTGTCCGAGAGCGCGGAGGTCATTGCCCACGGTCTGTCGCAGGCCATGCAGAAGCGCGGCATGCCCCGCTCGGCCATGAGTGACAACGGCGCGGCGATGACGGCGACCGAGATCACCGAAGGTCTCGCCCGGCTCGGCGTGGTTCATCAGACCACGCTGCCCTACAGCCCCTACATGAACGGCAAGCAGGAGGTCCTCTGGGGATCGGTCGAGGGTCGGCTGATGGCCATGCTCGAAGGTGTCAATGACCTCACCCTGGCCCGGCTCAACGAGGCGACCCAGGCCTGGGTAGACTACGACTACAATCGCAAGCACCACAGCGAGATCGACGCCACCCCCCTGGCGCGCTTTCTCGCCGGCCCCACCGTGACACGACCATGCCCGGATGCCGCAACTCTGAGACTGGCGTTCACCCGCAGCGAGCAGCGGACCTTGCGAAGGAGCGATGGCACGATCGTCATCGAAGGCCGCCGGTTCGAAGTGCCGAACCAATATCGGCACCTCACCACATTGGAGGTCCGCTTCGCCGCCTGGGATCTTGCCCTGGTTCACCTCGTCGATCCGCAAACCGGCACCGTGCTCTGCAGGCTGTTCCCCCAGGACAAGGCCGCCAACGCCAACGGCCTGCGCCGCAGCTTGCAGCCTGTCAGCGTCGACCCGGTCGCGCCGCCGACCCGCGGGATCGCGCCGTTGCTGGCCGATATGATCGAGCGGCAAGCGGCAACCGGACTGCCCCCAGCCTATCTCCCCAAACACGAAGGAGACGACGCGTGAACAACAAACTGCTCGCACTGTACGGTCTCAAATGGAACCCGTTCACGCCCAACGTGCCGAACGAGGCCCTGCATGTCTCGCCTCGTCTGGAATCGTTCTGTTGGCGCGTCCAGCATCTTGCCGGCGAAGGCGGCTTCGCTCTGGTCACCGGTGCACCGGGTTCCGGCAAATCCGCCGCCTTGCGCATTCTGGCCGCGTCGCTGGCGACATTGCGCGACGTGACCGTCGGCGTGATCAGCCGGCCTCAGGCCAACATCGCCGATTTCTACCGCGAGATGGGCGAGTTGTTCGGCGTCGAGTTACGCCCGCATAATCGCTGGGGCGGGGCTAAAATCCTGCGCCAGCGCTGGCAGGCTCATATCCAGACGACCCTCTCCCGGCCGGTTCTGCTGGTCGATGAAGCGCAGGAGATGCAGCCCGCCGTGCTCGCCGAACTCCGCCTGCTCGCCTCCGCCGACCTCGACTCCCACATCCTCCTGACCATCGTCCTGGCCGGCGACGGACGGCTCGCCGAACGCCTGCGCTCCGAGGAGTTCCTTCCCCTCGCCAGCCGCATGCGTGTACGTCTGGCGATCGAACGCGCCACTCCGCAGGATCTGCAGGAGACCCTGCAGCTTGCCCTCCGCCAGGCCGGTGCCGCCACCCTGATGACCCCGGAAGTGATCGCGACGATCTGCGATCACGCCCAAGGCAATCTGCGAACCCTGATGATCATGGCGGCCGACCTGCTGGACGCCGCTGCACAGCGCGAGGCGCATCAGATCGACGAGACGCTGTTCTTCGAAACCTTCGCCATACCCACGCCAAACACAACCAAGGCGACCGCCCGCCAACGGCGATGACCCCGCTTCCGGTCCAGCCAGCCTACCACCTCACCGATCGCCCCGAGCAGCACCGCTGGCTCGTCGAGGGACTGTGGGCGGAAGAAGCCGTCGGCATCATCGGCGGAGAACCCAAATGCGGCAAATCTTTCCTCGCCCTCGATCTGGCCGTCGCCGTCGCCGCGGGAGTCCCCTGTCTGCGTCGCTTCGCCGTGACCCGCCCCGGCCGCGTCCTGCTCTATCCCGCCGAGGACGCGCTTCACATCGTCCGCCGGCGCCTCGAAAGCATTTGTGCGGCCGCCGGAACCAAACTCGCCGCCCTCGACGTTCAGGTGATCACCGCACCCAGCCTGCGCCTCGATCTCGATGCCGACCGCGAGCGTCTCGCCGACACCATCGCCAGGCTGAAGCCACGGCTCCTCGTGCTCGATCCGTTCGTGCGTCTGCATCGCATCGATGAGAATGTCAGCGGCGAAGTCGCGCCCCTGCTCGCCTTCCTGCGCGAGATGCAGCGGCACCATGCCGTCGCCGTCGCTGTCGTCCACCATGCCAAAAAAGGCGCCGGGACACTCCGCGCCGGTCAGGCCCTGCGCGGATCATCCGAGTTCCACGCCTGGGGCGATTCCAACCTCTATCTCCGCCGCGATGGCGACGATCGCATCATCCTCACCCCAGAGCATCGCGCCGCGCCCGCCATGCCCAGCATCACACTCGAACTGAACCAGCACGATAATGCCCTGGCACTCGAACCCAGTCACGCCAGCGCGCCGTCACCCGACAATGCCACACCAAAATCTCTCGACGATCGCATCACCGCCGCCCTCGCCGAAACCGGACAACCCCAGCCGTTCACCGATCTCCGTGCCCGCTGCCGCATCCGCGCCGCCACCCTCTATCAGCGCCTCACCGCGATGATCGACAACGGATGCGTCACCAAATCCCCCGAAGGGTACCGCCTCACCCAAAACTGACCCCCTTCGCGCCACGTGGATCAATCGCAATTAAGGCATGGCAATCCTCAACTACCAAGCCCAACGGGCCACGCATCACCACTGCGATACTTCCGCTTCCCGCTTCCCGGGACCCCTACAGAACACGGGAAGTGGAACCCGGAAGTCCATCAAATTTCGCGACCGGACGACCATCAAACAACGTGATCCTGCTCATGAGCGGCCGCTAACGCCCATGCTGGCCCACGCACCACTACCGATCGGGGATGAGCATTTCGAGCGTTGACTTGAGATAGGGACGGCGAACGCTCGTGCTCCATGTCCACCAGCCGCGGCAGCGCGGTTCATGCTGGTAACCCGCCGCATCGAACGGAGCCGTTCCGGATGGCATTGACGTCCATCGCGGTGGGTTGTCAAAACGCGGGCCCCCGACTGGGGACCTTGGCCATGTCTGATATGTAAGATGGCATGTCCGTTCCCAGACTTGGGGTGGTTCGGCCTACGCTGCGCCGTGGCGAGGGTTGCCCGCATGGGGTTGGCCTACCTTCAGCGCAGGAGGACGAACCATGGATCAGTATAGCGAGGTTTCGTTGGGCTGGACGTTGCCAAGGCCCGGCATATAGTTGCGGTAGCGGAGGCAGGCCGGAAGGCGAGGTCAGTCAGGTATTACGGGGTCCTGCCTCAATTCGTGTAAAAACCAGGGGGTTGGAACGGAAGCGTTCGGGCCCGCAGGAGAGCCACTTCGTCCATACGCTACGCCAAGATTTGGCGCCGAAATTACCAACGATCGCCCAAACCCCCAGATTCTGGACAGTCCCGCTTCACAGCGGCCCTTTGCGCATCCGAAACCAGCGCCAGGAATCATACCCGAATCACCTGGAAGAAAATCAAGGCGTAGGAAACAGGCGCAGGGGATCCGTTTACCATCAGCCGTTGGATCTCAATGACGGCTTAGCAAATCAATGATCCCATAGACGCGCTTGGGCATCAGCTATGTCGGTATTCGGGAGGGGGCACACTCTGATCGTTACCAAGGTACGGGGCCGCCGCGATCTACAAATGTGCCGGTCGGCCCATCCGGCGGCAGCATCGCCAATTGGATGATCGCTTCCGTGCCTTCCTCGATAGTTTGTTCACCGCGATGCCCATTAAAATCTGTCGCTGTGTAGCCCGGGTCGGCCGCGTTGATTCGGAAGCCAGGAAGCGCGCGAGCATATTGCAGCGTGAGCATGGTCAGCGCGCTTTTGGAGGCGCAGTAGAGTGGCATACGAATTTGGGATTCAAACCGCTGCGGATTTTGCGTGACGGCAAACGAGCCAAGCCCGCTGGATACATTCACGATGACGGGATTCGAAGAGGTTTTCATCCAAGGAATGAAGGCATTCATGACCCGGACGGGTCCGACAACGTTGGTGGCGAATACAGTTTCGGCGTCCTCGCCGGTTAGTTCCGCGGCAGGCTTGCGACTGCCGGCGATACCCGCATTGTTGACCAAAATGTCCAGACGGCTTTCGCGCTCGGCAAAACGAGCGGCCGCATCAAGCACGCTCGCCTCATTCGTGACGTCCAACTGTAGCCATTCGACACCAAGTCGTGATGCGGCTTCAGCACCTCGCTCGGGTTCGCGAGCGCCGATATAGACGCGAACGCCTTGATCTGTAAGGCGGCGGGCGGTTTCGAAGCCAAGGCCCTTGTTGCCGCCCGTGATGAGTGCAATGCGGTCAGCCATTTTCTTGCTCCTTAATTTTTACCCTGCGCGAGGTCGTCCTCGAGCACATGGGTAATGGCGTCGAGTTGCCGGGCCAGCTTGTCCAACGGCATTGTCAAGTTGATCGGATGAGGCGCGATTTGACGAGATCCGATTGATCAGGCGGCCAGGTTGGCGGTGTAGTCGGCCCAGAGCGAGAATGCGTCGGCCCGGCTGTGGCGGAATGATCGGGCGGAGAGGCGATGGCGTTTCGGGCGGAACAGGGTGACGATCTGGTCGTGGGTGGCGAGAAATCTCTGGGCATGGCCGGCGGACTTGAACCGGCCCATGATCTTTTCTCGTCGCCTTGTATGGCGGTGAGAAGCTTCGATCCGATTGTTCAACCGCTTATGGGATCGATGATCGGCACTGCGGCAATCCGTGCGGAATGCGACGTCGTAGCTTCGCAGCTTGTCGGTCACCACGACGCGCGGCTGCCCCCATCGGCGCATCAGCTTGCGGAGAAATCGTCGGGCGGCATCGGCATTGGGGCGTTTCTGGACCAGGATTTCCAGCACATCACCCCGGTCATCGACGGCGCGCCAAAGCCAGCGCGGCTCACCGCCGATGGTGATTACCATTTCGTCGATGTGCCATTTATTGCCTGCCGGCGGCCGGTCGCGCCGGATCTGTGAGGCCATCTGTGGTCCGAACCGATCGACCCACACCCGGATCGTCTCGTAGCTGACCGTCACACCCCGTTCAGCCAGCAGATCTTCAACGTCCCGCAGGCTCAGGTTGAACCGGTAATAGCTCCAGACCGCATACGCGATCACCGATCGGGGAAAGCGATACCCCTTCAAAGGCAACATCAAGCTCAGGTCGATCATGCCAAATCGCTACGGACACCCGCTGCCCTCGTCAACCTGAAAATGCCCCCCATACTGACCCTCCTCATCGCCAGCCCCCATAAAATACCCAAAATCGGGAGCATTTATGTGAGGCAACAGGTCACGCCTCGGGAGCATTTCAGGCGAGGCAATGCGCCCCGCCAATGCCATACAGACTGCTGAAAATGGAGGAGGTTTATGGGTAAGCAGGCAAGATTATGTTGCGCTGGCAACCTGATCCTAAAGGTGGATCGCGTAAAGGTGCTGAGGAATGACGACGAACCGGTCGCATCCGGGAGGTGACATAATCCGTTGGGTCAATGCGCTTGTCGAGCGCGCAATTTTGATCGGAAATCAACTCGCGGGCTTCATCATGGCCAGCGTAGCTCTGCCACGCACTTAACAGGCCGTAGACGTGACTACATGCGATGATCGCCTCGTTCCACTTTTACCCTTGCGCGACGAGGGCGTTCCAGACAGGGCGTCGCCTTGAAATTACCGAGTTGCGCGTGTGCATCCCGCCGGGCCCACAGTCGTTCTACGTAGTTTCCGAGTCTGACAGTCGCGGTGCGAACCGGTTATACCCTCACTCATCCCCTCATTACGTAGCCGGCATGGAATTGCCGAATATGCCGCTGCTGCGCAGCATTTCCGTGAACCGCCGCATCAGGGGCAGTAGCCGGTGCTTCGGCATGTTCGGGATCAATTCATAGAGCATGCACCCCTGACGGAACAACGAGTGTGAGCGGGTCTTCGAAGTGTTGGACTTGAGCTGTCGATCCATTCCCAGGCTCTCGCCTGCCGTCCCGAGCATGGTCAGCAGCGCCATCGCAAACGCGCTGATGAGCAGCAGCCGATCGCGCCGCTCTGGTTCGGCGATGCGGATCTCAGCCATCCCCATCCCAAAACGCAAATCCTTGACGTCCCTGAAGCTGGGTTCGATCGTCCAGCGCCGGGAATATTGCTTGATCAATGTCCCTGCAGACGCCACGGCGTCACTGCTCGCCAGGCACCACGGCTCCTTCATGTCACGCGCATGTACGCACACCACGGCACCGACCTGATAGGCGTGCGAGGCGGTGACGCGCGCACCACGCAGTTTGCGCGCCCGGCCCGATTTGCCGACCCAGTCCGCCGCGGTTCGCGTCTCGCCTGCGGCATCGGTGACATGGATGTTGCCGCGGAAGCGAATGATATAGGCAAAGCCAAGCTCCGTAAGATACGCGAACAGCTTGTGGTCACCGAAGCCGCGGTCGGCCAGGATGGTCACGCGGCAGCCGGGCGGGACAACCTCCGACAGGCGGCGCAGGCAAGTATCCTCGATGGCGTTGCGCTGATCTTTCAATTCCTCTTTCCACATCGACAGCCACAACAGAGGCATCGCCCGGCCATGCTTGCTCACCAGGTTGAGCGCCAACGTTGCCTGATCGTCGCCGTCGAAATCCGTCCAGTCCATGGCAACGACGATGTCGGTCTGCGAACCCACCAGATGCGGTACCCAACGGGCGAAGCTTTCCCAGACGTCGATACTCTCGTTACTGAGCATGCGATCAACCTGCTTGATCGCGTGCTTGGTCACCAGCCCGCGCGCCTGTGCCAACGCCTGACCGATCATCGCGACGGCGAGCGACGCGCCGGTCATCACGCCCAGTGTCGCAGCAGACAGGGAGTCAACGCGTTTGGCGTGGAGATCGTGGGCATACAACTCGTCAATGAATGCGCGGATGTCCTTCAACCGCCCACCATCACGCTTTTTCGATGCTGCAATTCCCATGATCCACCCTCATCCATGCATTCCAACGCTTGGTAGAGAATCGCAGCGAATCGGCGCAATACCTGGACCTATGGAAAATGGGGGGATTCCTGAGGGTTATACCGGTGATGCCACGCAACAGTACAAATATTCGTCGCGCTCTGATCCTCTAAATCTAAATCGTGAGACAGAACCAAGGAGACATAAATTGAAATTCCAGGCACAGGACTTCATTACCAGCGTTCTGTTCGTGATCGTTGCTTTTATCATTCTGAGCGTTCTGATCCGGGCGACGGTCAAGATTTTGCGGGAATACGAGCGCGGGGTTGTGTTCACCCTGGGCCGGTTCCAGAAAGTCAAAGGCCCCGGCTTCATCGTGCTCACTCCGTTCGTTCAAGAAATGGTCCGGGTCGATCTGCGCATTCAAGTCATCGAAATTCCCGCGCAGGACGTGATCTCGCGGGGCAACGTGTCGATGAAGGTCGATGCGGTGCTGTATTTCAACGTGATCGATCCGGAACACGCGGTGATCAAGGTTCAGCAATATCTTCCCGCCACGGTCATGCTCGCGCAGACCACGTTGCGGGCCGTGCTCGGTCAGCATCCGCTCGATGAAATGCTCTCCGAGCGCAAGAAACTCAGCCAGGATCTGCAAGGGATTCTGGAAGGGCAGACCGAGGTCTGGGGCATCAAGATCAGCAATGTCGAGATCCGGGCGGTCGAACTGACAGAGAACATGATCCGTGCCATCGCCAAGCAGGCGGAGGCGGAGCGGGATCGCCGTGCCAAGATCATTCACGCGGAAGCCGAGTTCCAGGCGGCGCAAACGCTGGTCGATGCGGCGACGATCCTGTCCAGCGTGCCGGCGGCGATGCAGCTGCGTTATTTGCAGACCCTCACCGAAATCGGAGCCGAACAGAACTCGACGGTGATTTTTCCGATGCCGCTCGACATCATCAAGCCGTTGCTCGCCTTGCTCGATTCCAAAGCTGCCGCCGTGCCGCCCCCGCCGTTGCCCGTCGCCGTACATGCTGTGGCATGACGCTGCCGCCCGATATGCCGCGGGCGGGCCGGTGCCCGGAGCGGCAATCGAACGGACGGCATCCATGCATTGCGGGACGTGTGCGGCGCGGCATGTCGGGCTCTGCGATGCGCTGAGCGCGGACGGTCTTGCGGAACTCGCCGACGCTGCCTGCTGGTGCAGCCTGCCCAGGGGCTGCATCCTGATGGCAGAAGGCGAACCCGGCGCGCATTTCATCAATGTGAGCCACGGTACCGTGAGGCTGTCCAAGGATATGCAGGATGGCCGACGACAGGTGATCGGGTTCGTGTCCACCGGCGCTTTCGTCGGGCTCGGTGCCGAGGCGCGATACAGTTTCACCGCGACGACCCTGGACGAGGTGCGGTTCTGCCGGTTCGACCGGACCGGGTTGCGCGAACTGTTCCTGCGCTATCCGGTGCTGGAGCAGCGGCTGCTCGCCGCGGCGTGCAACGAGCTGGCGCTGGCACAGGGGCAGATGCTGTTGCTGGGCCGCAAGCCCGCACGCGAGCGGCTGGCGACGTTTCTGATCGACTGGTCCAGTAACTTTTCCAACCGGGAGCCGACGGCGCTCGTCGTTCTGCCGATGTGCCGGGGCGATATCGCCGATTATCTCGGCCTGACCATCGAGACGGTATCGCGCTGTCTCACGGCTATGCGCAAGCAATGCCTGATCGCGATCGATGCCGAGCACAATATTTCGATCATCGATCGGACCACGCTTCAGGCGATCGGTTCGGGCGCGACCAATTAGGTATCGGTTGATCCAGATCAACGCGGGGATGCAGCGGCCCGGCTATGGTGCATCGACCGTGATTTTGCGGACCGCGCAGAGGAACAACCGCCATGGATCAGACCACGCTCCCGCTCATCAACCCACCGGTGACACCTGGCACCGCGAGCCAGCCCGAAAGCCGCAAGCTCGGCGTCATTCTGCTCAGCGGCGTCGTGGTCGGCTCGATGATCGGCGGCGGATCGTTCAACCTGCCGCAAAACATGGCGCAGGGGGCTGGGCTCGCGGCCATCGCGATCGCCTGGGTGATCACCTTCATCGGGATGTATTTTCTCTCGAACAGTTTCCGCATCCTGTCGGACAAGCGGCCCGACCTCAAGGCCGGGATCTACTCCTACGCGCAGGACGGTTTCGGCCGGTTCGCCGGGTTCCAGATGGCGTGGGGCTACTGGCTCAGTGCCGCGTTCGGCAATGTCGCCTTCGCGGTGCTGATCATGCAGATCCTGGGTTATTTTTTCCCGGTCTTCGGCAACGGGCAGAACTGGGCGTCGCTGATCGGCGCCTCCGTGCTGATCTGGGTGATGTGCCTGATCGTCATGACCGGGGTGAAGCGGACCGCCGCCCTCAACGTTCTGGCCAGTGTGCTGAACATCGTGACGATCGGCTTCGCATTGCTGGTGATGGCGTATTACGCGACCGGCGGGCACTTCACCTTCGATATCTGGGGCCAGAAGAACCACCTCGGCAGCCTGTTCACCCAGGTGAAGAGCACCATGCTGGTGACGCTGTGGGTGTTCATCGGCATCGAAGCCGCCGTGGTCGTTTCCGACCGGGCGCGCAAGATGTCCGATGTCGGCCCGGCGACGTTCATAGGGTTGGGTGTGTGTACGCTGCTCTATGCGCTGCTCTCGATCATGCCGTTCGGCATCATGCATCAGGGTGATATCGCCAAACTTGCCAACCCTTCCGCAGCCTATGTGCTGTCGGCGGTGGTCGGGTGGTGGGGGGCGGTGTTCGTCAATATCTCGCTGTTGATCGCGGTGCTCGGATGCTGGCTGGCCTGGACCATCCTGACCGCGGAACTGCCGTTCGAAGGGGCCAAGGGAGGCGTGTTTCCAAAATTTCTTGCCCGCGAAAACCGCTTTCATGCGGCGGTGCCCTCGCTGCTGGTGTCCAGCGTGGTTATGCAGATCACCATGTTCGTCGTGCTGTTCGCGCATAACGCGTGGCTCTGGCTGATCGACATCTGCGGCGTCATGATCCTGCCGCCGTATTTCACCAGCACACTGTTCCTCGCGCTCTATGCCTCGAAACCGGGCTATGTCGAAACCCATTTGGAAGGCCGCCGCACCGCGCTGATCACGGGTATTCTGGGTGCGATCTACTCGCTGTGGCTGCTCTATGCAGCCGGTCCGGAATTCGTTTTGATGTCAACCATCATCTTCGCGGTCGGCATTCCGGTGTTCTGGTACGCCAAGCGCGATCATTTCCCGCATCTGCCCGTGTTTTCCAAACGGGAAACCGCTTCGGTCGGTCTGCTGCTCGGTGTGGCGGTGGTTGCGATGGTGCTGTTCGCGAAGGGGATCGTGAAAGTCACCTGATCGGCACGGACGGCGACGCGGCAACAGGAAAGCGTAAACGCATGCCATTCGACACATTGTTCGGCCTCCTCGCATGCAGTGAAGTTCTGCACGAAACGTCGCACGAGGCGGCCCACCTCCGCGATATCCTGAGTGAGGTGACCCGGCGCGGCTACGCCGTCACGGAGACCGCGACCGTCGCGGATGCCGTGGAGGCGGTGCGGGCGGATTCCGCGATCGGGTGCGTCCTGCTCGAATGGGGCGACGGGGATTGGCGGCATGACACCGACGCGCTGATCGAGACGATCCGGGCGCGCGGGCTGGAAATGCCGATTTTTCTGCTGGTCCGGCGGCACCGGCTGGATGAAATCCCGGTCGCGGTACTCGGCAAGGTCACCGGCTATCTGTTTCTGGCCGAGGACATGCCCGACTTCATTGCGAAGAATTTGATCGGGCATCTGAAAATTTATGCCTCGACGCTGAAAACGCCGTTCTTTGGTGCGATGGTCGACTATGCCGAGGAAGGCAATCAGGTCTGGACCTGTCCGGGGCATAATGGCGGGATCTTCTATTGGAAAAGTCCGGTCGGTCGGCTGTTCGTCGAGCATCTCGGTGAGGCGATCTTTCGCAACGACCTCGACAATTCGGTGGTCGAACTGGGCGATCTGCTGACCCATGAGGGGCCGGCGTTGCAGGCGCAGCGCGAGGCGGCGGTGATTTTTGGTGCCGATCGGACCTATTTCGTGTTGAACGGCACATCGACCTCCAACAAAATCGTGCTCGGCGCCCTGGTCGCCCAGGGCGATCTCGTGCTGGTTGACCGCAACAATCATAAGTCGATCCATCATGGCGCTCTGATCAATGCGGGTGGTATTCCGGTCTATCTGCCGACCGACCGCAATCCGCAGGGGCTGATCGGGCCGATCGATTACGCCTCGCTCGACGAGGCCGCGATCCGCGCGCGGATCGCCGCTCATCCGCTCGTCTCCGACCCCGCGGCGGCGCGCGCGGCCAAGCCCTTCCGGGTCGCGGTGATCGAACAATGCAGTTACGACGGCACGATCTACAGTGCCGAAATGATCTACAGCAGGCTGAGCCCGCTATGCGACTACATATTGTTCGATGAGGCCTGGGCCGGGTTCATGAAGTTCCACCCGCTATTCGCCGGACGATTTGCGATGGGTCTGACCGATATGGCGGAAGATGGCGCCGGCATCATCGCGACCCAGTCGACCCACAAGCAGCTCGCCGGCTTCTCGCAGGCCTCGCAGATCCATGTGAAGGATCGTCATATCAAGGGGCAGCAGCGGCAGGTAACGCACAAGCGCTTCAATGAAACCTTCATGCTCCATGCCTCGACATCGCCGTTCTATCCGTTGTTCGCCTCCCTCGATGTCGGAGCGCAGATGATGAAGGGGCGTGCCGGTCAGGTCATGTGGGATGACACGATCCGCCTCGGAATCGAGCTGCGCAAGAAACTCCGGGCGTTGGCGGACGAGTTCTCAGCCGCCGCGGCCCATCCGGCGGAGGCCTGGTTTTTCGACCCGTTCGTGCCCGACCGGATTCCAGCACTCGGGACCGCCGAAGGCACGATCCGCTGGCAGGATGCCCCGACCGATCGCCTCGCAAGCGATCCGGCGTGCTGGGCGCTGGAACCCGGCGCCGCCTGGCACGGTTTCACCCATGTCGTGCCCGGCTATGCGATGACCGACCCCAACAAGCTCACGCTGATCACGCCCGGCCTGTCGCGGGCGGATGGCACGTATGAGGACCATGGGATCCCTGCGGCAATTCTTGCCGAATATCTCAGGGAAAATCGGATCGTGCCGGAAAAGAACGACTTGAACAGCATTCTGTTCCTGCTGACACCGGGAATGGAATCGAGCAAGGCAGGCACGCTGCTGAGTGCGCTGGTTGGCTTCAAGACCCTGCACGATCGCAACGCGCCCTTGAGCGAGGTTCTGCCCGACTTCACCGCGCGCCACGGCACACGATATGCGAAAATCGGCCTGTATGATCTCTGCCACGAGATGCATGAGTTCTATCGCGCGCACGATGTCAGCGCCCTGCAACGCGATCAGTTCCGCGCGGCGCATTTTCCCGAGATCGTCATGAGCCCGCAGCAGGCGATGCAGCACTTCATCCGCAACGATGTCGATTACCTGCCGCTCGATCAGTTGGCCGGTCGCGTCGCGGCAACGCTCGCGCTGGTCTATCCGCCCGGGATCGGCGTGATCGTGCCGGGCGAACGCTACGATGAGCGTGCCCGCCCGATGGTGGATTATCTGCGGATGTTCGAAGCCGCCGCCAACCGCTTTCCCGGCTTCGAAAGCGAAATCCAGGGGGTATTCCGCGAGACCGCCGAAGACGGCCGGATCAAGCTGTTCACCTATGTGGTGCGGTCATGAACGACGCTGCGAACCCGGCGGGTGCGATGGCGGAGGCACCACTCGGCACCTATTCCGAGGTCGGGGTGCTGCGCGAGGTGATGGTGCACCGGCCCGACCTCAGTCTGACCCGGCTGACCCCGGGCAATTGCCGCGATCTGCTGTTTGACGATGTGCTCTGGGTAAAAAAAGCCCGCCAGGAGCACGATGCCTTCGTCGATACCATGCGCGAGCGCGGGGTCGTGGTGCACGAATTCGGCGCGATGCTGGCCGAAACCATGGCGGACCCGGTGGCGCGGACGTGGCTGCTCGATCGCCGCGTCGATATCGGGCATCTCGGGCATGGCACGATGGGCGAGGTTCGCGCCTGGCTCGATGAATTGCCGGCAACGCAGCTCGCGACCTATCTGGTGGGCGGCATCGTGCGTGCCGATCTGCCGTTCGCCCCGACCGGGCTGTTCGGTGCGACGCGCACGCCGCACGATTTCGTGCTGCCGCCGTTGCCCAACCAGTTGTTCACCCGCGACAGCTCCTGCTGGGTCGGCAAAGGGGTGTTCATCAACCCGATGTTCTGGCCGGCGCGGCGGCCCGAAGCCATCAATGCCGCCAGCGTCTATCGGTTTCATCCGCGTTTCAGGAACGCCGATTTCGTGCGCTACCTCGACGCATCCGACCAGGATTACAGCCCGATCAGCCTGGAGGGCGGTGATGTGATGCCGCTGGCCGGCGGGGTCGTGCTGATCGGCATGGGCGAACGCTCGACGCCGCAGGCGGTAACCGATTATGCCAGCCGCCTGTTCCGGCACGGCGCGGCGACACGGGTGATCGCGGCGCTGATGCCGCGCGATCGCAGCTTCATGCATCTCGATACCGTCTTCACGTTCTGCGATCGCGATCTGGTGACGGTATTTCCCGAAATCGTCGATCAGATCACGACATTCTCGCTTTACCCCGAGGACGATGCCGGGCGCATCCGGGTGGTGCGCGAGGCAGATCGTTTCACCACCGTGGTGGCCAGCGCAATCGGCGTGCCCCATCTGCGACGGATCGCGACGGGCGGCCACACAGCGGAAGCCGAACGCGAACAATGGGATGACGGCAACAACGTCGTCGCGCTCTCGCCCGGCGTGGTGATCGCCTACGATCGTAACGTCGATACCAACACGCTGCTGCGCAAGGCCGGCATCGAGGTCATCACCATCGAGGGCGCCGAGCTTGGGCGCGGGCGGGGCGGCGGGCATTGCATGACCTGCCCGCTGGCGCGCGATCCGATCTGAACCCGTATTACGAAGGATACCAGCATGCCCATCAATCTACGCGGTCGCAGCGTGATCGATCTCAACGATTTCTCCCCAGCCGAATTGCGTTATCTTTTGGCGCTCGCAAAGGATTTGAAGGCGGCCCGCAGGGCCGGCGCGGAGCGGCCGCAACTGGTTGGCAAAAATATCGCGCTGATCTTCGAGAAGGACTCCACCCGCACCCGCAGCGGCTTTGAAGTCGCGGCTCACGATCAGGGCGCGCATGTTACCTATATGGGCCCGAGCGGCAGCCATATCGGGCAAGCCGAAACCGTGCGCGATACCGCCCGCGTGCTCGGGCGGATGTTCGATGCAATCGAATTTCGCGGCTTCGGCCAGGAGGATGCGGTGACGCTGGCGCGTTATGCCGGGGTGCCGGTTTACAACGGCCTGACCGATCAGTCGCATCCGACCCAGATCCTGGCGGATTTCATGACCATGCTGGAATTCACGCATAAATCGCTGTCCGATGTCCGCTTCGCCTTCATGGGCGATGGCCGCAACAACATGGCGCGCTCCCTGGCGATCGGTGCCGCCAAGATGGGCATGGCCCTGACGATCGGCGCGCCGGCCTCGTTGCGGCCCGATGCCGCATTCACCGCCCATATCGATGCCATTGCGCACGAAACCGGGGGTTCGGTCCGCTACGAGGCCGATCCGGCGGCGGCGGTGGCGCAGGCGGATTTCATCTATACCGATGTCTGGCTCTCGATGGGTGAAGACCAGGCCAAATGGAGCGAGCGGATCGATCTGCTGAAACCCTACCAGGTGAACGCGGCGCTGATGGCGGCTGCGGGAAACCCTCTGGTCAGATTCATGCATTGCCTCCCTGCGTTTCATGACACTGACACGAGTATCGGGCGGGACATCGCCTCGCGGTTCGGCATGACCGCGATGGAAGTGACCGACGAGGTGTTCGAATCCGCAGCCTCGATCGTGTTCGACCAGGCTGAGAACCGTATGCACAGCATCAAGGCGATCCTGCTCGCCACGCTGGGTTAGCGCCATGCGCATCCTGATCGCATTGGGTGGCAATGCGCTGTTGAAGCGCGGTGAGGTGCTTTCGCCAGCGCATCAGCAGCTTGCGATCGACACGGCGGCGCAGTCGCTCGCGGGGCTGGTCCAGGCGGGCCATCAGGTCATCATCACGCATGGCAGCGGCCCGCAGGTAGGGTTGCTGGCTTTGCAATCGGCGGCGGGGCCGGCGGAATCCGCACTTCCGCTCGACGTGCTCGATGCGGAAAGTCAGGGCTGGCTCGGCTTTGCGATCGAACTCGCGCTGCGCAATGCCTTGCCCGCCGGCACCGAAATCGTCACCCTGCTGACGCAGATCGCGGTGGCGGCGGATGATCCGGCTTTCGCCTCACCCTCAAAACCGATCGGACCAGTCTATACCGAAGCCGAGGCCGGCCGCCTCGCGAAGGCGCATGGCTGGTCGGTGGCTGCCGACGGGGCGGGGTGGCGGCGGGTCGTCGCATCGCCGTCACCGGTGGATGTCATCGAGCGGCGGTCGATCGCACGATTGGTCAGGGCTGGCGCCCTCGTGATCTGCGGCGGTGGCGGCGGCATACCCGTCGCAAGGGATGCCGCGAACCGGTGGCACGGGATGGAGGCGGTGATCGACAAGGATGCGTCGAGCGCCATGATTGCCCGTATGATCGGGGCCGATCTGCTGGTAATCCTGACCGATGTCGCCGGGGTTTATCTCGATTACGGCAAGCCGGAGGCGCGCCTGATCAGGGCGGCAAGTCCGGGCGCTCTCGCGGCGCACGCGATTGATTTTCATGCGGGCTCGATGGGCCCGAAAGTGGACGCCGCCTGCGATTTCGCCCACCGCACCGGCAGGCGCGCGGCAATCGGCGCGCTCGACGATCTGCCCGCGATCATCGAGGACCGTGCCGGAACCCGGATCACGTCACGCGAGCCGGCGCTGGTGTTTGCCACGCCGAAAGGCGTGCAAGAGATACCGAAAGGCGTGCAGGAGATACCGAAAGAGGTGACGGCGATGCCGAAGGGTGTAGCGATCACATCAATAAAGTTTCCGTGATATGAGGTATCCGCTTTATTCTTATTTTGTAATGAACCCTGTCGCCATCAGTGACCATATAAAGATGATCAATTATGATCGGTAGTTATCATGTCATCGACGATGAATGGCCGCATGGGCCCGGAATACAACGCATTTCTATTTGCGCCGATCGGCGAGGAAGCCAACGGGCTCAAGCTGAGTGTGCTTTCGGCGCTGGCCCGGCAGAACATCGATCCCTGGCAGGAAGCGGCGGCGCTCGCCCGGCTTTCAACCTCGGCGGCGCGCTCGCGGCTGGCGGGTGCGATTACCGCGGCGCTGGGGCGCGGCAGCGATGCCGATACGGTCGCGGCCCATCTCATCGTGTTGCTGCCCCGGAGCGCACCTGTGGTGGCACCCACAGCCTCCGGCTTCGCCGCCCGGCTCCGGGCGATGGGCGATCGGCCGCGTGGCAACCTGTCCTCGATGACCGGCAGGGATATCGTCATCATGATCCTGGTCATGGCCGGGCTGACCATCGGGATGAATTTGTTCGTGCCGGATCACAAGCCGGGCGCTCACCCCACCGTCCAAGCCACCACGACCAGCCAGACCAAAACGTCGGCACCCCCGTCGTAACCCAGGCCCCCAGCCATCAACGTTTACTGGAGTTTGACAATTGACTGATTTTATCACGATCGACGTGCTCATCCTCGGTGCCGGCGGCGGCGGGTATCCTGCGGCGTTCTTTCTCGCTTGCGCCGGGCTTCATGTCGTCATGGTCGACCCGATCGGTAATCTGGGCGGCGATTGTCTGGCCGAAGGGTGCGTGCCGTCGAAAGCGGTACGCGAGGGCGCACTCGCCCGGGTGATGAGCCGCAAGTACAAATTCTTTGGGCTCGACGGCACAATGCCTGCGGTCGACTGGCAAGGTGTGCTGGCGCACAAGGATCTGGTCCAGAACGCGCGCTATGCCCAGCACACCAAGGAAATCGCGGGATCGACCATGGTGTTCCATAAGGGCATCGGCCGAATCACCGGGGAACACACCGCGACGATCGCGGTCGACGGGGGCACGCCGCTGAACTATCGGTTTCGCTATCTGATCGCGGCGACCGGCTCGCGCCCGCATATCCTGCCGATCCCGGGTGCTGAACTCGCGATCACCTCGCACCATCTGTTCAGGCTCGGTGCCGACCTGCCGATGCCGGCGCGGCTCGCGGTGATCGGCGGCGGTTATATCGGCGCGGAAAGCGCCTCGATGCTCGACCATCTCGGGGTCAAGACCACCATCCTGGAAGCGACCGGCGAGTTGATGCCCGGTGCCGATCCTGATTTGCGAACCTATCTGACGCGCTGCCTCGGCCGCCGGGTCGATCTTATCTGCGATGCGTTGGTCACCGGCATCACGCAGGGCGCAGGCGGATTGCGACTGAGCTATCGCCGTGACGGGCAGGATCTGACGCTGGAGGCCGATGCGGTGCTGATGGCCACGGGGCGGGAGTCGGTTCGCCCGGAAGGGATCGGTGCAACCGGGCTCAGCGGGTCCGGCGCGATCATGGTCGATGCCACGATGCGGAGCGCGATCGATCATGTCTATGCGCCGGGCGACATCAACGGGCGCAGCATGCTGTTCCACTCCGCCGTGCGCCAGAGCATGGTCGCGGCGCATAATATTCTTGCCGGCGGCCAACCGGTGGACCGGCTCACTCATCCCCTCATTACGTAGCCGGCATGGAATTGCCGAATATGCCGCTGCTGCGCAGCATTTCCGTGAACCGCCGCATCAGGGGCAGTAGCCGGTGCTTCGGCATGTTCGGGATCAATTCATAGAGCATGCACCCCTGACGGAACAACGAGTGTGAGCGGGTCTTCGAAGTGTTGGACTTGAGCTGTCGATCCATTCCCAGGCTCTCGCCTGCCGTCCCGAGCATGGTCAGCAGCGCCATCGCAAACGCGCTGATGAGCAGCAGCCGATCGCGCCGCTCTGGTTCGGCGATGCGGATCTCAGCCATCCCCATCCCAAAACGCAAATCCTTGACGTCCCTGAAGCTGGGTTCGATCGTCCAGCGCCGGGAATATTGCTTGATCAATGTCCCTGCAGACGCCACGGCGTCACTGCTCGCCAGGCACCACGGCTCCTTCATGTCACGCGCATGTACGCACACCACGGCACCGACCTGATAGGCGTGCGAGGCGGTGACGCGCGCACCACGCAGTTTGCGCGCCCGGCCCGATTTGCCGACCCAGTCCGCCGCGGTTCGCGTCTCGCCTGCGGCATCGGTGACATGGATGTTGCCGCGGAAGCGAATGATATAGGCAAAGCCAAGCTCCGTAAGATACGCGAACAGCTTGTGGTCACCGAAGCCGCGGTCGGCCAGGATGGTCACGCGGCAGCCGGGCGGGACAACCTCCGACAGGCGGCGCAGGCAAGTATCCTCGATGGCGTTGCGCTGATCTTTCAATTCCTCTTTCCACATCGACAGCCACAACAGAGGCATCGCCCGGCCATGCTTGCTCACCAGGTTGAGCGCCAACGTTGCCTGATCGTCGCCGTCGAAATCCGTCCAGTCCATGGCAACGACGATGTCGGTCTGCGAACCCACCAGATGCGGTACCCAACGGGCGAAGCTTTCCCAGACGTCGATACTCTCGTTACTGAGCATGCGATCAACCTGCTTGATCGCGTGCTTGGTCACCAGCCCGCGCGCCTGTGCCAACGCCTGACCGATCATCGCGACGGCGAGCGACGCGCCGGTCATCACGCCCAGTGTCGCAGCAGACAGGGAGTCAACGCGTTTGGCGTGGAGATCGTGGGCATACAACTCGTCAATGAATGCGCGGATGTCCTTCAACCGCCCACCATCACGCTTTTTCGATGCTGCAATTCCCATGATCCACCCTCATCCATGCATTCCAACGCTTGGTAGAGAATCGCAGCGAATCGGCGCAATACCTGGACCTATGGAAAATGGGGGGATTCCTGAGGTGGACCGGATGAATTTCCACGGCGTGCCTTATACCGTGTTCACCGAACCGGAAATCGCGTGGGTGGGGATCGATCAACCCGCAGCACTTGCCGCGGGGCTCCCCGCCGCGACCACGCGCTACGACTACCTGACCGACTCCCGTGCGCAGATTTATGGCGAGACCGACGGGTTCATCAAACTGGTGTTCGATACGTCGAACGGCGTGCTGCTCGGCGCGCAGATCGCGGGGCTCGACGCGGCGCAGGTGATCGCACCGCTCGCGCTCGCGGTTCATGCCGGGACCACCGCGACAACTCTGACTGAAATGGTATTTCCTCATCCGATGATCACCGAAGGCATCAACAAGGCCGCTCGCCAGTTCCGGCCATAACCGGGACGACCGGGAGTCGCCCCATCCCGGACCATGCCACGACGTTATCGAATCATGGACTGTCCGGTGCGGACGCGCGGACGCGCAAAACTAAATTCGGCGCCAACGCCATGCCCGACGCCACGGAGCATCTGCCGGCTCGCATCGTTGCCAAACTGTGGGCGCCGGTGCCCAGGATGCTGGAAGCAGCGATCGTCCTGCAAATCGTGCTTGGCGACATTGTTGAGGCGGCGGTGGTTGCCGCGCTGCTGCTGTTCAATGCCGGGGCGCTGGTCCGGCGCGGCGAGGCCGTCGCCGAGGTCACCGCAACGCGCATTCACACCAAATTCGGCCGCGCCGCCGAATGTCCGGCGCATCGGCCGTCTCACCATCGCCGGAATCGTCATCGGAGTGGGTCTGCTCGCCTTCTGCACGGCAACCCTGCCGGTCGGCGCCATGTGGCTGCACCTGCCGCTTCCCGCGCTTCGCAGCCTTGCCTTCCTCGCTGTGGTTTTCGGCAGCCAGACCTCGATCTATGCCATCCGCGAACGTGGACGGTTCTGGCACTCGGTCCCCAGCTTATGGGTCATGGGCTCGACGATCGCGGCCATCCTGATCGTGTCGGGCATGGCAACGACCGGTCTCGCAATGGCCAGCCTGCCGATCCTTACGGTATTCGCTGTGCTTGGAGCAGCGATCGCGTTCGCCGCGATCGTGGAAGTCGCCAAAATCCCCATATTTCACGCAGTAGGAATGAGCTGACGTCCGCGACCCTGATATGTCGCGGCAGAAGGGGCGATCAATCCAGTGGCACTTTTCTATATATGGGAGGGATCTTTACCAATTCGTAGCCGGATTCATATAAAATGAAGGCCAATTCGATACCGTTCAGATCCGAAACAAACAGGCATCTTGTCTGGATCTCAACTACTATATTATGAAAAGCCTCAAGTTGCTCAGCACTCGTCATCGAGATTTCTGAAGGTGCGCATAGGGTTTTATAACATAGATCGTTGTTTCTGGGCATATAATGATAATATTACCTGTGCTTGATAGCGATCTGGAACAATCAAATGTAACATTGGCGCAAGAAACCGCATGTGATTGCTAAGCGGTCGAACTGACAGACGCCTCAGGAATCCCCCCATTTTCCATAGGTCCAGGTATTGCGCCGATTCGCTGCGATTCTCTACCAAGCGTTGGAATGCATGGATGAGGGTGGATCATGGGAATTGCAGCATCGAAAAAGCGTGATGGTGGGCGGTTGAAGGACATCCGCGCATTCATTGACGAGTTGTATGCCCACGATCTCCACGCCAAACGCGTTGACTCCCTGTCTGCTGCGACACTGGGCGTGATGACCGGCGCGTCGCTCGCCGTCGCGATGATCGGTCAGGCGTTGGCACAGGCGCGCGGGCTGGTGACCAAGCACGCGATCAAGCAGGTTGATCGCATGCTCAGTAACGAGAGTATCGACGTCTGGGAAAGCTTCGCCCGTTGGGTACCGCATCTGGTGGGTTCGCAGACCGACATCGTCGTTGCCATGGACTGGACGGATTTCGACGGCGACGATCAGGCAACGTTGGCGCTCAACCTGGTGAGCAAGCATGGCCGGGCGATGCCTCTGTTGTGGCTGTCGATGTGGAAAGAGGAATTGAAAGATCAGCGCAACGCCATCGAGGATACTTGCCTGCGCCGCCTGTCGGAGGTTGTCCCGCCCGGCTGCCGCGTGACCATCCTGGCCGACCGCGGCTTCGGTGACCACAAGCTGTTCGCGTATCTTACGGAGCTTGGCTTTGCCTATATCATTCGCTTCCGCGGCAACATCCATGTCACCGATGCCGCAGGCGAGACGCGAACCGCGGCGGACTGGGTCGGCAAATCGGGCCGGGCGCGCAAACTGCGTGGTGCGCGCGTCACCGCCTCGCACGCCTATCAGGTCGGTGCCGTGGTGTGCGTACATGCGCGTGACATGAAGGAGCCGTGGTGCCTGGCGAGCAGTGACGCCGTGGCGTCTGCAGGGACATTGATCAAGCAATATTCCCGGCGCTGGACGATCGAACCCAGCTTCAGGGACGTCAAGGATTTGCGTTTTGGGATGGGGATGGCTGAGATCCGCATCGCCGAACCAGAGCGGCGCGATCGGCTGCTGCTCATCAGCGCGTTTGCGATGGCGCTGCTGACCATGCTCGGGACGGCAGGCGAGAGCCTGGGAATGGATCGACAGCTCAAGTCCAACACTTCGAAGACCCGCTCACACTCGTTGTTCCGTCAGGGGTGCATGCTCTATGAATTGATCCCGAACATGCCGAAGCACCGGCTACTGCCCCTGATGCGGCGGTTCACGGAAATGCTGCGCAGCAGCGGCATATTCGGCAATTCCATGCCGGCTACGTAATGAGGGGATGAGTGAGGACAGACGCGGCAACTGCCGGAGTGACGCGGATCTGGGAAGTGTCGACCGTCTCCATCGCGCAGTGGATGGCCTCCTCGATCTGCTCGATCCGGAACGGCTTTTTCAACGTGATCGCTTCCGGTACCCTCTTGCAAACGTCGTGCAGATCGCCGCTGATGAAAATATGCGGCACCGGCCCGATCAGCGCGACGATGCGATCCATCGCCTCGATCCCATCGCCGGGCCGCAATCGGGAATCCATCACGATGAGGTTCGGTCGATGGCGGACCGCCGCCACCACCGCGGCGTCTTCGGTCGTCACGATGGCGCAGACCGTGTGACCCAGGCAGCCAAGGATGTCGCCAATCAACGGGCCGATCATTTCATCGTCATCGGCAACCAGGATGGATGTGATCGGCTCGGTCATGTTGCGCTCCCGTACTACGTTGCGACTGTAGGGGGGCGCGTCTGCTGGCGACAGACTCGGAAACTACGTAGTCGACGGCTTACGATTGTGATGTTACAATATCGCTCAAGTCCTGCGGTTCGGGACGCCACTGCGAAAGCGCGCAGCTATGCGACGCGACAAGCCGAAATCAACCATTGAGTCAGCCACCAGCCCGAGGGACGCCCCGGACGCGGATTTTTTCGTGGTCGGCATCGGCGCGTCGGCAGGAGGGCTTGAAGCGTGCCGGCTCCTGCTGCAGGCGCTCGAACCCGACCGCTCGATGGCGCTGATCGTGATCCAGCATCTCGACCCGACCCAGCGAAGCCTGCTGGCCGAACTGCTCGCGAGCCACACCGGCCTCGTCGTGCGCGACGCCGCCGAAGGCATGGCGATCGAACCCGGGCATTGCTATGTCCTGCCGCCCGGGAACTATCTGTCGGTCGGGCAGGACATGCTGCATCTCTCGCGCCCCCTCGCGCGTCACGGCGCGCGGCTGCCGTTCGATTTTCTGCTCCACTCGCTCGCGCAGGCCTATGGCGCGCGCGCCATAGGCATCGTTCTGTCGGGAACGGGCAGCGATGGCAGTGCCGGTATTCGCGACATCCGCCTCGGCCACGGCTACGTCATCGTGCAAGACCCCAACGAAGCGCAGTATGACGGAATGCCGCGCAGCGCGATCGCCACCGGGAATGTCGATGCGATCCTGCCGATCGCCGCAATGCCCGCCGCTCTGGCCGCTCACGCCACCACCCCCGTGTCGGTCCCTGCCGCCACGAACCAAGCCGATGATCCGTTCCACCAGATCGTCGAGTTGCTGCGCAATCGCACCGCTCATGATTTCTCGCTCTACAAGCACGGTACGCTGCGACGGCGGATCGAGCGCCGGGTGGGGCTCGCCGGTATGCCGCGCGGGGCTCTCGGCCAGTATCACGACCTGGTCGAGACCGATCCGCTCGAACTCGAGGCTCTTGCACAGGACCTGCTGATCAACGTGACCAGTTTCTTTCGTGATCCGAAAGTGTTCGAGACGGTACGCACCACCGTGATCCCGGCGCTGATGGCGGACCGCAACGATCCGCGTCCGGTGCGGATCTGGATCGCGGGATGCAGCACCGGTGAGGAAACCTATTCCCTCGCCATGCTGTTTCAGGAATGGGCGGATGACAATGGGACCAAGCTCAAGCTGCAGATTTTCGCGTCCGACGTCGATTCCGATGCCATCGCCCGCGCGCGCAATGGTTTATATCCCGCCACGATCGAGGATGATGTCGGTGCGGCGCGTCTCGCGCGGTTCTTCAGCCGCGAGGAGACGCATTACCGCATCAGCCGCGACCTGCGCGCGCTCGTGGTATTTACCGTGCACGATCTGCTGGCCGATCCGCCATTCTCGCGGCTCGACATGATCTCCTGCCGCAATCTGATGATCTATCTGCAGCCCGAGGCGCAGTCGAAAGTCATCGCCCAGTTCCGGTTCGCCCTGCGCGATGGCGGGGTGCTGCTGCTCGGCAGTGCCGAAACCCTTGGTCAGGTCGATCAGGGGTTCGAAGTCATCTCCAAGACCGACCGGCTGTTCCGCCGGGTCGGGCCCGCACGTGTGGCGGGGGCGATCACGCCGCCCGCGCGGATCGGTGCGCCTCGGCTGCCGCGCAACCCGCTGGTCGCCGGCCCGATGCCGCAGGCACCGCGCCAGACCGGTATTGCCGATCTGTGCCGGCGCCTGGTGATCGAGGCTTTTGCCCCTGCCGCCGTTCTCATCAACCGAGGCTTCGAATATCTGTTCTCGCTCGGCCCGACCGAACGCTATCTTCGCGTGGCACCCGGCCTGCCAACGTTCGACCTGATCGCCATGGCCCGGCCAAGCCTGCGCACCACGCTGCGCTCAGCGATCCAGCGCGCGATCGAGAGCAACGCCCGCATCATCGCCCCCGGCGGCACGATCGACGAGGATGGCCGGGCGATCAATTTCCACCTCGATATTCAGCCGGTTGCCCGCGATGGCGAGGCGTTGCTGCTGGTCTGTTTCATCGAAGACACCGGGCCGACCGCCCCGACCCGCCCGCCGCGCGGCAATCGCAACCGGAACCTGACCGTAGTGGAGCGTGAACTCGCTGCCACCCGCACCGAATTGCTCGGCGCGATCCGGGATCTGGAATTGTCCAGCGAGGACCAGAAGGCGATCAACGAGGAGGCGCTGTCGGTCAACGAGGAGTTCCAGTCGACCAACGAGGAGCTGCTCACCTCGAAGGAAGAGCTGCAATCACTGAATGAGGAACTCACCGCCCTGAACGGCCAGTTGCAGGAGACTCTGGAACGCCAGCGCATTACCGGCAACGACCTGCAGAACATTCTCTACAGCACCGACGTCGCCACCCTGTTTCTCGACACCGATCTGAACATCCGCTTCTTCACCCCGGCCAGCCGCCGCCTGTTCAACATCATCGCAACCGATATCGGCCGCCCGCTGACCGACCTGACCATGCTGGCCGAGGATGACACACTCAGCCGTGACGCGCAGGCTGTTCTACTCCACCTTGCTCCGATCGAGCGCGAAATCCTCACGACAATCGGCAAGGGGCGTGCCAGCGCCTGGCTGATCCGGCGGATCACCTCCTACCGGACCCATGAGGACCGGATCGAAGGCGTGGTGATCACCTTCACCGACATCACCGATCGGAAGACCGCAGCCGAGGCGGTGCAAGAGGCCCGGCTCAGCGCGGAACGGGCCGACGCGGCCAAATCGCGCTTCCTGGCCGCCGCCAGCCACGACCTGCGCCAGCCGCTGCAGACCCTGGCCCTGCTGCAGGGCCTGCTGGCACGGGCCGTGGCGGACCCCCCGACGCTGCACCTCATCGAGCGGCTCGATCAGACGATCGGCACGATGACCGGCATGCTCGATACCCTGCTCGATATCAACCAGATCGAGACCGGGGTGATGCAGGCCAATATCGGCATCGTTGCGCTCGACCCGCTCTTCACGCGGATCAACGCCGATTACGCGTGTCATGCCGAGGCGGCGGGCCTTGGCCTGAGCGTCGTGCCATGCCGGCTGAGCGTCCGCACCGATGCCGCGCTGCTCGAACAGATCCTTCGCAATCTCGTTTCGAACGCGATCAAATACAGCAAGGTCGGTCGCGTCCTGATCGGCTGCCGCCGCCAGGGCGATGCCGTGCGCATCGAGGTGTGGGATACCGGGCTGGGCATCGCGGAGACCCAGCTCGATGCGATCTTCGAGGAATATCACCAACTCGATAATGCAGCCCGCGAACGCAGCCGTGGCCTCGGCCTCGGCCTCTCGATCGTCCGGCGGCTCGCCCAATTGCTCCATCACCCGCTGCGGGTCCGCTCCGTGCCGGGCAAGGGATCGGTGTTTTCAATCGAGGTGCCGCGTGCAGATGCCGGGACAGCCCTGTTGCCTGTCGCGCCACTATCCACGCCCCTTCAGCGGATAGCGGGGCGTTCGGTGCTGATCATCGAGGATGATGCCGAATTGCGCGATCTTCTTGCCCGTGCCCTCGCCCAGCACGATATTTTGGTTACCCTCGCCCCCGACGGGCCCGCGGCGCTGGCGCGGATGGCTCATGCCGGGCTGATCCCCGACCTGATCCTGACCGACTACAACCTGCCGCAGGGCATGACCGGGGTCGCTGCCGCACAGGCGGTTCTGGCCGCGCTGCATACCGACATTCCGGTCTTGATCCTGACCGGGGACATCGCCACCACCACGCTGCGCGATATCGCTGCTCATGGTTATGTCCGGCTCAGTAAGCCGGTCAGCAAAGCGGCACTGCTGGATACGATCGCGACGATGCTGGACGCGCCAATCCGGCCCGCGCAGGAGAGCAGCGCGACAGAGACTGGCGCCACGGGAAGGCTCATCGGCGTCATCGAGGATGACGACGCGCTGCGGGGTGATTACTGTCGGCTGTTGGAAACCGAAGGCTTCACGATCGCCGATTATTCAAGCGCCGAAGCGTTTCTTGCGTCCTGTGGCACCACGCGCGATCCGGCCTGCCTGCTGATCGATGCGGGATTGCCTGGCATGTCCGGGATCGATCTGCTCGAGCGTCTGCACGCCCGGGACTCCCGGATTCCGGCCCTGGTGATCACCGGCGATACCGACACGGCGACCGCCGTTGCGGCAATGCGCGCGGGTGCGACAGATTTCGTCACCAAACCCGTCGCAGCCGCCGATCTGCTCGGCCGCCTCGCGCACGCGATCGACATGCCGAACGACCGCACGGCGCGAGACGAGGCCCGGGATGCCGCTCAGCGTCAACTCGCCATTCTCACGCCGCGGCAGCGTGATATCCTCGCCCACGTTCTGGTCGGCCGACCCACCAAATCAATCGCTACCGCCCTTGGGATCAGCACCCGCACAGTCGAAGCACACCGGGCCGCGATCATGCGGAAACTGAAAACGACATCTCTACCTGCGATCGCCCGCATGGCGGTCATTGCCGAGTGTTTTTGACTTTCCGAGCCATGGAGACAACACACGTTCGCCATATGAAGCCGAACAGGCGTGCTCATAGCCGTTAGTCGGCGCCAGTTCGCCTACACATTCCAGGCGGTTGCGCGGCTGAGCCATTTCCTCGGTACTGAACCGCACCGGGAATCCCGGAGGGCATTGTCAAGTTGATCGGATGAGGCGCGATTTGACGAGATCCGATTGATCAGGCGGCCAGGTTGGCGGTGTAGTCGGCCCAGAGCGAGAATGCGTCGGCCCGGCTGTGGCGGAATGATCGGGCGGAGAGGCGATGGCGTTTCGGGCGGAACAGGGTGACGATCTGGTCGTGGGTGGCGAGAAATCTCTGGGCATGGCCGGCGGACTTGAACCGGCCCATGATCTTTTCTCGTCGCCTTGTATGGCGGTGAGAAGCTTCGATCCGATTGTTCAACCGCTTATGGGATCGATGATCGGCACTGCGGCAATCCGTGCGGAATGCGACGTCGTAGCTCCGCAGCTTGTCGGTCACCACGACGCGCGGCTGCCCCCATCGGCGCATCAGCTTGCGGAGAAATCGTCGGGCGGCATCGGCATTGGGGCGTTTCTGGACCAGGATTTCCAGCACATCACCCCGGTCATCGACGGCGCGCCAAAGCCAGCGCGGCTCACCGCCGATGGTGATTACCATTTCGTCGATGTGCCATTTATTGCCTGCCGGCGGCCGGTCGCGCCGGATCTGTGAGGCCATCTGTGGTCCGAACCGATCGACCCACACCCGGATCGTCTCGTAGCTGACCGTCACACCCCGTTCAGCCAGCAGATCTTCAACGTCCCGCAGGCTCAGGTTGAACCGGTAATAGCTCCAGACCGCATACGCGATCACCGATCGGGGAAAGCGATACCCCTTCAAAGGCAACATCAAGCTCAGGTCGATCATGCCAAATCGCTACGGACACCCGCTGCCCTCGTCAACCTGAAAATGCCCTGTCGGCGCAGGGGGGACAGGCGAGATGGCCACCGCCTGAAGCACAGGCCGCCAAAAGGCTGCGGTCCGGATTCAAAAGAGTTTTTTGGTTCTTTTTTGCAAAAAAGAACCCTGTCTTTTCCTTGCTCCCTTCTCGAAATGGAGCAGCATTCACCTCATGTTGGCGTCATTTTGGTAGCGACCAGGCGCGCGAAGCGGGCGGGGTCGATGGGGGTTTCGCCGTCCTGGATGCGGGCGAGGTCGAGGAGGAGGGTGGCCCAGTCGGTCATGTCTTCGCCGGATTCGGCGTGGGGGATGAGGCGTTCGATCAGGGGGTGGGTGGGGTTGAGTTCGAGGGCGGGTTTGGGGGCGTAGGATTGGCGGCCGGCGCGGCGCATCAGGCGTTGCAGCGCGAGGTCGGGCTGGGCGCCGGAGGCGGCGAGGGCGGCGGGGCTGTCGGTGAGGCGCGATGAGACCCGGACTTCGGAGACGTGGGCATCGAGGGCGGATTTCAGGGCGGCGGTGAGGGTGGCGAGGGCGGCCGGGGTTTCGGCGGCTTCGAAGATGTCGGATGCGGCGCCGGCGTGGACCAGTTTTTTGTCGGCGTAGGTGGCGAGGCGTTCGGGCCAGAAGAAGTCGATCTGGTCGGACAGGAGGAGGATTTCGAAGCCTTTGGCGCGGAGGCCTTCGATCTGGGGCGAGGCTTTGATGCGCTCGGGGTCTTCGCCGGTGATGTAGTAGATGTCTTTCTGGGTTTCCGGCATGCGGGCGATGTAATCGTCGAGCGAGGTGAGGTCGTCGCCGTGGGTGGAGCGGAAGCGGGCGAGGGCCGCGATTTCGGTGCGGTGGTCGTTGTCGTCGTAGATGCCTTCCTTCAGGACCGGGCCGAATTGCTCGATGAAGGGTTTGTAGGCTTCGGCGTCCCTGGCGCGGGATTTGAGTTCGGTGATGACGCGGTTGACCAGGGCCTTGCGGATGCGGGCGAGGACCGGGGTGGATTGCAGCATTTCACGCGAGACGTTGAGCGGCAGGTCTTCGGTGTCGACTACGCCTTCGATGAAGCGGAGCCAGCCGGGGAGGAGTTTGGCGTCGTCGGTGATGAACATGCGGCGGACGTGGAGGCGGACGTGGGATTCGCGATCGTCCTCGGTCACCGGGAAGGGGGATTGGCCGGGGATGAAGAGCAGGGCGGAGAATTCGATCGAGCCTTCCGCGCTCCAGTGGATGGTGGCCCAGGGCTGGTCGAACATGTGGCCGAGGTGGCGGTAGAATTCGGTGTAGTCCTGTTCGGTGACGTCGGATTTGCGTTTGCGCCAGAGGGCGGTGCCTTCGTTGGCGGGCTGGAATTTGCCGTCGCGTTCGATCCTGATCGGGACGGAGATGTGGTCGGCCCATTTGCGCAGGATGGTCTCCAGGCGGACGGGTTCGAGGTATTCATCGGCATCCGGCTTGATGTGGAGGATGACATCGGAGCCCGGGGTGTCGCGGGTGGCTTCGGCGATGCGGTAGCCGCCGCGGCCATCGGAGGTCCATTTATGGGCGGCGGTGGTGCCGGCGCGGCGGGAGATCATTTCGACGGTGTCGGCGACCATGAAGGCGGAATAGAAGCCGACGCCGAACTGGCCGATGAGGCTGGGGCGTTCTTCGGGTTTGGCATCGGCCAGGGTTTCGGTGAAGGCGCGGGTGCCGGAGCGGGCGATGGTGCCGAGGTGGCTGGCGAGGTCTTCGGCGGTCATGCCGATGCCGTCATCCGCGATGGTGATGGTGCGGGCTTCCTTGTCGACGCTGATGCGGATCGAGGCGTCTTCCGGGAGGGCGAGGGATTCATCGGACAGAGCGAGGAAGCGGCGGCGGTCGATCGCGTCGGCGGCGTTGGCGACCAGCTCGCGCAGGAAGATTTCGCGCTCGGAATAGAGGGAGTGAACGACCAGGTCGAGCAGGCGGCCGACTTCGGCATCGAAGGGGCGGGTTGTTTCGGTTGTTTCGGTCATTGCGATCCTCGAAGGGTTGGCCTTGGAAGGGCGGGATTTCGATCGCGCAGATAGGCGAGAGTGGGCGATGTTGCAATCGGGGCGGGGGGATTTCGCGACGGCGGGATACGGTTTCGCTTTACGGCAAGTGTAACAATTGCTAACCGGAACATGAAGAAAAATTCAGGGAGCGACGGGATATGAGGCAGTGGATGGCGCGGCGCGGCCGGGTTCTGGCGGGGATGGTTTTGCTGGGCGGGCTTGCGGGGTGTGCCGCGCATGGGGACGCTGCGGCGACCGGGCCGGTTGGCACGGCGCAGGTGCCGGCGCAGACGGCGCTGATGGCGCGGTATGGCGAACGGATGGCGCGGCAGGTGCGATCGGATCGGGTGTTCGACGGCATATTGGAGCGGGCGCATGTCCGGACGGGGTTCGGGGTGCTGGCGGTGGTGACGCCGCTCGGGTTCGTGCAGAAGGCCGGGGTTCAGGCGGGGGTGTTGCCGCCGGCGGTTTCGGCGGCGGTGATCAGGCATCTGCTCGGCGTGAATTTCGGGCGGTTCCTGCCGGGGATGCCGGATCGTCCGTTGGTGTTCGAGTTTCCGGTGCAGCCGCCGGGTGTGGGTGCGGCTGCGGCGGGGGGTGTTGGGGGCGGTTCGGTGTTCAGGCAGCAGGAGATCGTGCTGTATCAGCCCAATGCGGTTCTGGTTGCGCGGGTGGGTTCGGCGGTGCCGCTGGGCGCTTATATCAAGCAACTCGATGCGAGTTTGGCGGCGAGTTTCGATGCGATGCCGCCGGAGGCAGGGGTGACGGCTGCGCTGGTGATGGGGGTGAAGCCGGGGATGAAGTCGCGGGCGTGGGTGGTGACCGGGCGGAATCATATGTCGGCGGCGCTGATCGAGAAGATCGAGACGGTGGCGGAGGCGGTGCCGGCGGTGCCGGTGCAGGGCGGGCCAATTGCGTTCGCGATCATTTTCAATGTGTGGGGCGGCGGGGTGCCGGTTACGGATGCGAAGCACCCGGTGCCGATGCCGAGGCAATGGTTTCAGGGCGCGGTGGGGAATGTCGAGGTGCCGGATGGGGTGTTTGCGCGAATCTGGAAGTGAGGGGTGGGGCGTCAGCGCTCTTTGACACCCGTTGCCTGATCGCCGAGCAGAAAGCGTGGACCGGAGCCGGTGAGAGCAGCCTGATCGTCGGGGTTGTAGAGGGCGCAGTGTTTGAGGGAGAGGCAGCCGCAGCCGATGCAGCCGCCGAGGCGGGCGTGGGTTTTCTGGAGGAAGGTGATCTGGGCGGCGATGCGGGCCTGGATTCGGGTTGCGATGGTCTGCCACTCATGGGCTGAGGGGGCTTGATCACGGGGGAGGGTTGCGAGTTCGGCTTCGATTTCGGCGATGGTAAGGCCGAGTTTCTGGGCGATCAGGGCGAAGGAGAGACGGCGGATGTCGGCGCGGGCGAAGCGGCGCTGGTTGCCCGCGCCGCGTGAGGCCGTAACGAGGCCGCGCTGTTCGTAGAAGCGGATGGCCGAGACGGACAGGCCGATTCTGCGGGCGAGTTCGCCGATGGACAAAGTCGGGCGGAGTTTCACGGAAATCATTCTCGGAAAATGCTTGACCTTAAGTTAACTTGAGGTTCTAGGGCTTGCAACCGGCAAGCACTCTCCGCTTGCATCAAAAGGAGATTGACCATGTCGGCGGCACGGATTGAGCATGTGAACATCACGGTGTCGGACCCTGAGCGGACGTCGCGGCTGTTGGAATCATTGTTTGGCTGGGAGGTGCGGTGGAGCGGGCTTGCTCAGAATGGCGGGAGGACGATCCATGTCGGCTCCGGGGATCATTATGTCGCTCTATATAATGGTGGGAGCGTTGCCGGCGGGTTCGGCAAGGGACGGCCCCTCAATCATATCGGGATCGAGGTTGATGATCTTGAGGAGACCGAGGCGCGGGTGCTTGCTGCGGGTTTGAGGACGTTCAGCCATGGGAATTATGAACCGGGCCGCCGGTTCTATTTTTTCGATCTCGATGAGATTGAATATGAGATCGTCTGCTACGCGGCGGAGACGGATCGTCGATCGGATAGCTGAGCTTTTGGATTTTTCGTTTTGAAGGGGTGGGCGGGGCCGAGTTTCGTCGCGACCATCCCCTGGTGGCGCGATGCGTCATGTGGCCGGAGGTGCGCAACGGGTTGCTTTCGGGGCGCTGGGGTGGAAACATGGGGTGTTGGATGAAGGAAGAACGTCATGGTGCTATCCTCGCGGATGAAGATTCTTGTGGTCGAGGATGATCCCGATGTGGGGCGGTTGTTGGTCAATGCCTTGTCAGAAGCGGGGTATGAGGTGGTTTGGGCTTCGGATGGCAAGGCCGGGGTGACGGCGGCTTTGGGGGGTGAGTATGGGCTGATCATTCTGGATCGGCAGTTGGGGGACGGGATCGACGGGACCGATATTTTGCGGGCGGTGCGCGGGAGCGGGCGGGAGGTTCCGGCGTTGTTTCTGTCCGGGTTGGGCGAGGTTTCGGATTGGGTGGCGGGGTTGCAGGCCGGGGGCGATGATTATCTGGTCAAGCCGTTCAAGATGGATGAGTTGCTCGCGAGGATCGAGGCGCTGACATCCGCCCCCGCCCTGAAATAAGCGGACGACCGCCGAGCGGCAGGACCGCAAGGAGCGAAAGTTTTTTGCTTCTTTTTTTCAAAAAAGAAGCCTTCCCTTAACTTTTATCCCTTAAGCCGCGATCGGATCGACATCGAGCGCGTAGCCCGCGGCGCGGACGGTGCGGACGAGGTCGGTTTCGGTTTCGGCGTTGATGGCTTTGCGGAGGCGGCGGATGTGGACGTCCACGGTGCGGGGTTCGACGTGGATATCGCGGCCCCAGACGGCGTTGAGCACGTCTTCACGCGAGAAGACGCGGCGCGGGTGGCGCATGAAGAATTCGAGCAGGCGGAATTCGGTGGGGCCGAGGTGGAGGGTGCGGCCGGCGCGGGTGACGCGGTGGGTTGTGGGGTCGAGTTCGATATCGTGGAAAGTGAGCGGGGTTTTGGCCGGGGTGGCGCCGGAGCGGCGGAGCAGGGCGCGGATGCGGGCGATGAGGGCTTCGGGGGAGAAGGGTTTGGTGATGTAGTCATCGGCGCCGGTTTCGAGGCCGCGCACAGCGTCCTGGTCTTCGGCGCGGGCGGTGAGCATGATGACCGGGAGGCTGCGGGTGAGCGGGCGGCGGCGGAGCTGGCGGCAGAGTTCGATGCCGGAGAGGGTGGGGAGCATCCAGTCGAGCAGGAGGAGGTCGGGCGGGGTTTCGGTGATTTTGACGAGGGCTTCGTTGCCGTCGCCCGCGTCGTCCACCGCGAAGCCGGCTTTTTCGAGGTTGTAGCGCAGGAGGGTGACGAGGGGGGCTTCGTCCTCGACGACAAGGATGAGGGGTTTGCCGTGGTCGTTCATGGCGCGGTCCGTCACGGTTTCGATTGGGCGAAGTAGGCGGCGGAGAGGTCGCCTTTGGGGCGGTTTTCCGGGAGGCTGGTGCCGGTGGCGGCGTAGTAGGTGAGTTCGGCGACGTTGGTGGCGTGGTCGCCGATGCGTTCGAGGTTTTTCGCGATGAAGAGGAGGTGGGTGCAGGCGGAGATGTTGCGGGGGTCTTCCATCATGTAGGTGATGAGTTCGCGGAAGATGGTGGTGTAGAGATCGTCGATCATCTGGTCGGCGCGCCAGACGGCGGTGGCTTTTTCGATGTCGGCGTCGCCGATGGCGTCGATGGTGGATTTGAGGTTTTCCTGCACCAGGCGCGACATCTGCGCGAGGCTGGCGAGCGGGTAGGCGGGGGAGGATTCGTTGAGGACGAGGGTGCGTTTGGCGACGTTGGCGGCGTAGTCGCCGATGCGTTCGAGGTCGGTGGTGACCTTCAGCGCGGCGACGACCTGGCGGAGGTCGTTGGCGACCGGGGCGCGGGTGGCGAGGAGGCGGATGGCGAATTGCTCGATGCTGCGTTCCTCGGCATCGACCCGTGCATCGAATTCGACGACACGGGCGGCGAGCTCGGCATCGCGGGTGATCAGGGCGGTGGTGGCATCGGCGAGTTCGGTTTCGACGAGGCCGCCCATCGCCGCGATCATGTCGCGCAGGCGGGTGAGGTCGGTTTCGAAGCTGGAGAGGATGTGGCGGGATTCGTCGCTGACGATGGGCATGGCGGTCTCCTCAGCCGAAGCGGCCGGTGATGTATTCCTGGGTGCGGCGTTCGCGCGGGGCGGTGAACATGTCGGTCGCGGGGGCGACCTCGACGAGTTCGCCAAGGTAGAAGAAGGCGACGCGGTCGGCGCAGCGGCCGGCCTGCTGCATGTTGTGGGTGACGATGACGATGGTGAAATCGCGCTTGAGTTCGGCGATGAGTTGTTCGATTTTCAGGGTGGAGATCGGGTCGAGCGCGCTGGTCGGTTCGTCGAGCAGGATGACCTGGGGGCGGACGGCGATGGTGCGGGCGATGCAGAGGCGCTGCTGCTGGCCGCCGGACAAGGCGAGGGCGGAGTTGGCGAGCTTGTCCTTCACCTCGTCCCACAGGGCGGCGCGGATCAGGGTGGATTCGACCCGTTCATCCATTTCGGCGCGGGTGAGGCGCTCGTGCAGGCGGACGCCGAAGGCGACGTTTTCGTAGATCGATTTCGGGAAGGGTGTTGGTTTCTGGAAGACCATGCCGACACGGCGGCGGAGGCGGTTGATGTCGGTGGTGGGCGCGATGATGTTTTCACCGTCGAGCATGACCTCGCCGGTGGCGCGCTGGTTGGGGTAGAGGTCGTACATGCGGTTGAGGATGCGGAGCAGGGTGGATTTGCCGCAGCCGGACGGGCCGATCATCGCGGTGGTTTCGCGGTCGGGGAAGTCGAGCGAGACGGATTTGAGGGCCTGGGTGGCGCCGTAGAAGAAATCGAGGTTGCGGATGGCGATGCGCGGGGAGGGCGTTGCAGCGGCAAGGGGCATCGGCGCAAGCTGCGCGGCGGCTTCGGGCATGGTCAGGCTCCAGAGATCGGGACCGCGCGGGGCGGCAGGGGGTGGAGCGGCATCGGGTTCATGACGCCGCTCCTTAGCCCTGTATCATGCCACGGTTATGACAGATCCATGAAGCTTTTGTGACAGATGCCCGGTTGGATCAGCTCGCGTGGGGCAGCTTGGGCTGCTTGACCATGCGGAGATAGGGCTTGAGCGTCTTGAAGCCCGCGGGATACTTGGCCTTCGCCTCGTCATCGGACACCGAGGGGACGATGATGACGTCATCGCCGTCTTTCCAGTTCGCCGGGGTGGCGACCTTGTCGGAATCGGTGAGCTGGAGCGAGTCGATCACGCGGAGGATTTCATCGAAATTGCGGCCGGTCGCCATCGGGTAGGTGAGGATCAGCCGGATCTTCTTCGCGGGGTCGATGATGAAGACCGAACGCACCGTGGCGGTGGTGCTCGCGTTCGGGTGGATCATTTCATAGAGCTTGCTGACCTTGTGGTCATGGTCCGCGAGGATCGGGAAATCGACGGTCTGGCCCTGGGTTTCCTTGATGTCTTTGGCCCAGCCGGTGTGGTTTTCACCAGTGTCGACCGAAAGACCGACCGGCTTGACGTTGCGCTTTTTCCATTCGGGCATCAGACGGGCGACCACGCCGAGCTCGGTGGTGCAGACCGGCGTGTAATCGGCCGGGTGGCTGAACAGAATGCCCCACGAATTGCCGAGATACTCGTGAAATTTGATGCGGCCTTCCGAACTGTCCTGTTCGAAATCCGGGGCGGTGTCGCCAAGTTGCAATGACATATTCAAGTCTCCGATTACGTTATGATGCCCCGCACATAGCGCCCATGGGCCGAAAGTCCAGCCACACGATCACAAGTCCTGGAGTGCGGGGCGATCAAACCCATATGGGGAGGCTGACCCCGAAATAGGAGCCCCCGCCCATGAAACCCTCCGTCCTCCTCATGCTCGGCATCACCGCACTCATCCTCTCCGGCTGCGGACTGGCCGCAGCACCCTGCCGCGTCACCTCCGCCGGGCTCAAAATCGTGCCGCTCGTCGGCCCCGTCGCCGCCGCCCCCACCGACGCCTGCGCCAACGTGATCGATCCGACCCCGACACGGAGTTGAGGCGCGAGGGCAGTAAGGCGAGGGGCGCTGCCCCTCGACCCCGCCAAAGGCGGAGCCTTTGGAATCCACTGGTTTTGGTTGGGGGAGGGCGATGCGTCATGCCTTTGAACGGCACGTGCGTGGATCGCCCTCCCCCAACCAAAACCAAAGGGTTCTAAGGGCCGCGCCCTTAGTGGGGGTGCAGGGGGCAAAGCCCCCTGCCCTTATTTGCCTTCGGGCTTAGACTGCGGTGCCGTGGTAGCGGAACTCGGTCATCATGCCGGTCATCATGTGGTAGAGGTTGTGGCAGTGGAAGGCCCAGCGGCCTGGGTTGTTGGCGTCGAGGGCGATGCGGATGGTGCCCATGGGGGGGACGACGATGGTGTCGCGCATGGCGCCGTTGAGGGGGGTGCCGTCGATGGCGATGATCTGGAAGTCGTGGCCGTGCAGGTGCATCGGGTGGGCCATCATGGAGTGGTTGACGAGGTCGATTTCGACGCGTTGGCCGGTGGTGAGCATGAGAGGGGTGACGTTTGGCCAGAATTCGTTGTTGAGGGACCAGGCGTAGGGTTTCATGTGGCCTGCGAGGTCGATGCGGTGGCGGAGGCCGGGCCGGCGCGGGGTGAGCGGGTGGCGGGCGGACAGGCGGCGTTCGAGCGAGAGGTCGACCGCGGGGGCGGGTTTGGCGGCCTGGGGGGTGATGCGGGCGATGGGGGCGCCGGGCGGGGCGAGGATGAGGCCGGTGCGGTCGGAGGTGCCTTCGAGGGTGGCGAGGATGGGGGTGGCGCGGTCGGGTGGGAGGTCGAGCAGGACGTCGAAGCGCTGGGCGATGCCGATGGGGATGCGCTTTACGGGGATTGGCAGGCAGTCGTGGCCGTCGGTTGCGATGACCGTGCCGGTGAGGCCGCCGAAATCGACCCAGAACTGGCTGGAGGATGAGCCGTTGATCAGGCGCAGGCGGATGCGGGCGCTGCGGCTGGTCCGGATGACGAGCGGGTCGGAGAGGGTGCGGTCGTTGGTGAGGAAGGCGTCGTAATGGACGTCGTTGAGGTCGGATTTGCCCATCGACATGCCGTTCATGTCCATGTCTTTCATGTCCATGCCGGGCATGGACATTCCGGGCATTGCGGCTGAGCGGGCGGGGTGTGGGGGGATGTCGCGGGTGGGGATGTTTTCGATCTCGCGGGTCATGGTGTGGATGGCGGGGAGGGATTGGCCGGTGAGGCGGGCCATCAGCGCTTCGGGGCTGTGGAAGCTGAAATCGTGCAGCATCATGACGACTTCCTGATGATCGGCGCGCAGGTCGGCCGCGGAATGGACGATCAGGGGGGCGGTCATGAGGTTCTGTTCCTGGAGACCCTGATGGGAGTGCATCCAGAAGGTGCCGGGGATGGCGGCGTAGTCGTAGGCCTGGGTGGCGCCCGGTTTGATCGGCGGGGTTTCCATCCAGGGAAACCCGTCCTGAACCCAAGGCGGGAACTGGCCGTGCCAGTGGATGATGGTGCTGGTGCCGGCGTTGTTGATCAGGTCGACCTTGAAGCGTTCGCCGGGTGCGAGGGTGATGCCGGTGTTGCCGGCCTGGTCGGTGAGCTGAAATTTGGTGGCGGCGCGGCCGTTGACCTCGATGATGCGGGTGTGGGCGGTGAGGCGTCTCGCCGGGGTGGCGGCGTGGGCGATCGCGGGGATGGCGGGCAGACTGGCGGCGGCGGCAGCACTGGCGAGGAAGCGGCGGCGGGGGATTGAGTATTGCATGACCCCTTCGTGGTGATTGCCACGGTGGGAAGGTCAAGGCGAGGTGGTTTCAGGCTGGTGTTGCGTCGTCGGGGTCGTCGGACGGGTGGTCGTGGGGTGGGAGATTGGTGCGGACGTCCGCGAGGGCCTGATATTCGGCTTGGAGGTCGGCGATGACCGAGCGGTCGTCGGAGGGGCCGCCCATGGTGGGGCCTTCGCGCAGGCGTTCGATCTGCGTGCGGATGGCCGCCATGGCGTCGTCGATCTGTTGGCGGAGGGGCTTATCGGACTCTGACATGGAGTGTGCGTAGCATGGGGAGGTGAGCCGGGACAGGACCGGTGCGGTCACCTACCCGAACAGGCTGCGCAGGATCACGATGAGGGATTCGGGATCGACGCCGAAGCCGATGATCAGGGCGCCGAGGGTCGCCATGGTGATCCAGCCGGTCATGGGGACGGCCATGGCCATTTCGGGGGTTGCGGTGCGTTCGACCGGTTTGAGCGACATCACGATGATGATGCGCAGGTAGTAGAACAGGCCGATCACGCTGGTGACGACGAGGGTTCCGGTGAGGATGCGCAGGTCGGCGTGGACGCCCGCAGCCATGATGTACATTTTGGCGATGAAGCCGATGGCGGGAGGCACGCCGGCGAGCGAGAGCAGCACCAGGGTCATGATGGTGGCGAGGAACGGGCGTTCCCAGAACAGGCCGTGGAATTCGCTGACCTGATCGAGATCGCGCCCGGCGGTGGCGCGGGAGAGGATGCCGATGATGCCGAAGGCACCGATGACGGTGATGGCGTAGGTGACGATGTAGAAGATGACGCCGGCGCGGCCGATCGCGCTGGCGGCGAGAAGGGCGACCAGAACGTAGCCGAGATGGGCGATCGAGGAATAGCCGAGGATGCGTTTGATGTTTTCCTGCATCAACGCGAGGAGGTTGCCGATCGCCATCGAGAGGATCGCGACGATGGTGATGGCGGTGATGGTGCCGTGCGAGAAGGCGACGCCGGGCATTTCGAGGATGCGGATGATCACGGCGAGGACGGCGATTTTCGGGATCACCGCGACGTAGGCGGCGGAGGGTGCGGGGGCGCCGGCGTAGATGTCCGGCACCCAGATGTGGAAGGGCACCACGCCGAGCTTGAAGCCGGCACCCGCGCCGATCAGGGCGACGGCGGCGAGCAGGATGGGCGTGCCGGTGAGCAGGGTCGCGAGGACGGGGGTGAATTGCAGATGGTTCGTCGCGAGTTCGACCAGCGCGATGCCGAACAGGACCAGTGCCGAGGACATGCCCGAGAGGATGAGGTATTTCAGCCCGGCTTCCTCGGCGCCCGGGCGGTAGCGCGGGTAGGCGATCATGCCGATCATGGCGAGGCTCATGGTCTCCAGCCCGAGGAACAGGGTGATGAAGCTGGCCGAGAGGGTGAGGGCGACCGCGCCGAGGGTCGCGATGAGCAGGAGCAGCGGGTATTCCTCGCGCGGGAGCTTGATGCCGGTGGTGAAATAGCCGGCGGCGAGGATCAGCACGCCGAGTGCCGCGAGGATGACGAGGGCGGCGAAGCCGAGAGATTCGGTGGTGAAGATGAAGAGGGTGGGCATCGGCGCGGGGCCGGTGGCGTTGATCGCCCAGGGCGTGCTGGCGATGGCGGCGAGCAGGCCGATGGCGCTGATGGCGACGCTGCCCGCGAAGCTGCGCTTGATCGCGATGGCGGCGAGCAGGATGGTGATGGCCGCCGCAAGGATGAGCAGCGGGGCGGACGCCTGCAGATGGGAGATCATGTGCCGCTCCGGGTGAGGGTCAGTCCTGCGGTGGTGTCGATCGGGACGAGGTTGCCGAGGCCGGGGGCGGCGATTTTGAGGACCGGCTGGGGGTAGACGCCGAGCCAGATGATGGCGGCGCCGAGGGCGATCATCATGATGGTTTCGCGCGCACCGAAATCGGGCAGGGTGCGGGGTTCGGCGGCGTTGCCATGAAAGGCGCGCTGGATCGCGATGAGGGAATAGAGGGCGGCGGGGATAAGGCCGATCGCGGCGAAGATGGCGATGAGCGGGGCGACTTCGTAGGTGCCGCGCAGGATCAGGAATTCGCCGACGAAATTGCCGAGGCCGGGCAGGCCCATCGAGGCGAGGACGAAGAAGGCCCCGAAGGAGGAGAGGCGCGGCACGTCGGTCCAGAGGCCGCCCATGCGGCCGAGATCGCGGGTGTGGAGGCGTTTCTGGATGCTGCCGACGGTGATGAACAACGCGCCGGTGCTGATGCCGTGGGCGATCATGAGGATGACGACGCCCTGCCAGGCGATGTAGTTGAAGGTGTAGATGCCGACCAGGACGAAGCCCATGTGGCTGATGCTGGAATAGGCCACGAGCTTCTTGAGGTCGGACTGGCCGTAGGCGAGGATGGCGCCGTAGAAGATGCTGACGACGCCGAGCCACATGGCGATGGGCGCGATATCACGCGAGGCGGCGACGAAGAGCGGCACGGCGAAGCGGAGCAGGCCGTAGCCGGCGGTTTTCAGCAGGATGCTGGCGAGGATGACCGAGCCGGCGGTGGGGGCTTCGGTGTGGGTTTCGGGCAGCCAGGTGTGGACCGGGAAGGAGGGCAGCTTGACCAGAAAGGCGATGAAGAAGCCGAGCATGACGAGATAGCCGAAGGTGCCGCCGGGCTGGCTGGTGAGGAGCGCGAAGTAGTCGAAGGTGAGTTTGCCGGTCTGCTGGTCGTGCAGGAAGGCGAGGGCGAGGATGGACAGCAGCATCAGCAGGCCGCTGCCCTGGGTGAACAGGAAGAATTTGAGCGCGGCGCGGCGGCGGTTTTCGTGGCCCCAGATGGCGATGATGAAATACATCGGCACCAGCATGACCTCCCAGAAGAAGAAGAACAGGAAGAGGTCGAGCGCGAGGAACACGCCGATCGACCCGGCGAGGGACCAGAGCAGGTTGGCGTGGAAGAAGCCGACATCGTCCTGGATTTCCTTCCAGGAGACCACGACGGAGAACACGCCGATGGCGAGGGTGAGGACGATGAGGAGCCAGCTCAGCCCGTCGAGATCGAGGCGGAGGCTGATGCCGAAGGAGGGAATCCACGGCGCGTCGAACCCGACCAGCCAGTGGCCGGGGGCGATGAGGTTGGCGGGGGTGACGTTGTGCAGGAGGGGCAGGATCAGGATCAGGTCGAGCACGAGGGCCGCGAGGCTGATGACGCGCGGCAAGGTGGGGTTGAGTTTTCCGGCGGGCCAGGCGAGCAGGCCGCCGGCGAGCGGGATGACGAGCAGCCAGAGGAGGATCATTTGAACACCAGAATGGCAATGGTTGCGATCGAGCCGACCATCAGCCAGCCGGCGTAGCGGCGGACCTGACCGACCTGGCTGCCGCGCAGCGCCTGGTGGAGCCGCAGCGCGATGGCCATGAGGAGGGTGACGATGAGATCGACCGGATCGTTGCGGAGGATGCGGACGAGGGCGAGGAAGGGACGGACGAACAGGACATCGTAGATCGCATCGAAGCCGAAGCCGCTCGCCATCAGGCGGCGGAATGCGCTGGGCGGGGCGAGGCCGACGCGTTCCCAGTGGCCGTTGCGGAACAGGACGAAGGCGATGCCGAGGCCGAACAGGGGGATGACGTAGCCTGCGCCCTCCACGATGATGTCGAGCCCGCCATGCGCCTTGATCGCGCCGACCGCGGGGGTCAGCAGGGTCAGGACCATCTGGTTGTCGCCGAGGAAGTTCGGGGTTTCGAGCCAGCCGATCAGGACCGAGCCGGCGGCGAGGATGATCAGCGGGATGGCGATGCGGATGCCGTAGGGTTCGAGCACTTCGGAATGGGCGGGGCCGAAGAAGACCAGGAAGACGACGCGGAAGATGTAGGTGGCGGTGACCAGCGCGCCGAGCAGGCCGGCGGCCCAGAGGATCGGGCCGAGGCCGGGAGCGTACCAGACCGCGCCGAGGATCATTTCCTTGCTGAACGAGCCCGCGCTGATGACCGGAAGGGCGGCGAGCGAGGCCGAGCCGATCAGGAAGCTCCAGAAGGCGAGCGGGATGCGGGTGCGCAGCCCGCCCATTTTGAAGATGTTCTGTTCATGGTGCATCCGCATCGCGATGGCGCCGGCGGAGAGGAACAGCAGCGCCTTGAACACGGCATGGGTGAGGAAGTGGAACATCGCCGCCGACCACGCGCCGACGCCGAGGGCGAGGAACATGTAGCCGATCTGGCTGATGGTGGAGTAGGCGAGGACGCGCTTGATGTCGCTCTGGACCAAAGCGGCGAAGGCGGCGAGCAGGATGGTGATGGCGGCGCCGATCGAGATTGCGGCGAGCACGTCCGGCGCCAGCAGATAGAGGACGTGGAGTCGGACCACAAGATACATGCCGGCGGTGACCATGGTGGCCGCGTGGATCAGGGCGCTGACCGGGGTGGGGCCGGCCATGGCGTCGGGCAGCCAGGTCTGGAACGGGAACTGTGCGGATTTGCCGAGGCCGCCGATCAGCAGGAGGGCGGCGGCGACGGTGATCCAGCTGCCGCCGTTGGAGGCGAGATCGACCGCGCGATCGAGCATCGGCTGGATCGAGAGGGTGCCGGTCCTGACCGCGAGAAGCAGGATGCCGACCAGCATCGCGACATCGGCGACGCGGGTGACGACGAAGGATTTGCGGGCGGCGTAGCCGTTTTTCGTCTCGTGGAACCAGAAGCCGACCAGGAGGTAGCTGCAGACGCCGACCCCTTCCCAGCCGATGAACATGACCAGAAGGTCGCTGGCCAGAACCAGCAGGAGCATGGCGGCGACGAAGATGTTGAGGTAGGCGAAATAGCGGTTGTAGCCTTCCTCGCCCTCCATGTATTCGGTGGAGAACAGGTGGATCAGGGTGCCGACGATGGTGATGACCAGCATCATCAGCAGGGAGACCGGGTCGAGATAGAGGCTCAGGCCGATATGCATGCCGGGCAGGGAGACCCAGTTCCAGAGGTGTTCGGTGTAGACATGCGAGGCGGGGGCGTCGTGGTACCAGTGGATGCCGATCAGGCTTGCGATGATTGCGGCGATGCCGACGCTGGCGGTGCCGATGAAACCGGCGACGCGGCCGGGGATGATCGAGCCGAAGAATCCGATCAGGCAGGCGCCGAGCAGCGGCGATGCGGGGACGATCCAGAGGAGGTTGTTCATGCCTTGACGTCCCGCAGCAGGGTGGCTTTGTCGCCATCGAGGGTGGTGATGCGCGCGCGCAGGCGGAGCAGCAGGATCAGGCCGAGGGCGATCTCGGCGCCCGCGAGGTTGATCACGAAGATGAACATGATCTGACCCTGGGGGTCGCCCCAGCGCATGCCGGCGGTGATGAACAGCAGGGCGACAGCGTTGAGCATGATTTCGATCGACATCAGCACGAAGACGAGGCTGCGGCGGGCGAGCAGGCCGAGCATGCCGATGGCGAAGAGGATGGCGGCGAGCGCGGTGGGCGCCTGCCAGGAGAGTGTGACCATGGTTCAGTCTCCCGCTTTGGTCGGACGGCCGAGGTGATAGGCGCCGATCAGCCCTGCGAGCAGGAGCATCGAGGCGAGTTCGACCGCGCCGATATCGGTGGTGAACAGGCGGATGCCGACCGCCTGGGGCGAGACCACGACATGGCGGCTCGCCGCACCGCCCGCATGGTTGAGCAGGACGAAGATGAGTTCACCGCCGAGGGCGGCGCCGAGCAGGATGGGGACGATCCAGATGGTGCGGGGTATCCAGCTGGTTTCGCGGGCGGCGGCGTTACGGTCGAGCTTGAGCATCATGACCACGAAGAGGAACAGCACCATGATCGCGCCGGCGTAGACGATGACTTCGAGCGCGGCGGCGAAGGGCGCGCCGAGGACGAAGAAGATCACCGCCATGCCGAGCAGGGACAGCACGAAGTTGAGCAGGCCGTAGACCGGGTTGGACCGGGTGATGGCGAGGGCGGTGGTGACCAGGCTGAACGCGGCGGCGGCGTAGAAGACGATGTTGAAGGGATCGAGGGTCATGGCAGCAATCCCCTGGGGTCGACCGGTTCGGATTCGTTCAGGGCCTTGCCTTTGTCCTTGCCGAAGGCATTGACGCCGGCGACCCGGTAGAAATTGTAGTCGGGCACCTTGCCGGTGCCGGCGATCAGCAGGTTTTCCTTTTCGTAGACGAGGTTCTGGCGGGAGAACTCGCTCATTTCGAAATCGGGGATCAGCTGGATCGCGGAGGTTGGGCAGGCTTCCTCGCAGAAGCCGCAGAAGATGCAGCGGGAGAAGTTGATCCGGAAATGTTCGGGGGTCCATTTATCGGGCTCGGCGGTTTTCTGCAGGCTGATGCAGTCGACCGGGCAGACCGCGGCGCAGAGATAGCAGGATACGCAGCGTTCCTCGCCGTCCGGATCGCGGGTCAGGACGATGCGGCCCCGGTAGCGCGGCGAGAGATAGGGCTGTTGCTCCGGGTACTGGATGGTCTCGGCTTTGTGGAACAGATGGAGGAAGGTGAGCCAGAGGGTGCGGATGGCGCTGGTGATGAACATGGCGGGTCTTCCTCAGCCGATACCGGCGAGCATCAGCGCGCCGGTGATCGCGAGATTGGCGATCGAGAGCGGCAGCATCAGCTTCCAGCCGTAGGACATCAGTTGGTCGTAGCGCGGGCGCGGCAGGGCGGCGCGGAGCAGGATGAAGAAGGCGATGAAAAAGCCGATCTTCAGGGCGAACCAGAGGGCGGGCGGCAGGAACGGGCCGTGCCAGCCGCCGAAATAGAGCACCACGGTGATCGAGGAGATCAGGACGATGCTGGCGTATTCGCCGACGAAGAACATGCCGAATTTCATGCTCGAATATTCGGTGTGAAAGCCCGCGCCGAGTTCGTTTTCGCCTTCCGGCAGGTCGAACGGGAGGCGATGGGCTTCGGCGATGCCGGCGATCAGGAAGGGCAGGAAGCCGAAGAATTGCGGGATGACGAACCAGAGATGGGTTTGCGCATCGACGATCTTTTCGAGGCTGAACGAGCCGGTCAGCATGACCACGCCGATCAAGGCGAGGCCCATGAAGACCTCGTAGCTGACCATCTGGGCGGCGGCGCGCATGCCGCCGAGCAGGGCGAACTTGCTGTTGGACGACCAGCCCGCGAGGATCACGCCGTAGACCGACAGCGAGGTCATGCCGAGGAAGAACAGCAGGCCGATATTCATGTTCGGCACGATGCCGATCAGCGGGGTGATCGGCAGGACCACGAAGCCGAGCATGACGGTGGCCATCACGATGATCGGGGCGGCGACGAAGATGATCGGGTCGGCGAAAGGCGGGGTCCAGTCCTGCTTGAAGAAGATTTTGATCATGTCGGCGGCGACCTGAAGCGTGCCTTCCCAGCCGACCCGGTTGGGGCCGAGGCGGTCCTGCCAGAAGCCGAGCAGGCGGCGTTCGGCGAAGGTGAGTGCGGCGGCGAGCAGGGTGACGCTGAGCAGGATGCCGGCGGCCTCTGCCAGCGCGATCAGGATCGGGATCATGAGCGGTCTCCCGCGCTGAAGGTGCCGGTGCCGGGCAGATGGAGTGCGGGTTCGCCGGGGAAGCCGGTGGCGATGCCGATCAGGCCGGCGGGCTGGCCGGACGCGATGGTGACGAGGCGGGTGACCGTGGTGCCGCCGATGGTGCAGTCGACCACGCTGCCGGCGGTGAGGCCGAATTGCGCGGCATCGTCCGGGCCGATCACGAGGTCGGGCGGGGCCATGCGGGCGGTGACGGCGGGGGCGAGGGCGCTGAGTTCATCCGAGCCGAAGACCCGGGCGAGCGGCAGGAACAGCGGGGCTCCGGCGGCGCGTGGCGGGGCGGCGAGGGTGGCGTAGGTGCTGCGCCCGGCGCTGCCGCCGAACATCAGCGCGCCGCGGCCGCCCGCGACCAGATCGCCGCCGATTTCGGTCTGGAATTTGTTGACCGCCTGGGCGGAGTTCCAGCCGGGGGACCAGAAATAGGGCACGATCGGCGAGCCGGCGTGGAGCGGCGGGCCTTCCATGGTGGTGCCGAGCGGGGAATCGGGGTGGGCGTGGGGCTTGGGTTCGCGCACGTCGAGCCCGGCGTTGACGGCGGTGCGGCCACTGTAGCGGTGAGGCAGGGTCGCCTGACGCTGCATGTCGCCGGACCGGGTGGCGGGCCAGACGGTTTCGATTGCGGCGAGGACCGGAAGTTCGGCGGCCATTGCGCCGATCAGGGCGGCGTGGTCGTGCCAGCGATCGGCGGAGAAGCGGCCCGATGCGATCCCGGCATCGCGCAGGACGTGCCAGGATTGCGGCGCCGTGGTGTTGGAGAAGATCGCCTTGTGGCCCCGCTGCATCCGGCCTTCGAGGTTGACGAAGGTGATGTCCGATTCGGCGAAGCTGCCGGTCGCGATGGCGATGTCGGCGTTTTCGGTGGTGGCGGTTTCGATATGGTCGAGTGCGCAGAGGGTTTCGACCCCGGCGAAGGCGCGGTCGAGCGTGGCTTCGTCCGCGCGGCGGTGAAGGTCGTTTTCGAGGACGATGACGCGTTTGGCGTGGCCGGCGGCAAGCAGGTCGAGCGCGGCGGCGAGGGGTTTGGCGTCGAGCAAAGCGAGGCCGAGGGAGTTGGCTTCGGGCAGCAGGATCGCGAGTCGGGCGGCGGCACCGGTGCGGCGCAGCGCGATGACGATGTTGGCCGCGGCCAGAATCAGATCGGGGCCGCAGGCGGCGCCGCCGACCACGATGACCGGGGCGCTGGCGCGACCGAGCACCGCCGCGATGTCGCTCGCGCGGGCCGAGGGGTTTTCGCTGTGTTCGGGCGTGGTGGTGAGGGGGGCTGCGCCGTCGAGCCGGTGGGCGATCGCGCAGGCCAGCGCGGTGAGCGGGGCCGGCGCCATGCGCGTGGCTTCGTGGGCGATGCCGTCGAGCCTTGTGGCGAGCGGGGTGGCGATCAGCAGGGGGACGCGGTGGCCTTCGGCTGCGATGCGGGCCGGGGTGTCGTTCCAGTCCGGGATCTGGCGGGCGTCGAGCGTGGCGCGGTCGGCGCGCTGGGCCATCTGGCGCAGCGACAGAGCGAGGATCGGTGCGATGTCCGACGGATCGTCGCCGAGGATGAGGGCGGTATCGGCGGCTTCGGCGTCGGCGATCGTGGCGATCGGGATGTGGTGGTCGCGCATCAGGGCGGCGGCGGTGGCGGCGATGGCGGCGTCGTGATCGGAGACCCCGGCGAAGAAGCGGTCGGGGCCGACCAGGGCGCGCAGGGCGAAATTGGCTTCGAGCGAGGCGCGGGGCGAGCCGATGCCGATGGCATCCCCGGCGCGGAGCAGGGTGGCCAGTGCGTTGCGGGCGGTATCGGCGTCGATATCGGAGCGTGCGGTGTCGCCGGTGCGCTGCTTGGATGTGCGCAGGCGGGCGGCGCTTTCGAGGAAGCCGGTGCCGAAGCGGCCGCGGTCGCACAGGAAATAGCCGTTGAGCGTTGCATTGTAGCGGTTGGTGACGCGGCGGAACTCCCCTTCGCGTTCCTGCACCGTGACGTTGCAGCCGACCGCGCAATGCGGGCAGATCGACGGGGTGGCGCGCATGTCCCATTTGCGGCGGAACCGGGCCGAGAAGGGTTTGTCGACGAAGACGCCGGTGGGGCAGACCTCGACGAGGTTGCCCGCGAATTCGTTTTCCAGCGTGCCGGATTCCGCGCGGCCGAAATAGACGTTGCGGTTGGCGCCGAACACGCCGAAATCGGTGCCGCCGGCATAGTCGCGGTAGAAGCGCACGCAGCGGTAGCAGCCGATGCAGCGGTTCATTTCATGGCGGATGAACGGGCCGAGATTCTGGTTGAGATGGGTGCGCTTGGTGAAGCGGTAGCGCCGGTCGGTATGTTTGGCGAGGACGGTCATGTCCTGCAGGTGACATTCGCCGCCGACTTCGCAGACCGGGCAGTCGTGCGGGTGGTTGGTGAGGACGAATTCGATCACCCGGTCGCGGAAGGCGGCGGCGGCGGGATCGGCGATCGACATGCGTAGACCCGGCGTTACCGGGGTCATGCAGGCCATGACGATCTGGCCGGTGTGATCGTCCGGGCCGTTGAAGACCTTGACCGCGCATTGGCGACAGGAGCCGACCGAGCCGAGCGCGGGGTGCCAGCAGAAATAGGGGATGTCTTTCTGCGCCGACAGGCAGGCTTCGAGGATGTTCTGCCCGGGCCGCGCGGTGATGGTGAGGTTGTCGACCGTGATGTCCAGATGGTTCAGGTCCATGGGCAGGCTTTCGTCGCGATATGTTGTTCGAACACGGGGCCGAAATACTGCAATCCGCTCTGCAGCGAGGCCATGGCCCCGGGGGCGAGGGCGCAGAAGGTGCGGCCGGGGCCGAGATTGCCGGTCATTTCCAGCAGGAGATCGAGATCGGTGGCGCGGCCTTCGCCGGCTTCGATCGATTTGAGGGTGCGCTCGACCCAGGGCAGGCCGTCGCGGCAGGGGGCGCACCAGCCGCAGGATTCGCGGGCGAAGAATTGTTGCAGATTGGCGATGAAGCCGACCGGGCAGGTTTTGTCGTCGAGCACGATGGCGGTGCCGGTGCCGAGGCGGGTGCCGTGCTTGGCCATATCGGCGAAGGTCATCGGGACGTCGAGATTTTCCGCCATCAGGAAGGCGGTCGAGGCGCCGCCGGGGAGCACGGCGGTGAGGCGGTAGCCGTCTTTCATGCCGCCCGCGTGGTCTTCGATCATGTCGCGCATCGGCGTGCCCATCGGCAGTTCGAACGTGCCGGGATTGCGGACGCGACCGCTGACGCCGTAGATTTTGGTCCCCAGGGCACCGTTGACGCCGAGGCCGCGATACCAGTCTGCGCCGTAGCGCACGATATGGGGGACGTTGCAGATGGTCTCGACATTGTTGACGATGGTCGGGCAGCCCCAGAGGCCGTTGACCTGCGGAAACGGCGGCTTGGAGCGCGGGATGGCGCGGCGGCCCTCCAGCGAGTTGAGCAGGGCGGTTTCCTCGCCGCAGATGTAGCGACCGGCACCGCCATGGACCTGGACCGAAAGGTCGAAGCCCGAACCGAGGATGTTTTCGCCGATCAGCCCCGCGGCCTCGGCTTCGGCGATGGCGTGGTTGAGGCGCTCGATCGCGGTGAGGTATTCGCCGCGCACGAAGATGTAGGCGTGGTCGGCCTGAAGCGCGTAGGCGCTCAGGATGATGCCTTCGATCATCTGGTGGGGGTCGCCTTCGAGCAGGAGCCGGTCCTTGAAGGTGCCGGGTTCCATTTCGTCGGCGTTGATCAAGAGGTAGCGCGGGCCGGGGCGCTGGTCCTTGCCGGGCATGAGCTGCCATTTGCGCCCGGTGGGAAAGCCGCCGCCGCCACAGCCGCCGAGGCCGGAGGCGGCGATCAGGGCGATCAGGCTGGCGGGCTCGACCTTGCCGAGCGTATCGCGCACCGCGAGGTAGCCATCGGCCTGTTCATATTCGGCGCGGCTGAACGGGGCGGCACCCCGGCGGATGTTGCGGGTGAGCGGCAGGCGCGGGATCGCACTCATGGGGTGTCGCTTTCGGCCGGCTGGAAAATGGCATCGAGCGCCGCGGTATCGACATTGCCGTGCAGGGTATCGCCGACCATCATGACCGGGGCGTGATCGCAATCGCCGAGGCAGACGATCGGCAGCAGGGTGAACCGGCCATCGGCGGTGGTTTCGCCCTGCCTGATGCCGAGGCGCTGGTGGATATGCGCGGCGAGCTGGTCGCGCCCGGTGATCCAGCAGCTGATGCTGTCGCAGAGCAGGATGACCTTTTCGCCGACCGGTTTGCGGTAGATCAGGTTGTAGAAGGTCGCGACCTCGTCGAGCTCGGCGGCGGACATGCCGAGCAGATGGGCAACCTCGTGCAGCGTGCCGTCCGACACGTAGCGGCGGCGCTGCTGCACGTATTTCAGCGAATCGATCGCGGCGGCGCGCGCGGTGGGGTAATGCGCGATCAGCTCCGCGATGGCCGCCCGCTCGGTCGCATCGAGCGGGGGCTGGCGCTCAACGATCGACATCGGCCATCACGAAATCGATGCTGCCGATGATCGCGATGAGGTCGGCGAGGTAGGTGCCGCGGCTCATCATCGGGATCGTCTGCAGATGGGCGAAAGAGGGGGTGCGGATGCGGACGCGATAGGGGGTGGTCGTGCCGTCGCTGACCAGATGATAGGTGTTCAAGCCTTTGGTTGCCTCGATGGTGGATGAGACCTCGCCGGGCGGGATGACCGCGCCCCAGGTCGAGTTGAGAAAATGCGGGATCAGGGAATCGATGTCGTTCAGGACCGCTTCGCGCGGCATCGGCATCGCCAGCGGGTGCATCGCCTTGACCGGGCCGGGCGGCATCTGTTCGAGGCATTGCCTGATGATGCGCAGGCTCTGGCGCATTTCGTCGAGGCGGAGCTGAACCCGGTTGAAGCAATCGGAGCGCTGGGCGGTCGGGACGTCGAATTCGAGCTGGTCGTAGCCGGAATAGGGGTGGGATTTGCGGTAGTCGAAATTGACGCCGGTCGCGCGCAGGCCGGGGCCGGTGATGCCCCAGTCGAGCGCTTCCTCGGCGGTGTATTCGCCGATGCCGATGGTGCGGATCTGGAAAATCTTGTTGCGCATCACCATCGCCTCGTACTCGTCGAGGCGCTTGGGCAGATAGGCCAGGAAATCGCGGATCCTGCCGTCCCAGCCCTGCGGCAGGTCGGCGGCGACGCCGCCGATGCGGAAGAACGAGGGGTGCATGCGGAACCCGCAGATCACCTCGATCAGTTCGAGCGCGCGTTCACGGTCGGTGAAGACGAAGAACACCGGGGAGAGCTGGCCGACATCCTGCACCATGGTGCCGAAGAACACGAGATGGCTGATGATGCGGAAGATTTCCGCCAGCATGATCCGGATCATCTGGGCACGGGGCGGGACGGTGATGCCCGCGAGTTTTTCGACGCCCATGACGTAGGGGAAGTTGTTCATCACGCCGGCGACGTAGTCGATCCGGTCGGTATAGGGGATGAAGCTGTGCCAGGACTGGCGTTCGCCGATTTTTTCGGCGCCGCGATGGTGGAAGCCGATTTCGGGGATGATGTCGATGATTTCCTCGCCGTGGAGTTTCACCACGAGGCGGAGCACGCCGTGCAGGCTGGGATGGTTGGGGCCGAGATTGACGATCATGGTTTCGGGATCGTTCTCGCCCGCATCGATCATGCCGGCGAGCAGGGGAATGTCGCGCAGGGCATGCTGTTCGGCGATCGCGGTCGAATCGGGCATCACGAACGGGCCCTGTTCGGTCGCGCGGCAGTAATGGTCCTTGCGCAGCGGGTGGCCGACCCAGCTTTCCGGCATCAGCATCCGGCGCAGGTCGGGGTGGCCGGCGAAGCGGATGCCGAACATGTCCCACACTTCGCGCTCGTACCAGTCCGCGTTGGACCAGAGGCCGCACAAGGTGGGGGCGATCAGTGCGTTCATGGCCAGTGGCACCTTGACGCGGATTTCGCGCCCGTCCTCGTGGCGGAACAGATGATAGAGCAGGGTGAAATCGGCGGCCCAGGGGTGGGGGCGGTTGAGGCGGGTGCGCTCGTCGATCGCGGTGATGTCGAGCAGCATGCGGTAATTCTGCGCGGGGTCGGAACGCAGACGGGTCATGACGCCGAGCAGGTCGTCGACATCGCACCAGATCGTTTCGATCCCGTCGGCGCAGATCTGCGGCGAGGTTTCGCCGCTCGCGCGCGGCGGGACCGGATGCGTGCGGGCGAGGCCGTTTTGCATCGTGGTGTGCGCTGTGTCCGGCATCGTCTCGGTCTCCCCCATCAGACGTGATCCGGCAGCCGGGCGGAGGTCATGGCCATGCGCTGGTCGTTTTTCAGGTCGCGCTGGCTCGGTTTGACGTAGGGGACCGGGCCGGTTTCGCCGATCATCCAGCTTAGCGGGCGCTTGGTCGCGCCGATCGAGTTCTGGAGCAGCATCAGGCCTTCGAACAGGGCTTCCGGACGGGGCGGGCAGCCGGGGACGTAGACATCGACCGGGAGGATGCTGTCGACGCCCTGGACCACGCTGTACACATCGTACATGCCGCCGGAATTGGCGCAGGACCCCATCGAGATGACCCAGCGGGGCTCAAGCATCTGCTCGTAAAGGAATTTCACCACCGGGGCCATTTTCAGGAACACGGTGCCGGCGATGACGATGACATCGGCCTGGCGCGGCGTGGCGCGCAGAACCTCGGCGCCGTAGCGCGCGATGTCGAATTTCGAGGTGAACGAGGTCGCCATTTCGACGTAGCAGCACGACAGGCCGAAATTGAACGGCCAGAGCGAATTCTTCTGGCCCCAGGAGACGAGGTCTTCCAGTTTGCCGAGCATGAATTTCTGGTTGTTGCCGCCGGGATCGGGCACGGATTGATTCATGCGGAGGGTCCTTTCCGGGAGGTCCAGGGCTCGGGTGTGGGCAGATGACGGCGCGGGATGGAGCGCGGGCGGGTGCGGTCGTAGGGTTTCGGACCCCATTCCAGCGCGCCGGAGCGCCAGAGATAGGCCAGGGCCACGAGCAGGAAGGCGAGGAACGCGACGATCGCGCCGTAGCCGACCCAGCCGACCTCGCGCGCGGCGACCGCCCAGGCGAAGACGAAGACCATTTCGAGATCGAAGACGACGAACAGCATCGCCACGATGTAGAACTGGCTCGGGAAGCGGATTTGCGTGTCGTGCGCGGGGATGATGCCGGATTCGAACGGGTTGGTGTCGGCCGGGCCGCGCTTGCGCGGGCCGAGCACGTAGGAGCCGCCGATCATGACCGTGACCATCGCGACGATCGCGATGACGTAGAAGCCGAGGCCGATGAAATTGGTGGGGACGACGTGATGACTCATCGGGAGAAACCGGCCCCGTCGAGATACAACTTCCCTGTATGGTGTCTGATCATCGCGTTTCCTCTCGTGATTGGCACCACCTTACTGGCTCGTGCCGCATTACCCGCGATGCGTTTCACATCACTCTTGGCGAATATGACAGAACCGCGAGAAATAAGTAAAGATAAAAAAAATATTTTCTTATTCAGGGAAACTTAATTCCGTACTGCGCCCTGAGTCAACGATCGACCCTGAGCGCGGCGCGGGGGCGGGGCAACAGCATCGGCACGGTGCGGCGATACTCGGCGTAGGCGGACCCGTAGAGCGCGATCAGCTTGCGTTCCTCGAAGTGTATGCCGATCAGGATGTAGAGCGTGCCGGCGATGGCGGTTTCGAGGCGGAACGGGGTGTCGGCGAGGCCGAACAGCAGCAGGACGACGCCGAGATAGAGCGGATGACGGACCAGGGCGTTCATGCCGCCGGTGGCGAGCGGTTCGACCGGCATCGCGGTTTCGACGACGCCGCCGCGCCATTGGGTGGTGCCGAGGAAGCGGCCGAAATCGTAGGATTTGCCGGCGAAGGCGAGGACGATGGCCCCGGCGATGGCGGCGAGCAGCATGAGGGCGCGGACCGGCCAGAGCAGGGCGAAGGATGCCGCATGGCGGAACAGGTCCATGCCGATCAGCAGCACGAGAGCGAGGTGGATCAGGGCGATGATGTTGTAGGCGAGGCGTTCGCCGGTGCCGAACAGCCTTGTCATGCGCGCGCGTATCGGGGTTGCGGCGAGCAGGGAGTGGCCGAGGCCGAAACTCACCCAGAGCAGGGCGTAGATCAGGATCTCCTGAAGAGAAACGCCGGTCGCCTGATGCACGTCGATCACCCGTGATGGTTGAGGCGGACTGATTTTATCCGCGACATCGACTATATCACATGGATGACAGAGCGGGGCCAAACCGGATGAACCGTCGTGATGCCGTGCGGATGGCGCTGGTGGCCGGGGTGGCGCTGGCGACGGGGGCTGCCGCGCCGAAGGGTAAGGTCAACGCGGCGAGCCTCGTGCGGCCGGGGGACCCCATTTATGGCAACCCGCACGGGCAGGTCACCATCATCGATTTCTACGATATCCGCTGCCCGCCCTGCCGGGCGATGAACAAGCGGATTCACAAGCTGATCGAAACCGATCATGACATCCGTTACGTGCCGGTCGAATACCCGATTCTGGGGCCGGCGGGGATGCTGGCGACCCGGGCGCTCTATGCCGCGCGGATGCAGGGGGGATATCGGCGGATGCGGGCATTGCTGATGAGCCAGAAGCCGGTGCCGACCCCGGCGCTGATGCAGCAGGATGCGACGCAACTCGGGCTCGACTGGCCGAAAATGGAGGCGGCGATGGCGGGGCCGCAGGTTGCGGCGGAGATCGCGGCGAATCTCGCGCGGGGACGGGCGCTCGGGATTCATGAAATACCGGCGATGTATATCGGGCCGGTCAAGGTGGTGGGGGGACTGACATCGGCGGATCTGCGGTCGGTGGTTGCGCAGGCGATGCGGGAGCAGGACGGGAAGTGAGGAAGGCTACTTTTTTGTAAAAAAGTAGCAAAAAACTTTCTTGAATCTGGGTCGTTGCCGTTGAAAAGGCCCGTGCCCCTGATTGCAGAAGTTTTTTGCTTCTTTTTTACAAAAAAGAAGCGCTTGCTTTCTCTGCTACTCCCCCGACAACTCCCGCCGCCGTTTGTCGAGTTCCTCGCTGTAGCGGCGCAGGGCGTATTGTTCGGTGAGTACGCCGAGGACGCGGCGGGTTTCCGGGCCGTCGAGCACGGCGAGAACGTCGCATTCGGTGCGTTCGAAGGCTTTGATCGCTTCCTTGACGGTGCCTTGCGGGAGCAGGAAATCTTCCTGGTGGCGGAGGATGTCGTGGATGGTCAGCGGCTCTTCCTCGCCGGGGGCGTGGGCTTCGGAGGGGTAGGCGAGGCCGACGTAATGCTCGTCGCCGTCGAGCACCACGACGTATTGGGTGCGGCCGAGCGGGTATTCGGTCTTGAAGGCGGGGATGCTCATGTTTTCGTGGACGGTATAGGGGGTGCGCCGCATCATGCGCCCGACCGTGAGGTTGTGAATCCAGCCGATATCGACGGCGCTGCGGATGGCTTCGCCGCGCAGGTGGAAGCGCCAGGTGGTGAAGGAATAGCCGAAGACGCGGCGGACGGTGAGCGAGGCGGCGATGGCGGCAGCGAGCACCGCGATGGTGATGCTGAAATTATTGGTGCTTTCGAGGGCGAGGAAGGTCATGGTCATCGGGCCGCCGACGATCGCGACGGCGAGGGCGGCCATGCCGACCACGGCGTAGAAGCCGATCGGCACGCCATGGGCGAAGGGCAGCATCACCGCGACATCGCCATAGGCGCGACCGAGCAGCGAGCCCATGAACAGGGCGGCGAAGAACAGGCCGCCGCGGAAGCCCGAGCCGATCGAGAAGGCCGAGGCGGTCGATTTCATCACCAGAAGGGTGACCGCGAGCAGGAGGGGATAGACCACGGCGAGCTGGGTGTGCAGCGAGGAATTGCCCGAGGCGAGAACTTTCGGGGTGATGCTGCCGAGCAGGCCGACGACGACGCCGCCGAGGATCGGGCGCAGCCAGATCGGCACCCCGGCGCGGCGGAAGGCGGCCTCGATGGTGGTGACGCCGCGCATGATCGCGATGCCGACGAAACCGGCGGTGACGCCGAGCAGGATTGCGAGCGGATAGGCGTAACCGGGGACGAAGGTGGGGAGCACGACGTCGAGCGCCTTGACCCCGCCATCCATCAGCATGTCGGCGACCAGGGTGCCGGTGAGGGAGGCGATGATGATCAGCGGCAGGCTGGTCATCGAATAGGTGCCGATGACGAGTTCGATGCCGTAGAACGCGCCGCAGAGCGGGGCGTTGAAGGCGCCGCCGATCGCGGCGGCGGCACCGCAGCCGACCAGGATTCGCAGGTCGTTGCGGCGGAGGCGGAATTGCTGGCCGACCCAGGAGGCGAGGCCGCTGCCGAACTGGGCGTAGCCCGCTTCCATGCCGACCGAGCCGCCGACCCCGTTGGACAGGACGGTCTGTGCCGCGACGATGACCGAATCGCGCAATGACAGCTTGCCGCCGTAGAGGGCGTTGGCTTCGACCGGGTCGATGAAATTGCCGGGGCGGTATTTGGCGAGCAGCCAGGTGATCGAGCCGAGCAGGGCACCGCCGAGGATGGGCACGAACATCGCGCGGATCGGGTCGATATGGCCCTGCTGGGACAGACCCTCGCCGAATTGCGGCAGGGCGAAAAACCAGAAATGGAAATGATGGCTGAAGAAATCCATCAGGAAGACCGCAATTCCGCCGAGAATCCCGACCAGGATGGCCAGCGCCGCCAGCCACAGCTCGTCGGTGCGGACCAGGGCGCGCAGATGCATCGGCGCGTCGATCGTGACCGCGCTCAGCCGGCGCTTCAGTCCGTTGAGGACACGCTGCGGATAGTCGCGGCGAACGGTGGAACTGGCCATGAGACGCCCGGAGTAGATAAGGAAAGCAGGGACGGACCACCCGCCCAGCGGTCACATGCCGTCAGTCTGTGTCAGCATCATGGCCCGATACTGTTGCCGCAGGCAAAATGGCGGGTCAACCGGCTTGTCCAGTATTTTCGACGATTGGTTCGATCGGGTCGGGTGATCGGCGGGGGGTGACAAGGGCATGGCAGGACTTTCTTTGTTGGAAAAAAGGAAGCAGAAAAACGTGTTTGCTTTTTTCAGGAGCAGCCTCTTTTCAACTCTTTACGGCTTTGAAGGACTCGCATGGCAAAAATTGCTTTTCTCGGTCTCGGCGTGATGGGGTTTCCCATGGCGGGGCATCTCGCGGCGGCGGGACATGAGGTGACGGTTTACAATCGCACGGCAGCAAAGGCCGGGAGCTGGGTGGCGCGCCACGGCGGACGGGCGGCGGCGACGCCGCGGGAGGCTGCGGCGGGGCAGGCGTTCGTGTTTGCCTGTGTGGGCAATGACGATGATCTCCGCGCGGTCACGCTCGGGGCGGAGGGTGCGTTTGCGGGCATGGCGGATGGTGCGTTGTTTGTGGATCATACCACAGCTTCGGCGATTGTCGCGCGGGAGTTGGCGGCGGCGGCGGGTGGGCGGTTCGGGGTGCTCGATGCGCCGGTATCCGGCGGTCAGGCGGGGGCCGAGGCGGGACGGTTGACGGTGATGGTCGGCGGGGGTGCGGCAGATTTCGAGCGGGCGCGGCCGGTGATCGGGGCTTATGGGGCGAATATCAGCCATATCGGGCCGGCGGGGGCGGGGCAGTTGGCCAAGATGGTCAATCAGATCTGTATTGCCGGGGTGGTGCAGGGGTTGGCCGAAGGGCTGGCTTTCGCGCAGGCGGCGGGGCTGGACCCTGCGGCGGTGATCGGGGCGATTTCCAAAGGGGCGGCGCAGAGCTGGCAGATGGAGAATCGCTGGAAGGCGATGGTGGCGGGCGAATTCGAGTTCGGGTTCGCGGTGGACTGGATGCGCAAGGATCTGGGCATCTGCCTCGAACAGGCGAAGGAAACCGGGGCTCGCCTGCCGGTGACCGCGCTGGTCGATCAGTTTTATGCCGATGTGCAGGCGATGGGCGGGCGGCGGTGGGACACAAGCTCGCTGATCGCGCGCCTCGGTCCTACGAAATAGGGCGGGTCAGAACAGCTGGGCGTTGATGGCGAGGGCCTTGCGGCAGCGGGGGGTGTTCGCCAGGGCACCGCCGTTGTTTTCGCAGGTGACGATTTCGCGCATCAGCCGGTGCGGATGCTTGTGGTAATAGGCGGTGGTACTGTCGGCGCAGCCCGAAAGCGCCAGGATGAGCAATGACCCGATGATAAAAGCAAGCGGTTTCATGGGGCTATGGGTAACACTTCACACCCGGTCTTTGCAATCGTTACGGTGATCGCCGGTTTGTTGCCGGGCGCTGCGCCCGATGCGGCGGCGAGGGCTGGCGCGGGCCTCACATCCCTTGCCGAAGGGGCCGGTGATCGGCAGACACTGGTTGGCCGGGTGCGCTGTGACGGTGGGGTAGCGGGGATCGGCGGGCACGCTGTGGGATCATGACAACGGGGGTTGGGCGGATGTTGAGTATTACGGATGCGCGGGGGCGGATACTGGCTTTGCTGCGGCCGACCGGGGCTGAGATCGTGCCGCTGGGGGAGGCTGCCGGGCGGGTGTTGGCCGCGCCGGTGATTTCGCGGCTGACCCAGCCACCGCGCGATGTTTCGGCCATGGATGGATATGCGGTGCGGGCGGATGATGCCGCGGCGGGTGCGAGGCTGCGGGTGGTCGGGATTGCACCTGCCGGGCATCCGTTCGGGGGCGCGATGGGGCCGGGCGAGGCGGTGCGGCTGTTTACCGGCAGCGTGGTGCCCGAAGGGGCCGACTGCATCGTGATCCAGGAGGATGCGACCGAGGCGGACGGGATTGTGACCCTGCGGGAGCGCGGACTGCCGGGGCGGCATGTGCGCGGGGCCGGGCTCGATTTCGCGGTCGGTGACGAATTGCTGCCGGCGGGACGGGTGTTGACGGCGCGGGATGTCGGGCTTGCGGCGGCGGCGAACCATCCCTGGTTGAGCGTGCATCGCCGCCCGACGGTTGCGATCCTCGCGACCGGGGATGAGATTGCGATGCCGGGCGAGCCGATTCCGGCGGGAGGCATTGTGAGTTCGAATTCCCACGCGCTGGCCGCCTTTGTGCGCGCCTGTGGTGGGGTGCCGGTGATATTGCCGGTGGCGCGCGACGATCGTGAGGCGATTGCAGCGGCGGCGGACGCGGCGGCGCGGGCGGATTTGTTGCTCACCACCGGGGGGGCGAGCGTCGGCACATATGATCTGGTGCAGCAGGGGCTGAGCGACCGGGGGTTGGCGCTCGATTTCTGGAAGATCGCGATGCGCCCGGGCAAGCCGCTGATGTTTGGATCGATGGGCGGCGTGCCGGTGCTGGGGCTGCCGGGCAATCCGGTTTCGGCGATGATCTGCGCGCTGCTGTTCGGCAGACCGGCGATCGAGCGGCTGTGCGGCCTTGCCGGCGATGCGCCGCCGCGCGAGCCGGCGCGGTGCACGGTTGCACTCGCCGCGAACGATCATCGGGCGGATCATTTGCGGGCGGTGCTGGCGCGCGGGGAGGATGGGATGTTGGAGGTGACGCCGTTCGGACCGCAGGACAGTTCGATGCTGCGCCGCCTCGCGCGGGCCGATGCCGTGGTGCTGCGCGCGCCCGATGCGCCGGCGGTTGCGGCGGGGGCGATGGTTGAGGTGATCCGCCTTGCGGCCTGCGGGCTGTAGCTGCGTTTTCGTTAAAAAACTTCTTGTGATTCGATTCGGGCTGTCATAAAAGACGGAACGCAATCGTTTGCGGAATACGTTTGCGAAGAATGAAGCCGGGCAAATCCGGAGCAGGAGGAAACGAATGACGGTCAGGCGCAAGCTGGCCTCGAAGGTATCGGACCGCGTGAGCGCGGCGCCACCGGATGAGCGGATCGGCGGTGCGCCGGACATTCGCGCTGCCGATCGCGGCCCGGCGACGATGCGCGATGTGGCGGCCCTCGCCGGGGTTTCGATTTCCACCATTTCTCATGTGCTGAATGGCACCCGCGCGGTGCCCGCGACCACCCGCGCCCGCGTGGCGCAGGCGATCGAAACCACCGGCTACACGCCGAATTCGGTGGCGCGGTCGCTCAAGCGCGCCGAAACCCGGACGATCGGGATTGCGATCGGCGATATCACCAACCCGCATTTCACCGCGGTGGTCGATGCGATCGAGGCGGCGGCGCGGGCGCAGGGCTATACCGTCATTCTGGTGGGGATCAGCGAATCCGCCGAACGCGAGATCGAAGGCCTCGACGCCTTGCTCGGCCGGCGGGTGGATGGGCTGATCCTGGCACCATCCGCCGATGGGGGGAGCACCGTGCTCGACCGGGTGCGCCGCCACAATATTCCGGTCGTGCAGATCGACCGGGTGGCCAGTGCCTCGTGCGATGCCGTGGTGGTGGCCAATGCCGATGGCGCACGCCGCCTCATGCGGCACGTCGCCGCGTGCGGCCACCGGCGGATCGGGATGCTCACCGGGCTGCCCGGTCTGAGTTCGACCCGCGAACGGATCAATGGCTATCGGGCCGGATTGCGCGATGCCGGGATTGCTTACGATGCCGCCCTGCTCGCCTGCGGCGATTACAGTGCCGAACCCGCGCGCCGCGCCACGACGGCACTGCTCGCTTTGCCGAACCCGCCCACCGCGATTTTCGCGTCGAACAATCTGATGACGCTGGGTGCGATGCAGGCGCTCGCCGACCACAAGTTGAGCGTGCCGGATGATATCGCGCTGGTCGCCTTCGACGATTTCGCCTGGACCGATCTGTTCAAGCCGCATCTGACCACCGTGGCGCAACCGTGCCGCGACATTGGCGTGACGGCGGTGCGGTTGCTGCTGGAACGGCTGGCGGAACCGGGGCTCAAACCACGGCTGGTGCGGTTGCCGGTGGAACTGAGGCTTCGCGAATCCTGCGGCTGTGGGGTCGGGGCGCGAGAGATTGCATGACGAAAGGGGGGCGTTATCAGAGCAGAAAGAGGGAAGACTTCTTTTTGTGAACAAAAAGAAGCAAAAAAACTTTGTTATCCGGGACTGTGGCGATGAAATCACCCGAGACCAAGAGTAATAAAAGTTTTTTGTTTCTTTTTTACAAAAAAGAAGCGCTTGCTTAAATTGATTTCCAGTCAACCAAAATCAACAGGAGAAAGCCATGTCCATCCGCAAGACCATTGCGACCAGAACCGTCCTTTCGCTCGCCCTTGCCGGCGTGCTGGGGGCGTTCGGGGTGACCACCGCTCAGGCTGCGCCGATCCGGGCGTGTTTGATTACCAAGACCGATTCCAACCCGTATTTCGTGACCATGCGCGAGGGTGCGCTGGCGGAGGCGAAGAAGCTCGGGGTCGATCTCAAGACGTATGCGGGCAAGTATGATGGCGACAATCAGTCCCAGGTCAATGCGATCGAGACCTGCATTGCCGATGGGGCCAAGGGGATATTGATCACGCCGTCCGATACCAAGGCCATCGTTCCGACTGTGGAAAAGGCGCGCAAGGCGGGGCTGCTGGTGATCGCGCTCGATACTGCGCTGAGCCCGACCAGTGCGGCGGACATGACGTTTGCCACTGATAATTTCGAGGCGGGCAAGCTGATCGGCGAATGGGCGAAGGCGAAGCTGGGGGCGAAGGCCAAGGACGCGAAGATCGCGATGCTCGATCTGTCGATCACTCATCCGACCGTGGATATCGAACGGGATCATGGCTTTCTCGCCGGGTTCGGCGTGCCGATCAAGGACCCGAACACGTTCAATGTGCCGGACAAGCAGATTGTCGGTCATGCGGAGACCGGTGGTTCGGAGGAGGGTGGCCAGAAGGGCATGGAAACCCTGCTCGCGCGCAACCCGAATATCAATCTGGTCTACGCGATCAATGAACCTGCCGCATTCGGTGCCTATCAGGCCCTGAAATCGGTCGGCAAGGCCGGACACGTGACCATTGTTGCGATCGATGGAAGTTGTGCGGGTGTCAAAGGCGTGCAGGAAGGCATTATTGATGCGGATTCGCAGCAATATCCGTTGAAGATGGCGTCGCTCGGCATCAAGGCGATCGTGAAATGGGCGAAGGATGGCGTGAAGCCGCAAGCCAGTGCCGGGAAGGACTTTTTCAATACCGGTACGCAACTGATCACTGCCCATCCCGAGCCGGGTGTTCCGTCGATCGATCCGGCGGAAGGTGCGAAGCTCTGCTGGGGTAAGTGAAGGACGGGCAGGAAAGTTAGACTTCCTTTTGTGAACAAAAAGAAGCAAAAAAACTTTGTTCTTTGGGACTGTGGCGCTGAAACCACCCGAGACCCGGATCAATAAAAGTTTTTTGCTTCTTTTTTACAAAAAAGAAGCCTTCTTTGTCTGCCTGCCTCGCCTCCCGCCCGCAAAAATTCGAAAGGGAAGTCATGTCCACCATCAATCCGGGCCCTCAGGGGTTCGAGGCTGCGATCAAGCCGGCAACGGCGGAGTCCGTGGCCGAATTCGACCACCGGAAGTCGCCACTCGAACGGTTGCAGCATCTGCTGCATGAAATTCCGTGGCTTGCGCCTTTGCTGGTGCTCATCGCCTCGCTGATCGGCTTTGGCATTGCGGTCGGGGCGCGGTTTTTTTCGGCTTATGCGCTGACGCTCATTCTGCAGCAGGTGATGATTACCGGCATTGTCGGCATTGCGCAGTCGCTGGTGATTCTGACTGCGGGGATCGACCTTTCGGTCGGGGCGATCATGGTGCTGTCGTCGGTGCTGATGGGTCAGTGCGCTTTCGTGTACGGACTGCCGGCACCGGTTGCGATTTTGTGCGGGTTTGCGTTCGGTGCGGGGGTGGGGGTCATCAACGGGGTGCTGGTGGCCAAGGTGAAGCTGCCGCCGTTCATTGTCACGCTCGGGACCTGGCAGATCGTGCTGGCGGCGAATTATCTTTATTCCAATAATCAGACGATCGGGGCGCAGCAGATCGAAAATCACGCGCCGCTGCTGCAATTTCTCGGCAATACGTTCGAGATCGGTGGCAGTAACGGGGCGACCTTTACTTATGGCGCGATCCTGATGCTCGCTCTGGTACTGCTGTTTGCCTATGTTCTGCGCCATACCGCCTGGGGGCGGCATGTTTATGCGGTGGGGGACGATCCGGCCGCTGCCGCGCTTGCGGGTGTTCGGGTGAATGCGATGCTCATCAGTGTCTATACGCTTTCGGGGCTGATCTGCGCGGTGGCCGGGTGGGCGCTGATCGGGCGGATCGGGGCGATTTCGCCCAATTCGGGCCAGTTCGAGAATATCAATTCGATTACGGCGGTGGTGATCGGCGGGATTTCGCTGTTCGGGGGGCGGGGGTCGATCATTGGCATGATTTTCGGGGCCATGATCGTGGGGGTGTTCACCCTCGGGCTCAACATGTACGGCACCGACCCGCAATGGACCTATCTGCTGATCGGCGCGCTCATCATCGTCGCCGTCGCGGTCGATCAATGGATCAGAAAGGCAGCCGTGTAATGGAACCGATCCTTTCAGGACGTAATCTGGTCAAGCGCTATGGCCGGGTGACCGCGCTCGATCACTGCGATTTCGATCTTTATCCCGGCGAGATCCTTGCCGTGATCGGTGATAACGGCGCGGGGAAATCCTCGCTGATCAAGGCGCTGTCGGGTGCGGTGCAGCTCGATGAGGGCGAAATCCGGCTTGAGGGCAAGCCAATTCGCTTTGCATCGCCCATCGCGGCACGGGCCGCGGGGATCGAGACCGTGTATCAGACGCTGGCGATGTCGCCGGGGTTGTCGATCGCGGATAACATGTTCATGGGGCGCGAGATTCGCAAGCCCGGGATTCTCGGCAGCGTGTTCCGCAAGCTTGATCATGCCGAGATGCAGCGGATCGCCCGCCAGAAGCTCAGCGAACTCGGGCTGATGACGATCCAGAACATCAATCAGGCGGTCGAGACCCTGTCGGGCGGGCAGCGGCAGGGTGTTGCGGTTGCGCGCGCCGCCGCGTTCGGGTCGAAAGTGATCATTCTCGACGAACCGACCGCCGCGCTGGGGGTGAAGGAATCGCGCCGGGTGCTCGAACTCATCCTCGATGTCCGATCGCGCGGCATTCCGATCATTCTGATCAGCCACAACATGCCGCACGTGTTTGAGGTGGCCGACCGGGTGCATATTCATCGGCTGGGGCGGCGGCTTTGCGTCATCGATCCGAAATCGCACACCATGTCGGATGCGGTGGCGTATATGACGGGAGCGAAACTGCCGGATGAAATCGCGGTTACCGCCTGAGGGCGGGGCAGTGCGATCTGGCGGGTAATGCCCGATTGGGATAAACTCTTTGTGAGCGGCCGATGCGGTCGCGCGATATCGCAGAAGGAGTTTTCTCCATGGTTTGGTCATTGGTTCGCCGGGTCGGCCTGATCGGGGCGGTGGTGTTCGGCCTCGGCCTGTCAGCGGCGCATGCTGCCGGACCGACGCCGCAGCAGATCCAGACGTTGATCGCGGGCGGTCATGCGCAGACCGCCCTGTCCGACCTTCGACCGATCGTGCGCGCTCATCCGGATAGCGGGGTGGCCTGGTACCTCACCGCCGAAGCGCGGGATGCGCTGGGGCAACGTGCCGAAGCCCGGGCGGCGCTCGCCAAGGCGGAAGCGCTGGCCCCCGGGCTGCCTTTCGCCCAGCCTGACAAGGTGGCGGCGCTCAAGGCGCATCTTGCCGGTTCCGGGACGCGGGTTGCGCCCTCGGGGTTTCATTTCAGCCCGTGGATACTGGTGATCGGTGCGCTCATCGTTCTGTTCATCATCATGCGGATGCGTCGTCGTACGGCCATGCGCGGCATGGGTAACCCTTATGGACCCGGTGGACCGCCGATGGGCCAGGGTATGCAGCCGCCTTACGGCCCGGCGGGCGGGGCGCCGTTTGGCACCGCGGCAGGGTCGGGGATCGGCGGTGCGTTGGCCTCGGGCCTTGCGCTCGGCGTCGGCGTTGCGGCGGGTGAGCGGGTCATCGATGGTCTCATGGGCGGTGAGCGGGGTCAGCGCGGGATCGATAGCGCGCCTGGGGTCGATAGCGCGGCTCCGGTCGATCCCGCCGCCGATCGGGACGACGGACTGCTCGGGGCTCCCGGCTGGGACGACAACGATATGTCCGGCGGCAGCGATTCGCAGGGTGATTTCGATCCCGACAACAACTGGTAGCCCGGCTTCAGGCTGACAGCGTCTCGATGATTGCGCGCGCTGCCGCATCGGCGGGCAGCGCGCCGGCGGGGGCTTGAAGGGTTGCGAGGGCGGCGGCGAATCCGGCGCGCTGTTCCGCCGCTGCGACAGGATTGTCGAGCAGGGTGGCGATCGTTCGGGCCAGGAGTTCGGGATTGCACTCCTGCTGGAGCAATTCTGGAACGAGGGCGTGGCGCGCCAGCAGGTTGATCATGGCGACATGCGGGACCTTGATCAGCCGCCTCGCGAATAGCGCGCTCAGCGGATTGACCCGGTAGGTCACCGCCATGGGGACGCCTGCCAGCGCGAGTTCGAGGGTCGAGGTGCCGGATTTGGTCAGCGCGGCGGCGGCGGCGGCGAAGGCGTCGTAACGGGTTTCGGGATCGGTCACGATGATCGGGCGGATCGGCCAGCCTGCGGCCATCGCGCCCAGTTCGGAGGCGATCGCCGGAGCGGCGGCCAGAACCGGCACCAGAGCGGGGTGGCGTGCGGTGAGCAGGGCGACGGTTTCGCGGAAGACCGGCATCAGCCGGGCGGTTTCGGTACGACGGCTGCCGGGCATCAGGATCAGGGGCCGTGCGCCGCCATCGAGGCCGAAGACGGTGCGAAACCGGAGGGCATCCCCGCGATCGGCCCCGGATTGCAGGACCGGATGACCGACGAAGACCGGGTTAAGGCCGAACGGTTGGAAAAACGCCGGCTCGAACGGGAGCAGGCAGAGCAGCCGATCCCACAGGCCGGGGAAATGCTTCACCCGCCCTTGCCGCCACGCCCAGACCTGCGGGGCGACATAATGCACGCGCCTGATGCCGAGCGGGGCCACGGCGCGCAGCAGGCGCAGGGTGAAGCCGGGACTGTCGATCGTGATGAGAATATCCGGCTTGCGCGCCGATACATCGGCGACGGCCTGGGCCAGCCGCTGACGCAGCTTCATTACGCGCGGCAGGATTTCCGCAAGCCCCATCACTGCCAGATCCTGCATCGGGAACAGGGATGCCAGCCCCTGTTCGGCCATGCGCGCGCCGCCGATGCCGATGAACTCGAGATCGTCGCGCTGACGCCGCAGCGCTTCGATCAGGCGTGCGCCCAGCACATCGCCGCTGGCTTCGCCGGCGACGAGGTAGATCCGCGTCATGCCAGGGACACGATGCGTGCCGGGGGGTGATGGTCCGGCCAGTCGTCGCGGTTGCGTACCGCCGGGTCGTTGCGCAAGGTGGCGAGGCGTGCCCGATCGAGCGGCACCAGCAGCAGAGCGGGGTCATCCGGCGCGCCGGAGCCGATGACCCCGTCATCGGCGAATCCGCGATCGACCGGGCCGAACGCACAGGCGTGGCCCCGGTTTTCATCGAGCGTGGCCGACCATGGCGCGATCCCGGTGGTGGGGGCGACGGCGGTGAAGCACTGATTCTCCAGCGCCCGCGCCCGCGCCGAAAGCCGCACCCGGTTGAACCCGTGTTGCGTATCGGTGCAGGCGGGAATCAGGATGATCTCGGCGCCGGCCAGCACTTGCGCGCGGGTGAGCGCGGGGAACTCGGAATCGTAACAGATCGAGATGCCGAGACGACCCCACGCGGTCTCGAACACACAGGGGGGTTGCCCTGGGACGATGCCCCAGCGTTCGGACTCGAAGCGGGTCATGACGCTCTTGTCCTGAAATCCGATCCGGCCCTGGCCGTCGATCAACGGGGCACGGTTGCGGGTCCGGCCATCGGCCCCGCGCATCGGCACGGTTCCCGCCAGAAGCATCAATCCATGGGCGCGGGCCAGCGTGCGGTATGCGGCGATCAGCTGGTCGGCCCGGCTGACCACGGCTTCGAGCTCGGCTGCGACGTCCGGGACATCGCAATACGCTCCTGCGAGGGCCATGCTCGTGTATTCCGGCAGGACGACGAGGTCGGCGCCCTGCGCCCGGGCCTGGGCCATCACCTCATCGATCCGCGCCATGAAATCATCGAAGCCGTGGGGCCGGATAATGGCGAACGGCGATAGCGCGACGGTGATCATGGCCTCGCTTATAGCGATTTCAGCCAGACTTGCAGCCGGTTTTCCACCTCCTGTGTCCCACCGATCTCGCGCCAGGCCATTGTGCAGATCAGGCCCGGCTGCGGGGCGAACCCGCGGTGATGCCAGAACGGCTCCAGCGTGCCGGCATCGGCGGGGCGGCGAGGATCGTCGGCGGACCGGATCACCGCGCAGAAGGCGGCCATCGTGACGCCCGGCAGGCTCCGGGCATGGGCTTCGCGCGCGGCGAAGAATGCGACGCCCGCTCCCTGACCGCGAAAGGCGGGACGCAGGACCGATTCCCCGAAATAGCACACGCGGGCGGGATCGACCCCCGCAGCGCGGAACGCGCCTTGCATCGAAGCCGATTCATCCGTCAGCGGCAGACAGGTGGATGCGCCGACGATGGTGTCGTCCTCGCGCGCGACGACCACGGCGGCACCGGCACTCGCCGCGTAGGTGGCGAGATACTCCTGCTCGTAGCGGAGATCGCCTTCATAGAGGTAGGGCCATGCCCGAAACACCTCCATCCGCAACGTGGCCAGACTGGCGAGGTGCGGCAGGATCGCCGCACCCTGCAAGGTCTCGATCGTCAGGTTCAGGTCAGCCGCCCGATTTTGCCGGGGGGGCTGCCATCGCCTGCACCTGCGATTGCGCCATGAACTGCTTGAGCGCCGTCTTTTTGTCCGAGATCGACGGATCTGTCGCGACGACCGGGCAATAGGTGGTCAGCAGGAACTGCTTCATTTGCGCGCCGCTCAGATGCGGGTTCGATTTTTTCACCGCCGCGATCAGCTTGTCGGTCCGGGTGCCGAGATCCTTCGCGGTCGCGCCCTGCATGATTTTCATGTCGGCTGCGGTCGGGTCGATCAGCGGATCGGTCCGCAACGGACATTCGAGCTTGCGCGCCTGCGCCGAGGCGATCGGCGAGGGATCGAGGTAATCGCCATCGGCCACGGCGACCTTGTGCGGCGGCGCGGATTTGCGGAACCCGTAGACCTGGGCGGCGGTGGCATCCGGCATACCCGGATTGCCCCAGGCGGTGCGGACATAGTTGGCGATCTGCGCGATCTGGTGATCGTCGAGGATCGCGCCGAATGCCGGCATTGCGGGGCCGTTTGCGTGCCAGGGGATCATGCCGCCGAGAACGATGCCGATGGTATTGTTGGCCGGGCCGTCCCACACTGACTGGTTGCCGGCCAGATTCGGGAACACGTCGGCCACGCCCTTTCCGTCCGCCTGATGGCAGGCGGCGCAATTCTGGACATAGAGTGTCTTGCCCGCTGCCAGCTCGCTTGCCGGCACGGTGACTTTTTTCATCGGGGTTTCGCGTGGCGGCGTCGCGGTCTGCAGATAGGCGACGAGATCCTTGACGTCCGATTTCGGGATCTGGCTGAGGCTGTAATCGACCACCGCCTTCATCGGCCCGTAGGCGGAACCTTTCTGCATGTTGCCGCCGTCATGCAGGAACGACACCAGTTCGCTCTGGCTCCAGTCGCCGACGCCGTATTGTTTCGAGGCGGAGATATTCGGCGCGTACCAGGGCTCGCCGAGGATGGGCGCACCGGCGAGGGTCTGGCCCGACTTGATGGCGAAGAGCAGGTTGCGCGGGGAGTGACATTCGCTGCAATGGCCGAGCGCCTCGGCGATATAGGCGCCGTTGCGCACCGCCGGACTCCAGGTTTTCTTCATATGCAACGGCCCGGCGCGGAAGAACATGATCCGCCAGCCGAGCTGCATCGCGCGGATGTTGAACGGAAACTTCATGTCATTCTTGACGTTCGGCGTGTTCACTGCCGGAATCGCTTCGAGATAGGCCTTGATCGCCAGAACGTCCGGCTTCGAGAGCTTGGTGTAGGAGGTGTAGGGCATCGCCGGGTAGAGATAATGCGGGAACACCGCGAGGGATGAGCCCGGGGCGATACCGTTGTGCAGGGCGTTCCAGAACTGTTTGTCGGTCCAGTTGCCGATGCCGTCGGACTTGCTGGAGGAGATATTCGGGGAATAGAGCACGCCGAACGGGGTCTCGAACGACAGGCCGCCCGCGAACGGTTTTGCCCCGGGTGCCATGTGGCACGGCATGCAATCGGCGGCGGTGGTGAGGTATTCGCCGCGTTGCACCTGCGCGACCTGCTGGGCGTTCATTCCCGTGGTGTCGGGCTTCGGCATCGCGGCATAGGAACCCGGCGCTGGTCCGGGCGTCGGCACATAGGCGTCGGTTCCATAGGCTGCGCTGGCGCCGACCGTGACCGCGACCACCCCGACCGTTGCGGCGGCGATCCAGGCGGACATTCCGAACCGTGACGATTTTGCCATGCGTGATCCTGTGTCCTCTATGGGGCGACGCAGCCGCGTCCTGAAATGGTGTAATTCGCCATATTGCCCGATTGATCAAGACCCTGCGCAGCAACCTGCGGGCTTCACAGATGGTCCCGATGTTGCTAGACGGCCTTGCAGGCAGCGGGTGGATCGACCCGTTGCCGGGATGGGCGCATAGCTCAGTTGGTAGAGCAGCTGACTCTTAATCAGCGGGTCCAAGGTTCGAATCCTTGTGCGCCCACCATTCCTCGTCTCATCGGCATACTGGTGCCGTGAACCGTCAGTGTGTGTTCATGTCAGCCAGATGTAGACTGCGATCGCCACAAGCGCCCAGAATACGAGGCCGAGCACGATCGCGAGCAGCAGGCCCCGCGCCGGGCCGAGTGGCCCGTTCGGTGCCGGTGATTTCGGCTCGTCCCTGTCAGGCACCTATCGCGCCTTGATGCATGGCACTCTCCTTTACCGGTTCGAAGTCTTGGCTTCGCCGCCGTTCGCGCCGGGCTCATGAGGGCGTTGCGCCATCAACCTCCGGCACCGAAGCGTGCGAACACGGTCCTGTTGCGGTTATCCTCCATCAGCATGCGGAATCCCTGCAAACTGGTGAAACCGAGGCCGCGTGGCAACCCGGTTTCGGGATCGGGCTCGACCGCGCCATAGGCTGCCCCCGAAACCTTCTCCCATTTTCCGGCCGGTTTTTTCGCCTCGATATTCACCACCGTCGCCTTCAGCACCATCCGGACCACGGCTTCCTTTGGCGCGGACGGCTTGGTCAGGCTCGGGTGCCCGGCGATGATCTGCCAGCCATTGCCGAGCGCCCAGGCGGTGAGTTCTTCGCGGGTCATGGCGAGTTCCTTGGAAATGTCGTGCCGCCGATCGGCGCCGTTCCAACCGTATCGCACACCAAACCGTGCATTGCGAACCGGGCGCGCGCCGTGCACCTGAATGAAACGGTTAACCGCCATCCACGAAGGGATCGATCGTTTGTCTCGAATTCTCAAGGACGTTCTGATCCTGTTCGTGCTTTATCTGGCGGCGATGATCGTGTTCGGCTTCATTGCCAGTATGCTCGCCCTCGGCTTTTTCATGATCAAGATCGTGCTGGTGATCATTGCGATCGCGCTGATCGTTCATGTCTATTCCCGTCTGACCCGGTCAACCACGAAGTCGTGAACAGCATTTCGGACTGATCCTGCAATTATCATTCGGACGAGCACTGCAAATCGGCGTAAGACCCGCACGAGACGCTGCAAATTCGACAGTTGAACCTCACAAAATCCGGAGCGAAACCCCCCATGTCGGTCACATCCACGGTCCCTGACGCCCAACTGTCCCATCAGGCGCTCGAACGCCTGCGCGGATTACGCTCCGAAGGCAGTCACGAAGGCGTGTTCACCTCGGATTTCTCGGTCAACGAGTTCCTGATGGTGCGCGAGGCCGGGTTCGAACCGCTCGGCCTCGTCGTTGGTTCGTGCATCTATCATGTCGGGGTTCAGTATACGTCCTGGAACCGCAATCAGGAAATGACCGTGCTTTCGCAGGCGATGTATCATGCCCGGGAACTCGCGATGGCGCGGATGGAGCAGGAGGCCAGCGCGCTGCATGCCGATGGCGTGGTCGGCGTTCGCCTTGAGGTGAAGCGGATGGAGTGGGACCAGGACATTCTGGAGTTCATGGCGATCGGCACCGCCATTGCGCATTCGGCGGGCCATCCGATGTTCAAGGGCGTTGCCGGCAAGCCGTTCACGTCCGATCTGTCCGGCCAGGATCTCTGGCTGCTGCTCCAATCGGGCTACCGGCCGCTCGAAATGGTGATGGGTTCCTGCGTTTATCACATGGCGCATCAGGGTGTGATGAAGTCCCTCGGCAATGTCGGGCGCAATGCGGAAATCGAGGTATTCACCCAGGCGCTCTACGATGCCCGCGAGCTTGCGATGGAGCGGATGCAGCGCGAAGCCCATGAGGCCAAGGCCGAAGGCGTGGTCGGCGTGCAGTTGCACGAGGGCTCGCATAACTGGCAGCCGCACGTCATCGAGTTCTTCGCGGTCGGCACCGCTGTCACCCCGGTCGAGGACAAATCGATCCTGCCGGAAAAACTGATCCCCCAGATCGTCCTTCCCGTGAACGATTGATCAACCCGAAGGGAGTTTTCTCATGAGCCTCATGGCCCGTTTCACCACGCTGCTCTCTGCCAAGGCCAACAAGATCCTCGACGCCGCGGATGACCCCGACGCCGATATGGACCTGTCCTATCAGAAAATGATGACCAGCCTGCAGGAGACCAAGGCCCATCTCGCGGATGTCATTGCCGAGCAGGTCACGCTGGAGCATCAGATGGCCGATCATCAGGCGGCGATCGACCGGCATGATTCGGACGCGCATATCGCGATGAAGGCCGGCCGCGAAGACCTCGCCCGGATGGCCCTTGCGGACAAGGAAGCCGAAATCCACAAGCTCGCCCCGATCCAGGCCTCCTGCGAGCACGTGAAGCAACAGGCCGAGAAGCTCAAGCAATACGAGCACAAGCTCGAACAGAAGATCGAGGAGTTCCGCACCGAAAAGGAATCGCTCAAGGCCGAGCATCACGCTGCCGAAGCGGAGCTCAAGGTCGATCAGCAGCTTGCCGGAATCGGCAAGGGGCTCGGTGGTGTCGAGGACACCATCCAGCGCGCCCGCGACAAGACCCACGCGATGTCCGCCAAGGCCGAGGCGATGGAGCGGATGATGAATGACGGCACGATCCATGATCCGCTCGACCATCGCAGCCAGAGCGAACACGAGATCGAAAAACTCCACGATACCTCGGAAATCGACGATCAACTGGCCAAGCTGCGCGCCGAGATGGGCCAGAGCGCGCCAGCCGCCGCGCCTTCTGCCGCCGACCCCGCGAAGCCATGAGTGCCGCCCGGTCATGAGCGATGATGCGATCAACAATTTCGACCTGCATGCCGCTTTCATGCGCCGTGCTGCAGCGGACCAGCCTGCCTTCATCGAGGCGCTGGCGATCCGGCTCGAGCAGGCGCTGCCCGGCCTCGTGCATGTCGAGCGGAAAAAGGACGGGCTGTTCAGCAAGACCGCCCATGTCCACACCATCAGCATCGACACCGGTGCGGCCCGCTACGTGCTCGAACAGGAGCACGGGACCCTGACCGCGACCTGCGCGCATGGCACGGGCGGCGTGATTCTCAAGCGCGAAACCCTGACCATTGCGCAGTTTCTAACCGCGGTGAACGAGGCTCTCGGCCGGCTTTCCGCCGATGCCGAAGGGGCCCATCAGGTCCTGCACGATTTTCTGATGTCATAAGGAACCCCCGCCATGTCGTTCAAGGATCTGATCAAGGGCGTGGTGGGGGCCGTTGCCGCCGGCACCACGCCGACCGACCCCGCCGAAATCGCGCGGCAGGACGCCCGCAGCGCCGCCTGGCAGTCCGCGTTGCACCATAACGCGGTGCCGGAATTCGTCTCCCACCGTCTGCGCCAGACTTCGGTTGGGCTGTTGCCCTGGGTTTCGACCGCCTCGCCCGGCGACCTGCTGACGCTGCGGACCCACGGCATCCGCACGCTCGGCATGGTCGCCGGCAATTGCTGGTATCATTTCGGCTATTCCTGGACCGAGGGCCACCGCGACGGCTGGCGCACCGCGATCGCGCGGATGCAGCACGAGGCGGTGCTGATGGGGGCCCATGCCATCGTGGAGGTTCGCCTCGCCACCCGCCAGTCCACCGAAGCCGATGATCGTAACTCGATGGACTACAGCGCCACCGGCACGGCAATCGCCATTGCCGGCATGGCGGCCGAGCAGACGCCGATGGTCGCCACGGTGTCACAGATCGAATTTGCCCGGTTGATCGAGGCCGGTATCCTGCCGATCGGACTTGCGGTCGGCGCGCATTATGAATGGATGAGCGACCCGTATGGCTGGGCCGATGCGCGGCAGAGCTATTTCAACCAGGAACTCGAAGTTCTCGCCTCATTCCAGAAGCGGGTCAGGCGTTCCGCCCTCGATGCCATGCGCAGCCATGCCCGCACCCAGCACGGCACCGGGGTGCTCGGCCGGGTCCAGTTCACCGAAATGTTCCGCGAGGCGGGCGATCGGGAGGAGCCGACCCAGTATTTGTGCCGCCACATCGCCTTCGGGACCGTGATCCAGCACAAGAAATCGAACCGCGAAAGCATCCGACCGCGCGCCGTGCTGATGACCCGCAAATCAAGGACGAAATCGCTCGAAGCCACGGAGACCATCATCTGATCTGGCATCTGATCTGGTTGTCCAGCCGCGCGCCGATTGCGGCGGCGAGCCCCTCGACATGGGGCTTGCGCAGCATCGTGATGTGGGTGCCCTCGACCATGACGACATCCAGCCGTCCGGCCAATCGCCGCCAGAGTCGCGCCGGATCGCAGCCATGGCGGTCGCCGAGGCGCGATTTGAACAGGGTTACCGGCGCATCGATCGGGGCTGGATCGTGCCGTTCGAACGCGATGATCGAGGCATTACGCACCGCCTGAAGGCGGGGGTCGAGCCCATCGACGTAATAGACCGAGCGGGTGAAATCGGCGTCCCCGGCTTTGGCTTTGAACCGCCGTCCGATATGCTGGGCCATGGCCCGGCCTCGCCCGGCCAGATGTCGCAATGCTGGCCTTGGCCGCATGCCGCGCAGCTCGCCCATGCGTCGCAGGGTTCGCAGTCCTGCCACGCGCAGCCACTCGGTACGCGGCCAGTAGGTTTCGTAGCAGGTCGTGTCGATCAGCCCGAGCAGACCGATCCGGTCGCCCAGCAGCCGCGCCATTTCCACACAGACCAGCCCGCCGAACGAATACCCGATCAGATGCACCGGGCCGGCGGGCAGTGCGCTGCTGTGCTGGTCGCGGATAGCCGCGATGTGATGCGCCGCCATGGCGCCAATATCCGCCAACGGGGTCGTCTCCCCGTCCAATCCCGGGAGTTGCAGCGCCCAGATCGGGCCGGGAAAAGGGATCGCCTGGGCGAGATCGCATAATTCGAGGACCAGCCCGGTTCCCGCGGCAATGACATAAAGGGCTTCGCTGCCCACCCCGTCCCGCAGCAGGATCGGCGCGGATGGCGGCGGCCAGTCGTTTCGCGCGATCGCGACGGCCAGCCGCTCGATTGTTCCCAACCGCATCAACGCCGTCGCCGGGACACGCACCCCGATGGCGTCCTGAACCCCATCGAGAAACCGCGTTACGCGACCGATGCCGACCGACATGCGCATCACATGGGCATCAGGCGCATGCCCTTTGGGTCCGAAGGCCCGTCGCCAGATCGGTGTCAGCACGGGGACCAGATCAGCCGTTGTCCAGGGAGGTGCGGTTTTCGCGAGCAACGCCGCCGCCATATCCGGTTCCAATCGCATCAAATCATAACCTGCAATAAATCGCTACAATATGATACATTGATATCACCGTCCTGCGAGCATGCCAATGAAAAAGACCGCCGGGCAAGTAGATGATCAATTTATAGAACATACTATTAAAAAGAACTTGAGGAACGCTCGGAGCGGGCGAGTTTTCCGGCTCACGCGCTGGTTGGCCGTCGGCGCTCCAGGCCGTCTCACGCGACCGGCGTCGGTCGCAAGTGACCTGCCCTTGCCGATGATCACGGTTCGGCGCATAAGTCGGGCTCCGAGACGGCTGAAGGCGGTCCTGGGAAATCCAAACACTCCATCGTTTTTCGAAGTCACAGCATTCCTTTGCATAAAGTTCCCCTGTCATAATCACCGATTTTGCGCCCGGACCAATGGTCCGCCGTTCCGATCATCCTGAATCGCTGAGCGCAGGGGTCCCGATCCTTCATGAGGTAGACCTTTGTTGAATAATCCAGACGAACAAGAATTGTCCGACGCTGAAACCGAAGCCCGCGTTCGCCGGTCGCTCGGCCTGTCGGTCACTCCGACCACCAACCATCAGTCTGGCGCGAGCCAGGCGCAGCCTCACACCGGTCAGAATGCCAATCCGTCCGGACATCACGGTCATGGGGGTCACAACCAGAGCCAGGCGGGGCAGTCCCATTACGGTCAGGCCGGTGGCATGCCGCGGCGCCGGTTCGTGCGCGATGGCGAGGTGCCGGTGGTTGTTCTGCATCCCAAATCCGAGGCCGACTCCCGCCATGCCGCGACGATCGCTGACCTGACCCGCCAGCGTGACAGTGAACGTGCCGCCCGCCTGCGCGCCGAACAATCGCTGCACGAAGCGCTGGCGACGATCCAGACACTGCAGACCCGCCTCGCCCATGCTGACATCGCCCGTGAGGAGCGCCGGGATCATGATGGCCGAGATCATGATGGCGATGCTCTGGGCGTCGGCTTCGAATCGCCTGCTGCCGGGTCGATCACGACCGAGCCGGCGGCTGTCGAACCCCCGGCGCTCAACGTGGGCGTTCCGGTTGAGGTCGACCAGACAATTGAGGTCGAACAAGCCAGTTCTGAGCCGACGCAGCCGGTTGAACCCCGCGCCAGCCGCCGCCGGCGAACCAGGCGCGTCGAGCCGGTCGAGCACGCGGAGTCCGAGCCCGTGAAATGGTGGCGCGATCCGGATGACGACAAAGCCTGAGCCGGCACCTCCGGTCGCGGTGCCCCCCGGCTCGAAAGTTCATATGACGCCGGAGGGCTTTCGCCGCATCGAAGCTGAATACGCAACCTTGCGAGCGGATCGCCATGGTGTCGTGGCTATCGTCTCCTGGGCCGCCAGCAATGGCGACCGCAGCGAAAATGCCGATTACAAGGAAGGCAAGCGCCGTCTTCGCGAGATCGACCGCCGGCTCGGGTTCCTTGCCGCGCGGATTGCGAATGCTGAAATCGTCGATCCTGCCATGCAGACACAGCGAGACCGTGTCTTTTTTGGTGCCCGTGTCACCTATGCGACGGAGGATGACCGCGAATTCACCATCCGGATCGTCGGCGTTGACGAAGCCAACCTCAGCGAAGGAACGGTCAGTATTGCCGCGCCGATTGCCCGCGCGCTGCTGCGCGCCCGCGTGGGCGATGAAGTTACCGTGGCGGCTCCGGGCGGCCCCGAACGTATCGAAATCCTGGCCATCAGCTATCCCGACCCGACAGCATCGCGCTGTCGCTAGAGTCGTTTCCGATCGAAAGGCAGGCGTATCCCTGGTCGTTCGCCTCTCGCAGCGTCGTCTGCACGCAAACTTCCGTCGTCACACGACCGACCGCGAGTGTCGTTATCCCATCGGCATCGAGAGGTACTCGCTACAAAACCTGAATCGGCCGTCTTCTGCCGACCGTGCCTAACCCCGGCCCGCATAAGGCATGGACGTCGCCATCACGGTGAGGAACATTGCGTTCGCATCCGCAGGCAGGCCGGCCATGTACACGATGGTCCGCCCGACGACCTCGACATCCATGGTCGGTTCGGCGCGGATGCTGCCATCGGCCTGCGGGACGCCGGTGGTCATCCGCCGGGTCATCGGGGTTGCGGCGTTGCCGATGTCGATCTGCCCGCACGCGATATTATGAACCCGCCCATCCAACGCGATGGTCTTGGTCAGGCCGGTTATCGCGTGCTTGGTTGCGGTATAGGGCGCCGAACCGGGTCGCGGTGTGTGAGCCGAGATCGACCCGTTGTTGATGATCCGGCCGCCCTGCGGGGTCTGATCGCGCATCATCCGGTAGGCGGCATTGGCGCATAGAAAGGCGCCGTTCAGATTGACGTCGATCACATGGGTCCACTGCTCGAAGGTGAGGTCGCCGAAATTCGTGCTCGGGGTGTTGTTCCCGGCGTTGTTGAACAGCAGATCGAGGCGTCCGCAAACCTCGCTCACGCGCGCGAACAACGCCGCCACCGAGGCGGGATCGGCGACATCGGCGGTAACCGCGAGCGCCCGATCGACGGCCGCCGACAACCCGATCGTCTCATCCAGCGCTTCGCGCCGCCGGCCGGTCAGCACCACGAACCATCCTTCGGCCAGGAGCGCCAGGGCCGCTGCTCGACCGACCCCGCTGCCGGCTCCGGTGACTACCGCTGTCCGCATCGCCAAGACCCTCCCCATTCTCAGGCTGCGACCAGATTGCCGCCGAGTTCATCCTCGATATGGACCCGGATGATCTCATCGAAACTCGACTCCGCGACGAAGCCCAGCGCCCGGGCCCGCGTGGCTGCGAAATTCGCCGGCCATCCCGCCACGATCCGCGCAATCGTCTCGTCGGGCTCGCGCCGGATCAGACCGACGGCCCGATCTCCGGCCACGCGCCGCAGCGCCGCGATCTGCTCGCCGACCGTTGCGGAAAGTCCCGGCAGGCTGAGCGTCCGCCGCCATCCCAGCGGTGTCAGATCCATCGTCGCCGCCCGGATCATGAACCTTACCGCCGCGCGCGGGCTGGCGTGCCAGTGCCGGACATCCTCCGACACCGGCAACACCGCCTGCCGCCCCACCAGCGGTTCACGCAGGATATTGGAGAAAAACCCCGAAGCCGCCGCATTCGGAGTGCCCGGACGGATACAGATGGTCGGCAGGCGGATTGCGATTCCGTCGATGAAGCCGCGCCGCGAATAATCGCTCAGCAGCAGTTCGCCGATCGCCTTCTGGGTGCCGTAGCTCGTCAGCGGGGTGGTGAAGAACTCATCGCCGATCACCTCCGGAAATGGTGCACCGAACACCGCGATCGAGGATGAAAACACCAGCCGGGGGCGATATCCCGAGTCCAGATGCGCCGCCCTGATCGCTTCCAGCAGCAACCGGGTTCCATCGAGATTGATCCGATACCCGGTCTCGAAATCCCGCTCGGCCTCGCCCGAAACGATCGCTGCCAGATGGACGATCACGTCGGGCCGCCCGGCGACACATCGCGCTGCCGCCGCCGGTACCGAAAGATCGAGGGTTTCGACCGTTACCGTTCCGGCAAACGCTGCAGGTGCAATCGCGGGCACCGCATCGACCAATGTGAGAGCATTGACTGGCCGTCCCTCGATCCCGCCATCTGCCGCGACCCGTGCGGCCAGCTTGCGCCCGAGCATTCCCGCGGCGCCGATGATCAGCATATGCATTCCGGTTTCCTCCGCTTATTCTGGCGCACCTTATATTTAAAAATTGACCAGACGCCAATCGCGTCGCCTCACTTCGGCAGGGGAATCTTCTTGGCTCGATCCGCCGCGCGCCAGAGATACCAGGCAGCCGTGCTCCGGTAGGGCGCATAGGCCTCGCCGATTACGGCGAATGCCCGGGGTTTCGGCTGGATCGGCAAGCCATGGATCAGCCGATATCCCTCGCGCACGCCGAAATCATCCACCGGAAACACATCCGGCCGCCCCAGCGTGAAAATCAGCAGCATCTCTACCGTCCACCGCCCGATCCCGCGCAAGGCGGACAGCCGTTCGATCAATACGGCATCGCTCATCCGCGCCGCCGCCCGGCGGGATGGCACCGTGCCATCGAGCGTCCGCAACGCCACATCCCGCAGTGCCAGAATCTTCGACCCGGAAAATCCACACCCGCGCAACGTCTCATCGGATAGCGACAATAGAGTGTCGGGTGCGGGAACCGTCGCGCCGCACACGCCCCCCAGACGCCCCAGAATCGCTTCCGCCGCCCGCGCATGGAGTTGCTGATGCGCCACCGCCGAAATCAGCGCCGCATAAGGCTCGCGCGTGCGATCCGGCACCAGAGTGCATCGTCCGACCTCCCTGATCAGGGCACCCAGTACCGGATCGACGGTGGTCAGGTGCGCGCGGGCGAGACGGGTCATGGGCGTTGATGGCGGGGGATGGCGAGGAAGAGTAAGATAGGGAAGGGCTTCTTTTTTGTAAAAAAGAAGCAAAAAACTTTTTTGATCTGGATCAGGAGTGATTGTTGGGGCGTCGGTTTAACTAATAAGAGTTTTTTTGCTTCTTTTTTTACAAAAAAAGAAGTCCTTTCCTTCCCGTTTCTTGATCCACTCATCATCGCACCCAACTTCGCCCGATCCGCTGCCGCCACGCCGCCAATCGCCGACCGAGCCGGCTGCGTTCGCCGTTACGCGCGGCAAGATGAAGCCGTTCGCGGATCGGCCGGGTCCGTTCGAGCACCCAATCCCGCGTGCGGATCACTGTGTCGTGCGCGGTACGGAACCAGGCGACCGAGAGAAGATTGGCTTCACACGCCTGATAGATCCACAAGGCAAGCAGGATGGCGAAGCCCTTGATGAACACGGCCACGATCGTCGCGGCGAACCAGTGGCCCTTGACGAACAGCACCGTTGCCCACAACCCGCTGAGGTGATCGATCGCCTCGGGTATCAGGAATAGAAACACCACGATGATCGGCGGCAGCGTCTGTAAAAAGCGTCGCAACCGCGCCACTAGGGTCAGCCGGGAAATCAGGTTGAGAAGCGCTTTCGCTCCATCCCAGATCACCCGGTCGAGAACTTCGAGCACGAGCGCCACCGGCAGGAGCAGCGCATTCTCCGCCATCCGCCGCCAGCGCCGGGCTGCGCTGGGTTTGTTGATGGCTGAAGGCGGAAGGTCGCTCATCGCCCATTCGTATCACGCCCCTGCGGGGGCGGATAGAACGACGCGGGAACGCTTCAGGGGTGATGATCGTTGGGATCGTTCGGTCGGCCCGGCGGGTGCGGCTGTGGATGAGGTTGGGGACGGGCCGGGGGGTGAAACTGCTGAGGTTGCGGGCGCGGGTGGAATTGGTGCGGCTGTGGTCGCGCTTGAGGGTGAAATTGCGGGGGCTGTGGATGGAACTGCTCCGGCTGCGGGCGCGACGGAGGATGGAACTGCTGTGGCTGAACCCGAGGCTGAGGATGAAATTGCGGGCGGCCCTGCGGACGAGGCGGTGGCGACATTGGACGCCCGGCTTGGGGACTCCCGGCTTGGGGTGGCATCGTCGGGCGTCGCACGGTGTGCGGTCCGGCTTCAGGGGGCCTGGCTTCCGGCGAGCGGAACTGGGGGGCATGAAGCTGCGGGCGTTGCTGCGGTCCCGGATGAAAGGGCGGAGTGTACGGCCTCTGTTGCGGCAGTTTATGCTGATCCGGTCCCTGATGCGGGCCGGGCGGTCGCGGCATGTTCGGCACACTCGGCATGTTCGGCATGCGGGGATGTTCCGTGATCGCGGGGGTCATCGGGCGTCCAGCCGCTACGGGATGTGTTTGAAACTCCGGTCGTCCGTTGGGAGAAGGTGCGCCGTGAGGCATCACATGCATCGGCGGGCGCATCGTGGCGTGATCGATCGGGCCCGGATGCCCGACCGGCAGGCCGCGCGCGGCGGCGAAGGGAGCCGGGCGAGGGGCTGGAGCCGCAACCCGATGCACCAGCCGACCTGGCGCCTCGGGCAAGCGGCCGAAGCCATGCGGGTCGAAATGGCCGCCGTGCTGCGCGATCGGTCCGGGCCCTGGTGGATGTGCGCCGCCCGGTCCGGGCAGCCGCCCCGGCTGGAAAGCGGCCGGTGGCACCGGGCGAGCATCGGCCAGCCATGTGCGGGGCGCGGGCCGCCCAAACCGCCCCACCGGATCGCCCCGGCGCATCGCCGCAGCCGGAATAACGGTCGCGCCATGCCAATTGATCAATCGGGCCGGTCCGTAACGATCGATAATTGCCCTATCATGGATATCGGCAAATCTTCCCGGATCCCGTACGTTGTAATAATTGATCTGCCGAACATAACGCGGCGGGCAGTGATACCACGGCAGATACGGCTCGTCGGGCGCCAGCGGCACCCATCCGATCGATCCCGCCGCGAACGCCGCCGCCGTCACCCCGACGCCGATCGAAACCCCGGACCCGACATCGAAAAAACTCACCAGCGCCGGGGCATAGACCGGCTGGTAGGTTGGCGGCTCCTGATAGGCGACAGGGGTCCAGCCCCAGCGCCCGTCTTCGTGGATCCAACGCCCGTAGTGGAACGGGGCGAATCCCCACGGGTCGTTGTCCACCCACGTCCAGCCCCAGGGGGCGACATAGGCCCAATGGCCGTCGCGGTACGGCACCCAGCTCGCGGCGACGCGCGGATACCAAACCGCGCCATACTGTGGCGTCTCGGACCAGGTCCCGTATTGTGCGAGCTGGTAGCCTCCGGTCATCTGGCTCACCGCCTGCGGCACATAGGACGGCGGTGGCGCATAGCGCACCGCCAGCAGGCGGGTGACGAACGGATCGCGCTGTTCCGGCCCCAGAGTTGCCGTTACCGGATCGGCTCCTTCCAGTGTCGCCGTCTGCCCGGTGGCGATATCGAGCGACACGTCCCGCCCTTGCAATTGGGCGGCGCCGGCGATCACGGTTACCGTGGTCGGGCTTGACTGATCGCCGGCGAGAATATCGTAGCGCCCGTTCTGGGAAATGGTCACGGTGCCGCGCGCCGTGGTGATGGCGTAGCTCTGCCCCGGTGCCAGATCGCGCACATCCAGATAGATTTCTCCCTGAGACAGCGCGCCCTGCACCACCTGCGAGCCGATGGAGGTTATCTGAAACTCGGTCGCCTGGTTGAGGCTGATCCGGCTCCAATCGATCGCGATCGCCGCCTCGCCACCGGGCTGGGTGTATAGGGCGTCGCCCCCGGTCACGGGATAATTGAGCACAGCCGTGGTCCAGTCGCTCGCGCCTGATGTATCGAACGATACCCCGCCCCTTAGCTGCGCGATCTGCCCGACCCGCTCCGGCGGCGCTGTTGGACTTTCCTGTGCCGATGCGGCGCCGGTCCCGGCGAGGATCGTCGCCACGGCGGTAGTCAAGGCCAGCGCGAAACGAAATGATGTGCGCATCAGCGTATCTCCCGATCTATCGAGCTTGTTTCTGGCGCCCGGCTGGGGCGTAATGTGGCCTGCATCGCGGCAGCATGAAGGCGAAGCGTTGCGCCATGTTACAATTTAGGCGGCAAATCGCCTCATCCCTGCCACAAGAGAGTCCCTATATCATTCATGATGTTCAAGCGAGGTGATAAGATGAAACCGATACTGCGCAAGGGACTGGTTCTGATCGCGGCCGGCGCGGCCGCCATTGGGCTCTCCGGCTGTGTCTACTATCCGAGCACGTATGGCTATGGATACGGGGGCGGCTACAATGCCTACTCCGCCTCCGCCTATCCGGCACCCGCCTATGTCGCACCCGCGCCGGTCGTGACCGGCAGCCTGTTTTTCGGCGGTGGCTGGGGTGGTGGCTGGGGCAGGGGTTGGGGCGGTGACCACGACGGTTGGGGTGGCGGCTGGGGTCACGGTGGTGGCTGGGGCGGACGACACTGAGCCGCCTGCGGATTGATTTGTTCGGGATCCGGAGAAAGAACGGGAATGGCCGACTGCCGGACCATTCCCGTCGCAGGTCTCCTTTGGCTCAGTTCCGGCGGACCGGGCAGGTACTCAGGCCGAGCAGGCGATAGGCCGGGCAATACCCGACGAAGCCGGTGAGCAGCGGCACGATGCCGATGTATCCCCAAATCCCGATCGTGTGGGTTGCAGCAGCGATGATGAGCGCGAGGCCAAGGGCGACCCGCAAACTCCGATCGATCAAGCCAGCATTTCGTGTCATGGCGCGTCGTATCCGTTCCTGGAAAATGAAGTCGGTCAATGATGTGACCGGACTCGATGCTAGACGGTGCCCGAGCGCCCGTCAGTGACTGCGCTCACCGACCAGCGCGAAAATTTTCATCCGATCGAGCAGGCGGATATGACCACGCCGCATGCTGATGAGGCCATCGGCCGCGAAACCCGACAGCAGGCGGCTCACCACCTCGCGAGCCGATCCGAGTTCCTGCGCCAGTCCCTCATGCGTCATGGCGATATCGTCATCATCGGTCGCATGGCGGAGCAGGCTGGCGAGCACCCGCTTGCCCAGCGGCTCGAACGTCACGGCGCTGACCAGCGCCATCACTTCGTTCAGACGATTGGCGAAGTTGTAATAAAGACCCATCTGCAGCGGCTCGTTACGCGACAATTCCCGACGCAGGACATTGACCGGGACAATGAGAATTGCAGATTTCACCATCGTTGTCGCGGTTGCACCATAGGGTGAATTCCCAAGCATCGCCGCGAGGCTGAGAATGCACGGCTCGTCGACCGATAATCGGTAGAGCTGGATTTCCTGCCCCGGCGCGCCATGATGCACCACCGCTACCTGCCCGCGCCGCACCACGGGAAAATTGAGGCACGGTGTGCCGGGACCGAACAGCTCTGCCCCTGCGGGAAACTCGACCTGACGACCCAGAGCCGCGAGGTCGGCGATGACCTGCGGAGCGAGGCGCGCGCCGGGTGGGCGCGTGGATGATTCTGGTTCCATACGGCGCTCTAAGCGTCAACCATCGCGATGGTCCCGGCCAACCGGCAGCAATGGTCAGTTTCAGGCGACACGATCCCTACTGATGTCCCCGCAGGAGCGCCAGAATTCCATCCAGCTGTTCGAGATTCTGATAGGACATACTGACCACGCCGCCTTTCCCGTCGAACGAAATCCGTACTTTCAACCCCAGCAGCTCGCATAACTCCCGCTCCAGCATCTTCGTTGCGGTACTCGACGGATCGGCAGGTTCGACCGGCTTGGCCTTGGGGGTCAGCGCCGCTGCGACCATCGCTTCGGTCTGGCGAACCGTCAATCGGTTGGCGATCACCGCCCGCGCCGCCGCCTGCGGGTCGGGGTGCTGCAACAACGCGCGCGCATGGCCGATGGTCAGATCGCCCGAGCGCAATACGGTCTGCACCGATTCGGGCAGATTGAGCAGCCGGAGCATGTTGGTGATGTGAGGCCGGGATTTCGCCACTGCGGCGGCGAGGTCTTCCTGGATCATCCCGAATTCCGCAAGCAGTCGTTGATATCCCTGCGCTTCTTCGATCGGGTCGAGATCCTGCCGCTGCAGGTTCTCGACCAGCCCGGCCGCCATGGCATCGGCATCCGACAGATCCCGCAGCAGCACGGGAACTTCGTGCAACCCGGCCCGCTGCGCGGCCCGCCAGCGGCGCTCACCTGCAATGATCTGGTACTGACCGGTCTTTTCAGGATGCGCCCGCACCAGCAGAGGTTGGAGCACGCCGCGCGATTTGAGCGACGCGGCCAGCTCCTCCAAGGCGTCTTCATCCATCCCCTGGCGCGGCTGGAACGGCCCGGGATGCAGCGAGGCGATCGCCAGATCGCGCACCCCTTCCGCCGGCGTGAGGGTGCGGTCCATGCCTTCGCCACCCATCAGTGCGGCAAGGCCTTTGCCCAGGCGGCGCGGTTGCTCCCTCAAACTCATACTCGCACTCCCTGCCGCTGCCGCCGGAGAAACTCCACCGCGAGCGAGACATAGGCCTGCGCGCCGGGGGAGCGATAATCGTAGAGTAACACCGGCTTGCCGTGGCTCGGCGATTCGGTGACCCGGACATTGCGCGGGATTGCGGTGTCGAACACATCGCTTTTGAAATAGGCGCGAACGTCGTCGGCCACCGCCTGTCCAAGATTGTTTCGTCGATCCAACATCGTCAGCACCACCCCTTCGAGAGCGAGGCGCGGGTTGAGCGTGCGCCGCACCAGATTGATCGTCCGCATCAACTGACTGATGCCTTCGAGCGCAAAAAACTCGCATTGCAGCGGAATCAGTACCGACGATGCGGCAACCAGCGCATTCAACGTCAGCAGACCGAGTCCGGGTGGACAATCGATGAAAATATACCCGAACTGTCCCTCCAGCCCGGTCTCGGCCAAGGCTCGCTCGACCATCCGCTCCCTGTGGTCGACTCCAGCAAATTCCAGATCCGCCCCGATCAGATCCTCGGTTGCAGGAATCATTAAAAGGCCAGGCACCTCGGTCGGCAATACCAGCGAGGCCGCCGGCGCCTCACCGGTCAGGAGCGCATAACTGCCGATCCCCCGCTCATCGGCGGCGAGGCCAAAGCCGGTGCTTGCATTGCCCTGCGGGTCCATATCGATCAGCAGCACGCGCTCTCCGGTCGCGGCCAAAGCGGTGGCGAGATTGATCGCCGTGGTCGTCTTGCCGACGCCGCCCTTTTGATTAGCGATCGCGATGATCTTAGGCGGCACGCTGCAACTCGCTGATCCGGAGGATAAATGACCCGGGCGCGGTGCGGCTGGGAAACTGCTCGACCCTCATGCGCCATTGGGCTGCAGCCTCCGCCAATTCCGCGCCAACCGACTGTCCCTTGAGGAAAAGACAGACCCCGTCGGGCGAAAGGAAATTGACGGCGTAGGCGAGCAGTTTCGGCAACGGTGCCAATGCCCTCGCGGTTACCAACGGTACCGGTGCCATCTTGACCTGCTCGATCCGCTCTGCCCGCACGGTCGCCCGCAAGCCCAAGGTCGCCACCATCGTTTGCAGAAACGCGGCCTTGCGCCGATCGGATTCGATCATCGTGACCTCGATATCCCGGCGCTCGATCGCCACGACCAGCCCGGGCAATCCGGCGCCAGACCCAAGATCGACCGCCCGATCGACACCGTCAGGTATCAACGGCAGAATCTGCAATGAATCGGCGATATGACGCTCCCAGATCGCCTCATCGGTGGCGTCGCTCCGGGCGATCAGATTGATCCGCCCGGTCCAACTCCTGATCGCCGCCGAATAGGTCCGAAATGCGTCCTTTGTTTCACGTGAAACATTGCTCGCATCGCCGATTTTTTCCTCGATCCGGGTCATGCCGCCATCGCGGTTGTTTTCCGGAGAGCCATGAAAATGGCGCCCATCGCGGCGGGGGTCATCCCCTCCAACCGCCCCGCGACGCCCAGCGTTTCCGGCCGCACGACGTTGAGCCGGCTGAGTAGCTCTGCCGACAGTCCTCCGACCATGCGGTAATCGAAATCCGCCGGAATCCGGACCGCGTCGTCCTTCGCCCGCGCCCGGATCTCGCCATCCTGACGAGACAGGTAGCCAGCGTATAACAGGTCGGCTGCCCGAATAACCGCCGCTCGTCCGCCGGGTGCAACCCCCGCGAGTTCCGCCGTCAATGCCGCGAACGCCGCGGCCCGAAACGGCCCGACGCATCCCCATGCGATCCCCTTGCCGGTCAACCGGATATCGGCGTTGTCAGCGCGCAGCCGCAGGCGATGCTCGGCGCGCGAGGTGAACATTCGATACGGCTCGGTGACACCCCGGGTCACCAGATCATCGATCAGGACCCCGAGATAGGCCTCATCCCGCGCGATCGATACCGGAGCGCACCCGGACGACCGGCGCGCGGCATTTAGTCCCGCGACCAAACCCTGCGCCCCGGCCTCCTCATAGCCGGTCGTGCCGTTAATCTGTCCGGCGAGATAAAGCCCAGGGATCGCCCGCAATGCCAGATCATGGCCGAGCGCGCGGGGATCGACATAGTCGTACTCCACCGCATAGCCCGGCTTCAGCAGGATCGCCCGGCTCAGTCCCGGCATGGTGCGGATGAAATCGCGCTGCACGTCCTCGGGCAGGCTGGTCGAAATGCCGTTCGGGTAGATCGTTTCATCGTCCAACCCCTCCGGCTCAAGGAAAACCTGATGGCGCGGCTTATCGGCGAACCGGACCACCTTGTCCTCGATTGAGGGGCAATAGCGCGGTCCGACGCCCTCGATCCGGCCGCCATACACTGCCGAGCGATGCAGGTTGGCGACGATGATCTCGTGCGTCGCTGCATTCGTCTCGCTCACCCGGCACGAAATCTGCCGGTTGGCGATGCGCGTAGTCAGCAGGCTGAACGGCACCGGGTCAGCCTCGCCACGATCCTCCGGGAGAGCGTCCCAGTCGATCGAGGCTTTTGCAATCCGCGCCGGTGTGCCGGTCTTGAGCCGACCGAGCGGTAGCCCGAGTGCGCGCAGACGGATCGCCAAGGCGTTCGACGGTTCATCCCCCGCGCGACCTCCGGCTTCGGTCCGCTCACCGAAATGCAGCACGCCGCGCAGAAACGTGCCGGTCGTCAACACGGCAGCGCGGCAGCCGATCCGTGTACCATCAGCGGTGATCACCCCGGCGACCGCGCCCGCCGCATCGATGTCGAAATCCGCCGCTTCACCTTCCGCCAGGGTCAGATTGTACTGAGCGCGCAGCAAATCCTGCACAGTGCGGCGATACAGGCCCCGGTCAGCCTGGGCTCGCGGCCCCCATACCGCCGGTCCCTTGCTGCGGTTGAGCATCTTGAAGTGAATGCACGCCGCATCCGCCGCCCGTCCCATAATGCCGTCCAACGCGTCGATCTCGCGGACGAGATGACCTTTGCCGATGCCCCCGATCGCCGGGTTGCACGACATTTCGCCAATCCGTTCGAGCCGCTGGGTCAACAGCAGCGTTCGTGCGCCGGTCCGCGCCGATGCCGCCGCTGCCTCGCAACCGGCATGTCCGCCGCCGATCACGACGACATCGAAATCTGAACTGCTCATCCTCATGGCGGCCCCTATAGCATCATTTGCCGATGCAGAAGCTGGAAAACACCTGATCCAGCACATCCTCGACCCCGATGACGCCGGTCAGTCGCGCCAGCGCATTGGCTGCCTCCTGAAAATCCGCCGCGCGCAACTCGGGTTCGGCAACACCGATCGCGCGTTCCAGCGCCGCCGCCATGTCGCGCAGGCAGGCGATCTGCCGGGGGCGAGGCAGGGACGGACCTGCACCACGCGCGACCAGCGCCGCTACTTCTCCCGTCACGGCCGCAATCAGGGCAGGGAGCCCGGCACCCGTGCGTGCGCTGACCGGCAGGCTGCCGGCGGGGATGGCACCGCCGAGGTCGGCCTTGGTCGCCACATGCAGAACGCACCGGTTGTCCGGCACCGAAGGCGCAGCAAAATCGGGGGATGCAGCGCAGAGCAGGACAATATCCGCACGCGACGCCGCCGCCTCGGCGCGCCTCACGCCCTCGGCTTCGATCTCATCGCGCGCCAGCCGCACGCCTGCGGTATCGACCAGCCGGACCGGCACCCCGCCGAGGTCGAGCCGCACGCCGATCACATCGCGCGTCGTACCCGCGATCTCGGACACGATGGCAACATCCTCACCGGCCAGCGCATTGACCAGCGTGGATTTGCCCGCATTCGGCGCGCCAAGCACCACGATCTCGATCCCCTCGCGAATCCGCTCCGCCGCCCGCCCGCCCGCAATCGCGTTTGTGATATCGTGATGCAGGCATGCCACGTCCCGCAGCATGGCGCGTTCGACTTCCGGCGGCAGATCCTCATCGGCAAAGTCGATCAGCGCGGCCTGACGGGCCATCAGCCCGATCAACTCGTTGCGCCAGGCCGCGATCGATGCGCTCATCGCCCCGTCGGCCTGATCGAGCGCAAGGCGGCGCTGTGATTCGGTTTCCGCCGCGATCAGGTCGGCAATGCCCTCCGCCTGCAACAGGTCGAGCTTGCCGTTGCCGAACGCCCGTCGCGAGAACTCCCCCGGCTCCGCAGGGCGCGCGCCCAGTGCGATCAGCGCCTTGGTCAAAGCCGCCGCGACAGCCCGCCCGCCATGGAGGTGGCACTCCGCATAATCCTCGCCGGTCACGCTCGCAGGGCCGGGAAACCAGAGGACCAGCCCGTGATCGATGGTGGTTCCCGACCCATCGCGCAGGCGGCGCAGACTGGCCCGGCGCGGAGCGGGCATTCCGCCTGTCAGGGTGCACATGATCCGGGCAATATCCGACCCGCTCATCCGGAACACCGCGATCGCGCCGCCGATTCCGGTGGCATTGGCAAAGATCGCCGCGGTCATTTGGCCGGAGCGACCTCGGCGGGCAGCATCAACTCGGGAACCGGTTGTCCGTCGCGGATATCCTCGATCAAGACCCGATCGACCGCCGCCGTATCAGCAATCCGGTACCACGTCCCCCGTGGGTAGATTACCATCGTGGGTCCATGTTCGCATCGATCGAGGCAACCCGCCGCATTGATCCTCACGCCGGTCAGGCCGAGTTCCTTGGCGCGCGCCTTCATGTAATCGCGGAGCTTTTCCGATCCCTTCTCGCCACATGACCCGCGGGGATGGCCCGGAGGACGGTGATTGCCGCAGATGAAGACATGATGCGTGAAATAGGGCGGTGGTTCGGGCTGATCGGTCATGTTGCTCTCGCACTTTTACTGGCGGCTGCTATCTAACGGGGGAACCCGGCACCAGGAACCCCTTTTCCCCATGACCAGCAATACGCTCGCCACCGCGACCTCGCCCTATCTGCTTCAGCACGCCGACAATCCGGTGCATTGGCATATCTGGCGTCCCGAGACGCTGGAAATGGCCCGGCTGGCCGACAAGCCGATCCTGCTTTCGATCGGGTATGCCGCGTGTCACTGGTGTCATGTCATGGCGCATGAGAGTTTCGAGGATGCGGAAACCGCCGCACTGATGAACGCGCGTTATGTCAGTATCAAGATCGATCGCGAAGAGCGCCCGGACCTCGACAGTATCTACATGAGCACCCTCCAGGCGATGGGCGAGCAGGGCGGCTGGCCGCTCACCATGATCCTGACGCCCGATGGCGCTCCAATTTTCGGCGGCACGTATTTTCCCCCGGAGCCGCGCTGGGGCCGACCGTCATTCCGGCAGGTGCTGACCGGGGTGGCCGAAGCGTGGGCGAACGAACGGGAGAAGCTGCTGGTGAGCGGCGCGACACTGATGCGCCGGGTGATGGCCCATTCCGAACCGGGAGCTCCGGGTCAGTTGGTCCCGGGCGATCTCGACACGGTCGCCGAGCGCTTCATCGGAATGGTCGATTGGGACGATGGTGGCCTGCGCGGCGCACCGAAATTTCCCAATCCGCCGATCTTCCGTTTCCTGTGGGGCGAATACGCGCGGACCGGGCGGCACGAGGCAGGAGCGGCGGTTGCGCTGATGTTGGCGCGGATGGCGCAGGGCGGCATTTACGATCATCTGGGGGGCGGATTCGCGAGGTATTCGACCGATGCCGCCTGGCTCGTGCCGCATTTCGAAAAGATGCTCTACGACAACGCCCAGATCCTGGAATTGCTGGCCTTCGCCCACGCGGCGGAACCCGACCTGCTCCTGGAAGCCCGGGCGGCTGAGACCGTTGGCTGGCTGGTTCGCGATATGAGGGCGAAGCATGATCCGGCACCCGACGGAAATATGGCGTTCGCCGCATCGGAAGATGCGGATTCCGAAGGCGTTGAAGGGAAGTTCTATGTCTGGACCCGCGACGAAATCATGGCGGTGCTGGGCGATGATTTCGGCCGGTTCGAGGCCCATTACCCCTGTCCGGCGGCAGGAAACTGGGAAGAGCGGATCATCCTGACCCGCGCAACCCACCCCGAGCGCGAGGATGAGGAGCGTGATCTGGCCGCTTTGCGCGCCCGTCTGTTCGAAGTCCGGGCGCAGCGGGTGCGGCCCGGCTGGGATGACAAGATCCTGGCCGATTGGAACGGGCTGACGATCGCCGCTCTGGTGCGGGCAAGCGCTGTCTTCGAGCGGCCCGACTGGCTGGATCTCGCGATCGCGGCGTTCGAGGCGGTCACCGCCCTGCTCGGACGACCCGATGGCCGGTTCGATCATGCCTACCGGCGCGGCGCCGTTTCGGCGGCAGGTCTGCTGGATGATCAGGCCGCGATGCTGCGGGCGATGATCGCGTTGTACGAAGCGACTGGCATCCAGACCTATCTGGATCGGAGCGAGCGACTTGCCGCATCGACCGCGGTGCATTTCGGTGACGGGACCGGCGGCCTCTATGCCGCTGCCGATGATGCGAGAGATCTACCCGGCGGAATGCGACCCCGCGCGGCAATGGACAACGCGGTGCCGGCGGCAGCCGGGTTGATGGCCGAAATCTATGCGCGTCTGTATCATCTGACCGGAACGCCGAAATATCGTGATGCGGCGCAGCGTCTCATAAACGCTCATGCGGGGGAGCGACGCAATCTACCCGCCTATCCCACATTCCTCGGCGCGGCCGCGTTGCTCGACGGAGCGACCAGCGTGGTCATCACCGGCGATCCGCTCGACCCCCGGTTCGCCGCCCTGCATCGCGCGGCGCTGGGCGGGTTCGATCCAGCGGTGGTGGTGCTGCCGGTCGGGATGAGTGCCGCGCTGCCGGAGGCCCATCCGGCGTATGGCAAAGGCGGGGATGCACCCGCTGCCTTCGTATGCCGCGACAATGTTTGCGGGCTTCCGGTGAGCGAACCGGCAGCGTTGCGGGAGGCCATGATCCGCGCGCCGGTCGATTGAGGCGGGCGAAGTGTCTCCGCCGCGCTCACGCGGGTCTGGTCGCGAGCTGTCGGGTTCGGCAGGCCCGGAATGTCGCGAAGGCTGCCGGTGCCGGGCGTGATCAGAACCGGTGTACCCAACGGGACCGAGCGGTACAGCGCAATGACCGCGCGCGGTGCCATCTGTACACATCCGTACGAGGCGGGGTGACCGAGCATGCCGATATTCGCCGTGCCGTGAATATAGATATGGCGCGTGTAGGTATCGACCGAACCCCCTTCATTCCAGCCCGGTTGCAGACCTTCGAGCCAGAGAACGCGGGCCAGAATGAGCTTGCTCGCGGCGGGATCGTCCGTCGCATATACCGGACGGGCGGTTGCCCCTGTCGCCGCCTGGTAGCGGAGCACCGCGTCGGGGCGCAGTCCGGTGCCGATTTTCCGTGCAATGCGAAAGGCCCCGATCGGCGTGCGGTAGGAATTCATCCGCTCCCCGAGCCCGCGCAGAGAGGTCGAGATCGTCCAAGCCTCGGCACGATGGCCGTTGCGGAACAGATAGAGCCGCTGCCGCGCGACATCGACCGCGATGAAATCCGGATCAGCGCCGGTGTGGAAGCGGGCGCGAATGATCCGCCAATCGGCACGAAACGCCTGATCGCGTCGGAGGATGGCGATCTTGCGGGTAAGGGCGGCCGGCAGATGCGGGTATACAGGCATGGCGGGCGGAATGTGCGGCGCGGCAGGGCGGATCGGAAGGGGCGCGTCACCAAATCTGCGTGAACGGCGGCAGGTTTCCGCGCGCGCAGTTCCGGTTTAGAACCGGCACGCGCAAGCGACTGAACAAATGAGGATGTTCCGGAAATGATCGATGAGGCGGCGGTTCGGGCGGCTTTAGCCGCATTTCGTACCCAGGACGACGCGGCTCTGCCGGAGTCGATGATCGACAGCGTCGCGGTGCGCGACGGCATGGTGCAGGTGGCGCTCGGGGTCGCGAAAACGGCGGCGGAACGGCTGGAACCGTTGCGGCTGCGGCTGGAGCAGCATCTGGCCGCGCTGAAGGGCGTGCGGAACGCGACGGTGATGTTCACCGCACCGCGCGCACCTGCTGCCGGTGGCCACCAGCACGGCGCGGCTGCGTCCCCCCCGCCCGCGCTGCTGACCCAGGTGAAATCGATCATTGCCGTGGCGTCGGGCAAGGGCGGCGTCGGTAAATCCACGGTTGCGGTCAATCTCGCGGTCTCGCTGGCCGCCAAGGGCATGAGCGTCGGGCTGCTGGATGCCGATATCTACGGACCCTCGCTGCCGCGAATGCTGGGGACCAGGGGCAAACCGGAACTGCTCGGCAACAAGCTGGTGCCGATCGATGCCTGGGGCCTGAAGGCGATTTCGATCGGCCACGTCGTCGCCGAGGAAACCGCGATGGTCTGGCGTGGCCCGATGGTCCTCAACGCCCTGATGCAGTTGATGACCGGGGTGGAATGGCCGGCACTCGACGTCATGGTGATCGACCTGCCGCCGGGAACCGGGGATATCCAGCTGACTCTGGCGCAGCGACTGAAACTGACCGGTGCGGTGGTGGTCTCGACCCCGCAGGATATCGCCCTGCTCGATGCGCGGCGCGGGGTTTCGATGTTCCAGCAGGTCCGGGTTCCGGTGCTGGGCATCGTCGAGAACATGAGCTTCTTCTGCTGCCCCAATTGCGGTACCCGTACCGAGATTTTCGGCCATGGCGGGGCGCGGACCGAAGCGGCGCGGATCGGTGTGCCGTTTCTCGGCGAAGTGCCGCTCCTGCCGGCGATCCGCGCGACCTCGGACGAAGGCACGCCGATCGCCGTGAGCGCACCGCAGAGCGAGGCCGGGCAGGCGTTCGCGGCAGTGGCCGATGCCGTGGCCGCGCAGATGGGTGGGGTTCGGACCGCCGGGCCCCGTATCGTGATCGAATGAGGCGATGGCGGCGATCGGGTTCTATCATCTGACCCGGACCGGGGTGGCCGAAGCCATCGCGCCGTTGCTGGGGCGCACGCTCGGGTCCGGCGCGCGAGCGGTCGTGCGCGGGGCCGATCCGGCATCGATCGCGACTCTCGATGATGCTTTGTGGCGAGCCGCGTCACCGGACTGGTTGCCTCATGGCACGGCGGCCATGGGCTTCGGTGCGGACCAGCCGATCTGGCTCACCGATGGCGATGATGTGCCGAACGGTGCCCGGTTTCTGTTTCTGGTGGGGGGCGCGGATGAGACAATCGTATCCGGTTTCAACCGGTTCGATCGGGTGTTCGACCTGTTCGACGGCAATGATCAGGCGGCGGTCATTGGGGCGCGGGCGCGCTGGGCGGCGGCAAAGGTGGCGGGGCATGGCCTGACCTACTGGCAGCAGACGGAACGGGGCTGGGTGCAGAAATCTTGACCGGATCTTAACATTTTCCGGCGATAGTGACGTTGGACGGCAAGAGGGTCAGATGTCGGTTTCAACGGCTGAAATTCTGTTCGATCAAGGCAACGCGTATGCTGGCTCCGGCGATGATCTGGCGGCGGCGGCGGCGTTTGGGGATTGCGTCGCGCTGTCACCCATGCACCCGGGCGCGCTGCGCAACTGGGCCAACGCCTTACGCGCCACGGGTCAGGATGATGCGGCGATCGCGGCATTTCAGCGCTATCTTGCGCTGGTACCAGGTGATGTCGATGCCCGGTTCGCGCTGGGAACCGCTCTGATGCAATCGGATCGCCTGATCGAGGCGGTACAGGCATATGTCGCGTGCGTGCGCCAGGCACCGGATTTCGGTGCAGCCTATGTCAATCTGGCCGGCGCTCTGCGCGGGTTGGGGGTGCTGGATCATGCGACGCAGATGGCCGTGACCGCAGTGCATCTGATGCCGGAGAATATCGATGCACTGGCCTGTCTGGCCGGGCTGCATTTCGATGCCGGTGGTTTCGAAGCCGCAATCGAGTTGTACGGGCGGGCGCTCGCTCTGGCACCGGGTCACGCCGGGTTGCTGAGCAGCCTTGCGAATGCGCTGCACGGGGCAGGAGCCATCGAGGCGGCGCTATTGTTGCACGAGCGGGCTTATGCGGTGGCACCGGAGATCCCGGATTATAGGCATAACCGGGCGTTGTGCCTGCTGGCGGCAGGTGATTTCGAACGGGGCTGGGCGGAATACGAGTGGCGGTTGAGGCGAACACGGGCGCTGCGAAGCCTGCCGGATCGGGGGGCGGCGTGGCGCGGCGAGCCCATCGCCGGTCGCACGATTCTGCTTTATGCCGAGCAGGGGCTGGGCGATACGATTCAGTTCATACGCTATGTTCCCCTGGTTGCCGCGCTTGGCGCGCACGTGGTGCTCGCGGTGCCTCCGACACTCGTGCGCCTGGCAGCGGCGATGCCGATGCCAGGGGGCAGTGTCGAGGTGATTGCGCTGGAGGGAGTGGCACGTGAGCTGGACATGGATTTCGATCTGCACTGCCCGCTCATGAGCCTGCCCTGGTGTTTCGGAACGCGGTGGAATACGATACCCGCGACGGTTCCTTACATTACAGCCCCTCGACACGAAGCTCCAACAGGGTTCACGCAATGGGTCGGCGCTCGTGGGCAGGAGCCGCGCCCGCTGGTCGGCGTGGTCTGGGCGGGCGGGAGCCATCGTGATGATGTCGAGTCGATGCTGATCGACCGGCGGCGATCATTGCCGGTAACCGCGCTCGCCGCCCTCGCGGAGGTGGATGGCGTGCGATTCGTGAGTCTGCAGAAGGACCCTGAGATCTGGCCGGATTGGCAGGGCCTGTTCGATCCGATGGAGGAATCGAAAGATTTCATGGATACCGCGGCGATCGTGGCACGGCTCGATCTGGTCATCACAGTCGATACCGCCGTCGCGCATCTGGCCGGAGCGATGGGTAAAACGGTCTGGATGATCTCGCGTTTCGACGGATGCTGGCGGTGGGGACATCGTCAAGTCGACACGCCCTGGTATCCCACGATGCGGATCTTCCGGCAGCAGCGCGACCTCGATTGGACCCTCGTGGTGGCAGACCTGGCCGCCGCCCTGCAAGAGTTCGCGCGGAATTATCGCTCCGGTGCCCCTGTTATTTCAACCGATGTCGGGGCCAAGTTTACGATGGCATAAACCACTACAGGCACGTCGTCCCGTTTCGGATTACATGCGCGCGACAGGACGGCTCGATGCTGTTGGGTCAGGATAGGGTCGCGTCCCCTTGGGTGGTGTAGGAGCTGTGGGTAAGTAGCCCGCCGGAGCGACCGGGCAACGAGTCTGGCGCAGGCGGGCTACTTATCCACAGCGGTGGTCATCGTCGGTCTTCGGTTATGGTTGGAATTGCAACCGACCAACAAAGATCCGAGGAGATCCGAACGATGACCGACCCCACAATGGCCCTTCGCGCGCTGCTGGAGAAGAGCTCCGACACCGATTTGTTGCGCGAGATGGTGGGCTTTACGGCCCAACGGCTGATGGAGCTGGAAGCGGAAAGCCTGACCGGCGCGCCCTATGGCAAACGCAGCGACGAGCGGGTCAACCAGCGCAACGGGTATCGCGACCGGACCTGAGAAACCCGGGCCGGAACGATCGAGTTGCGCCTGCCCAAGTTGCGCCACGGCAGTTATTTCCCGGCTTTTCTTGAGCCCCGTCGGATCGCCGAGAAGGCGCTGGCCGCCGTAATCCAGGAGGCCTATATCCAGGGCGTCTCGACCCGCTCGGTCGATGAACTCGTGCAATCCTTCGGCATGAGCGGGATCAGCAAAAGCTAGGTCTCACGCCTGTGCGGCGAGATCGACGACAAGATCAACGATTTTCTGAACCGTCCCCTTGAGGGCGACTGGCCGTATGTGTGGCGGAGGGGCGCAAGGTTCCAGTCGTGCGAAGCGCGGCTGGAAACGCCCCGGAGGTTGGATGCCACCTATCTGAAGGTGCGCGAGGCCGGCCGGATCGTCTCGGTCGCCGTCACCATCGCAACCGGCGTCAATGGTGATGGCCGTCGCGAGGTCCTCGGCATGGCGATCGGTGCGTCGGAGGCGGAAACGTTCTGGACCGAATTCCTCCGCAGCCTCGCCCGGCGCGGTCTGCGCGGCGTCAAGCTGGTGATCTCGGATGCCCATGAGGGTCTGAAGGCCGCCATCGCCAAAGTGCTGCACGCCACCTGGCAGCGATGCCGTGTCCATATGATGCGCAACCTGCTGGCCCATGCCGGCCGCCAGGGGCGTAGCGTTGTCGCCGCTTTCGTTGGTACCGCCTTTGCCCAGGACGATGCCGCCAGTGCTCACTGCGGCGGCTCCGGTTTTTTGGACAGTTGTTTAAGCTAAGGCTGGCCGGTCGAGAGAGGAGCCAGAGATGGGTGTAAAGAGGAAGCAGCACGGGGCGGAATTCAAAGCTCGTGTGGCGATGGCGGCGCTGTCGGGGGAGAAGACCCTGGCGGAGTTGTCGGCTGAATTTGGGGTTCATGCGACGATGATCAGCGCGTGGAAGCAGGAGTTGGTGAAGCGCGCAGGGGAATTATTCGAGCGCGGCAACAAGGCGGCCGTTGCCGAGGACGCACAGAAGATGATCGATGATCTGCACCGCAAGATCGGCCAGTTGCAGGTTGAACGGGATTTTCTTGCCGGGCAGCCCGCCATCTCCCGACTGCTGAGAGGCGGGCGATGATCGCGCCGAATGCGGAGCTGTCCATCAACCGGCAATGCGCCCTTCTGGGTGTTGCGCGCAGCAGTTTTTATCATCGTCCGCAGGCGGAGCCGGCGGAAGAGCTCGATCTGCTGGCCCGTCTTGAGCGGATTTTCACCGATTATCCGGTCTACGGCAGCCGCCGGTTGCAGGTAGCGTTGGGGCGAGAGGGAATTTCGGTCGGTCGCCGGCGGATACGGCGCTTGATGAAAAAACTCGGCCTCTGCGCGGTCCGGCCAAAGCCCGACACAAGCAAGCCCAACCACGAGCACAAGATCTACCCCTATCTGCTGCGCGACAAGGTGATCGACCGGTCCAATCAGGTCTGGTCAACCGACATCACCTACATCCCAATGCGTCAGGGGTTTCTGTACCTGGTCGTGATCTTGGACTGGTCGACCCGGAGGGTTCTGGCATGGCGGTTGTCCAATACGCTCACGGTGGGGTTCTGCATCAAGGCGCTGCGTGAGGCGCTGGCGCGGTTCAGCAGGCCAGAGATTTTCAACTCCGACCAGGGATCGCAGTTCACCAGCGAGGAGTTCACCAAGGTGCTGCGCGAGCACGGCGTGCAGATCAGCATGGACGGGCGCGGGCGCTGTCACGACAATATCTTCGTCGAGCGGCTCTGGTGGACGGTAAAGCATGAGTGGGTCTACCTGCGTCCGGCTGCGACCGGCATTGAACAAAAGCGCAGCCTGAGCGAATTCTTCGACTGGTATAATCGGCGACGACCGCACCAGGCGTTGAACTGGCAGACGCCGGACGAGGCATATTTCGGGTCGACCGCTGCGGCCATGGCGAAGGCGGCGTAACCCGATGGAGGCGAGACGCTGTGAATTTGTGGACAGTCGGCTGCGCCGATCCCCGCCTGACCGCGAAGACGCGGTCCCCTGTGGACAAGCCCGGGAAAACGAAGCGTGTTTTCCCAGCCTTGTCCACAGGTCGGCGGCTGCCCACAAGCTTCACAGCGCCACAGCCGCCAGAAGGATTGATTCTAAATTTATTTCCGGGGATCATGTTCACCACAAACCGGGAAACAAGCTTTAGCTTATTCTCCCCCGGAACCTGTCCAACCTACCGGCACCACCGCAAGTATTCCATTTATCGATGCCATTGCGCTTCCCCTCACCGTGGGCGTTCTCGCCGTTACCGCAGCTGAGGTATTGCGTGCGCACGAGGCTTCCGAGTCGCAGCTTTCAAGCCGCGATACGGCGAAACCATCCGTCGACTGCGCCGAAGCAATCCCCTGCTTCGAAACGCCGAAGGGCCAGAGCACCAAGGATATGGCGCAGCAACTCAAGGACCAGCAGGACACGATCAACGATCAGTCTCCTGAAGAGATGCAAAAGCGGCTCGACGAGGCCGATTCGCGGAGACAAACAACAGGGAGTTATCGGCCTGAAGGCGATGCCAACGCGAGAGAGAATGCGTGCAGTAATTACCAAACTGACAGGCAAGCTGAATTGGAGTCCCAATTCCAGGAGGAGGGCTTAACTCCGGAAGAAGCTGCGAAAGAAGCAGCCACCCAAACAGCAAAGGAAATGGCAGGGATGGACGCGACCCACGCTCTCGACGCGATTGCCGGCGGGGCGCAGGGAGATAGCCTTACCATGGCGAATAGGTCGATCAATAGATCGATCGGGGCACAATGGAAATCACGAGTGAAGGCGCTCAAAAAAGCAGTCAAGCAAGCGCTGAAAAGAGGTGATAAGCATATGGATGTTAAACTCGAACCGTGCGAGGATGAGCCAGAATCATGACCAATATTAACGCAAATTTCGAATATTGCATCAAAAAATTCGGTCCACCCAAAGACGGTGAAACTGTACCGACGGAAATTCGAGAAACATACCGCGGCAAGGTGCCCCAGTCATTGCTAGACTTTTGGGATGTTTATGGTACTGGCCTCTGGCTCGATGGAAAATTCCAGCTAGTTCGTCCAGACCGATATCAAAGTTTGGTTGATATGCTATTCGAAGGCGACCCGGACTTTCCACCAGGGCAGTCCGTTCTGATTGGATATACAGCCTTTGGTACGCTCATGATTTGGAACGATAAGAATTATTTTTTAAGAACTGATCTTGTTGATAAGGTGGCATTTACAAGACACGTTAGCCCCAAACATCCTATGTTAGACGGCGATAGAAATCTTCCTACAACTCTTTCTAATATTGATGGTGACGGATATGATTACATCGAGCACACTGATGCGGCGAAGCCTTTATTCGCCCGCGCGATGAAAAAATGTGGGAAGCTCGCCTATGGCGAGTGCTACGGTTTCGTCCCCGCAGTTGGATTGGGCGGCCGAGGTGTGCTTGACGAAGTGAACAAGGTCCGGGCGGCCGAGCATTTTGCGATCATCGGACAACTCGAACCGATCCAACTCCGTTACATGGATACCGAAAAGCGAAAAATCGTGGTTCTAAGGGAAATTGGTGCGCCTCAGAGTGTCGCCCTGCCGTCAGAATAGCGCCAAGTACGACATATGAGCGCGGCAAGCGAGGTGCCCAGCAGATTTGCACTCAACGGCTCCCACGCTAACCGGTCACCAGATCGGCGCGGACCTGTTTTTGCCGAGCATGGCGACGCAGGAATTCCTCTCCTGCCTGTCGAAACCGGAGATCGAGACAGTCGCGGCCGCGAACGGGATCATGCCCCGACCGACCGGAAAGGCCACCCGCGCCGCCGTGGTCGATCGGTTCAAGACCGAACGCTTCGTCTTATCCCGCAGCAAACTTCGCTCTGTCGCAGGACGAATTGACCAAGCTGGCGGAGACACAGGCAGGCCTTGCCGGGGCGAATGACGACGAGGCTTCCCGAGGGTCCGACCGAGGCTGAAGATGACGCCGAAGACGAGCCGGCTCTCGGTGCAGCACCCGAAGCCCAATCACCCAGCCAGTCGGAGCAGATGGCGGCGGAATAACGCCGCTCTCTCACCATCAACGGGCCGGGCGGGACAGACCGCCCGGTCCAAGCCGGGGAGCAACCGAATCTGCCTGACCCTGGCCGCGAGATCACAGAAGCTCACGACGGGATGCTGCGGTTGAAGAACCGGGAAGACGGACCCGGTGCCGAGGTGATCATGACGCTGAAGTGTTGAGCAACAGAGTCAGAAAAGTTGCGGCACCAATATTTATTTGTTACAGATAGATAGCGCATCCCAGAATGCAGACGTCAACAAAAGTCATCGAGAGGAAACCGCCGAGATGAGCACCGCTCTTCATATGAGGCCCGATCCTACTTTCTACCCTTCGGCACGTCTGGCGATGGAAGCCAAGGCTGAGACGATCGGGTACGTTGCGCTTTTGAGCAAGGACAATACCAAACCCGATGCGTTGGCCGTTGTAGATCTCGATCCCACATCGAGCCGGTTTGGCACCGTGCTAAATAAACTTGTGCTCCCTTATATCGGGGACGAACTCCATCATTATGGGTGGAGCGCTTGTAGCGCGTCTCTGTGTCCCACGAGCGGCCATGCCTTTAGCGAAAGACGCTATTTGGTTGTGCCCGGTATCCGCTCTTCACGTATCTATATCATCGATACCAAGCCCGACCCTCGGACACCGAAAATCGCAAAGATCATTGAGCCTGAGGAACTGAAGCGCAAAACCGGCTATTCACGGCCGCACACCGTTCATTGCGGGCCGGAGGGCGTCTATATCAGCACGCTCGGCGGCAAAGGAATCGCGGGGGACGAGAGTCCTGCGGGTGTGTTCATTCTGGACTGTGATAGCTTTGAGATCCGCGGCCAGTGGGAAATCGACCGGGGTGACCAATTCGCCCACTACGATTTCTGGTGGAACATGCCCCACGATTATATGGTTTCCAGCGAGTGGGGACTTCCTCCACTGTTCGAGAATGGCGTGGTGCCGGAAGCTCTGATGAGCGGCAAGTATGGCCACAAGCTTCACTTTTGGGATTTGCGGGGACGGCGCCATATCCAGAGCATCGATCTGGGTGCCAACCATCAAATGGCGCTCGAAATCCGTCCTGCCCACGAACCGACCAAGGATTACGGGTTCCTGGGGGTCGTGATCGACAATACCAACCTCGAAGGGTCGATCTGGACCTGGTGGCGCGAAGGCGGCAAATTCCATGCGAAAAAGACGGCTATCATTCCGCCGGAACCGGCTGACCCCGAGCTTCTGCCGGACATGCTGAAGCCGTTTGGGGCGGTTCCGCCGCTGATCACCGATATCGATCTCTCACTCGATGACCGATTCTTGTACGTTGCGTGCTGGGGAACCGGGGAGTTGCGGCAATACGACGTCAGCGACCCGATGGCCCCGAAGCACACCGGATCGGTGCGGGCCGGCGGCATTGCGGCGCGCAAACCCCATGCTTCGGGCGCCCCCTTCCACGGTGGCCCGCAAATGCTGGAAATCAGCCGCGACGGCAAGCGGATCTATTTCACCAATTCGCTCTACAGCACATGGGACACACAATTTTATCCAAGCGATGTGCCCGGGCAGATGGTAATGTGCCATGTCGATGACGCGGGCGGCCTGAGGCTCGACCCCGAGTTCAGGATTGAATTTGGTGCCGACTATGGCGCACATCAGGTCAGGCTCGAAGGCGGGGATTGTTCGACGGAAAGTTTCTGTTTCGCCTCCGTCTGAGTGACCGCACGATGATGGACCTGCGCCTGCTGTGGTTGATGGCAATCGTCATGGGTGTCTATCAGGGCTTTAATCCGCCGATCGCTTGGTTGCGCGCTGTCGGAAACGGCCTTGAGGCGCGGTCGAGCCGCGCGGTCCTGCGCACGACCTCGTGCCTTGCATTTGGCCATTTCATGTCGATGGTGGTGTTCCTGGTGCCGATTGCAATTGTCGTAGCGGAACTCCCGGCATCCGTCCTGTCGATGCAGACAATAATGCGGGTCGGCTGGGCGCTCAGCCTGACATTGATCGGTTTCGGGGTATTTAAGGTGTTACGACCGCATCATCCCCGGTTCATTGCCCGAATTCGACCGGACCAGCCGATACGGTGGTCATTCTGCATGGGGATCGTCCATTGCGGATCGCCTGTCATGATGGTGCCGGCGCTGATCAGTCTGATCACGGCGGGTGCGTGGATCTCAACGTTTCACATGTCTTCCACGGCGAAGCTGGCTGGTGCGACCATGGTGGCTTTGATATTGAGTGGCACAATGAGCCTGGCGCTGTTCTTTACCGGATCAGTGGTTGCGGTTGCTGTATACCGCCGGCTCGGTTTGCGGGCGATTACGCGCTACTGGATAAATCTTGATCTTGGCTGGGCGCTGATGTTCATTGCGATGGGCCTAATGGGCCTTTTGATGGGGTAGTCTGTAAGGCCCTCATAAGATACGTCATGATCACAACTTGACGGCGCCCTCTCAGGTCAGGAACCGCAGAATAAGCTTGATCATCCGCCTCACACGGCGCGAGTAGGGCGGAAACAGCATCGGTGCCGCACTGAACCGGTCCTTCAACACGGCGCGCTCATGCGAAAATGCTCGGAAGCCATACTGCTCATGGGCACTGCCGATCCCCGAATTGTTGATGCCGCCGAACGGCAGGTTGGCGTGCAGATACTGCGCCATCACCGCGTTCACGCAAGATCCGCCGGCTGCGGTTTGCGCAATGATTCGCTCGACGGCGGCCGCATCGTGGGAAAACACATACAGCGCCAGCGGTTTCGGCTGTGCGTTGATCGCGCGGATCGGCTCGCCGATTTCGTCGAACGGCACGATCGGCAGCACCGGGCCAAAGATCTCCTCGTGCATGATCAAGGCATCCGCAGGCACGCTGGACAGCAAGGTCGGCGCAATGAACTTGTCCGCCGCGTCGTACACACCACCGACATGCACGATTGCGCCCCGGGCGCGCGCGTCCTCGATCAGCCGCCTGATCCGCTCGAAATGCTGCGGCGTGACGATCCGGCAGTAATCCGGGCTGCGGCCGCCCTCGCCATACATCGCGGCCAGATGCCGCAGCGCAGCCGCGATGAACGGCATCACGCTGTCCCGATGCACATAGGCATGATCGGGTGCGATGCAGGTCTGCCCGTTATTGGCGAACTTGCCCCAAACGATGCTGCGCGCCGCTTTGTCCAGATCGGCGGTCCGGTCCACGATCACCGGGCTCTTACCGCCCAGTTCCAGCGTGACCGAGGCGAGGTGCCGCGCAGCGGCCGCCATCACGATCCTGCCGACGGCCGGACTGCCCGTGAAAAACACATGATCGAACGGCAGGGCGAGCAGCGCAGTCGCCATTGCGGCGTCACCCTCGAACAGCGCGACCTCATCAGCCTCAAAACACGCCGCGACGATGGCGCCGATCAGCGCAGCCGTGCGCGGCGCGAATTCCGATGGTTTGATGATGGCGGTGCAGCCTGCCGCGATCGCTGAAACCAGCGGGCCGAGCGCGAGGTTGAATGGATAGTTCCACGGCGCGATGATCAGCGCGACCCCGCGCGGTTGTGCGCGCACGCTTGCCCTTGTTCCCCACATCACCCGCGTCGGGCGCACCCGGCGCGGCGCCATCCAGCCCGCCACATTACGGCAGGCATGCCGGATTTCCTGGATCACCGGCATCAGTTCCGACAGATCGACCTCAGCCTCCGGCTTGCGCAGATCTTCGTGCAATGCCTCATACAAGGCCGCACGCTGGCGAAAAATCTCCGCCTCGAGCCGTCGCAGCGTCGCAATCCGCACCGCCGCCGAGGAGGTCCGCAGCGCCAGCGCCCGCAGGCGCTGCCGCTCGAACACCGGGCCGATCGACTCCAACCCCGAAGCGCCGGCGATCACCACGCCACGGTCTGTCCCCGATAATCGAGATAGCGCAGCCCCGGCTTGCCGGCATGCGCGGTCAGCACATCGACCACGCGGGGAATACTCTCCTCGATCGCGAGCGACGCGCCCGGCCCGCCCATGTCCGTCCGCACCCAGCCGGGCGCGATGATCGCCATGCTCCGCGCATCCCCGTCATGACGGGCGGCGAAGCTGCGCATCAGCGTGTTCAGCGCCGCCTTGCTCGCCCGATACACTTCCCAGCCGCCGCCTGTGTTATCCGCAACGCTGCCCAACCCCGACGACATCACCGCGATGGTTCAACTCTGCGGCACCAGGCTTTCGAACGCCTCGACCGCGCGCATCGGGCTGAGCGCATTGGTCACCAGCGTGCGGGTGAAGCTCTCGGTGCTCACCGTCGCGATGGTTTCAGCCGCGCCGTTCGAAATCCCGGCGTTCACGAACAGCAGGTCGATCACCCTCCCCGCCAGCGTCGCGCGCAGCGCTTGCATCTGCGCCGGCTCGTTGATATCGGCCGGCTCAATCTCGAGTCGCCCCCCGGCAGTGGCGGCGAGCGCATGCAGCCCGGTACCCGCGGCACGGCGCACCGTGCCGATCACGTGCCAGCCGCGCGCCAGATAGGTCTCGGCCAGCGCAAGGCCAAGGCCGCGCGATGCTCCAATGATCAGCGCCGTCCCGGTCGGTGTCGAAGCAGCCATCAAATGATCCTTTTACCGTGCGGCAAACCGTTCAAGATCGAGAATACAGCGGATCAACCGGCTGTCCGGCTCGCGTAACTGCGCAATGATCGTGAAATGATCCGCATGGGCCACCGGCAGCAGCACGCCCGGCGCCTGGCTGGCGGCCCGGTGGGCATGAAAATCCCGGCTGCTATGGATCAGCGCCGGCAATTCCGCCGCGCCATAGGCAATCGCAAACTCCTTGTCCACCACGGGCAGCCGCAGCGGCGAGGCTTGCGTCAAATCATCATCGCTCAGGCGCAGATACTGGTTGAGATTGGTGTCGCGCAGCGGCCCAAGTTCATAAACCCCGGAAATCCCCATCCCTGCCGCGATCAGCGGATGATCGAGCGCCATCGCCGCCAGATGCCCCCCGGCCGACCAGCCCGACACGATCACCCGCCCCGCAATGCCATGCGCCGCGCCATGTGCCTGCAACCAGTCGAGTGCAGCACGGATCTGCGCCACAATCGCACTCACCGAAACCGCCGGTGCCAGATCATACCCCGGAACAGCGACCGACCAGCCATGCGCCGCAATGCCCGCGGCGAGGCACGCAAAATCCTGCCGCCGGTTCTTCCACCAATAGCCGCCATGAATGAACACGAGGCATGGCGCCGCCGGATCGGCCGCCGGATACAAATCCCACGCCGTCCGTTCACCCGGCTGATACGCCAGATCGAGCGCGCCGCCATTCGCCGCCCGATACGCCGCCGAAGCCTCGATCCGCTCCTGGTTCAGCGCCGCACTGTTCGCCACGGCATTGGTATTGTCATAAGCGGCGGACCGCTCCGCGGTACCAAGAGTCGACCAGATCGTGTCGGGGTTCTGCATCTTTGCTATCCTCGGTTGGCCGATCGCCACGTCGCCTGCGGTAAAACAAGTCTGCATCGCTCCACTGGCAATGACAAGCCGATCACGCCGACGATGGATGGGTCGGTGTTGACGACCGGCTTGAACTGACTATCTAAGTGACTAGAATAATCGCAGTGAGATTCCACGATGAACAGTTGGCCGGTACAGGATGCGAAAGCGCGATTTAGCGAGCTCCTTGACACATGCCTGAAATCAGGACCGCAGTTGGTAACGAAGCGGGGTGCTGAGATGGCCGTTTTGGTGCCTGTCCGGGAATGGAAACGGCTCCAGAGTGCCAGCAAACCGTCCCTGAAGGACCTGCTGCTTGCGCCCTCATCCCATGCGGAAATCCCAATTCCTGAACGAAATCGGTTCAAGCGCCGGCAGTCGCTTAGTCCGGACTGAAGTATGCAGTACCTCCTCGACACCAATGTTGTGTCCGAACTGCGACGCGTTCGGCCTCATGGGGCCGTTCTCAGATGGATTGAAGCTATACCCGCTGACGATCTTTTCCTATCAGCCGTCACCATCGGCGAGATACAGGCTGGTATCGAGATCACTCGTGAGCAGGACCCAGAAAAGGCGGCCGATATCGAAACATGGCTGGATCAGGTCGTGGACTCATACAATGTCGTGCCGATCAATGGTCCAGTGTTTCGCTGCTGGGCGAAACTGATGCATCGACAAAGCAACAACTTGATCGAGGATGGCCTGATCGCAGCGAGTGCAATAACTCATAATCTCGTTGTCGTAACTCGAAATGTAAAATACTTTGCAAATTTCAGAGTTAAGACATTGAATCCGTTTGAGCCTTTACTCGAACAGTAATTCTGCAATTAAACTCTGGCGGAACCGGAGTTCGTGAAATAGCAAGCAAAAATCAACAATATTTTAGATCGATTTCCATAATCTTGATTCTACGAAATTTGGAAGCGCGAAAAATCATCAAATATAGCTCGGAAGATAACCATAGGAACCCGTACCGCCAACTGATCTTTCCGTCTCTTTCCTTCCTGCGTCATTCCAGGTGAACCGGGCTGATCAGCCGGTCAAGGCCGCTCGCCGGGGCTCGCGCCGCCCAAGAGCGGTTCGGGCGCGGTAGTGCGCCCTCTGCCCTGACCGCCCGCCCGGCCCGATCCCAGAGGACCGCACACGAGGGACGCTGCCGGCACAGGCCGCCAGCCGCCCCGGTGAAATTAATCGCGACATCAACGGTAAGGAAGGTTTTTCTCCCTGATCCGGGGCCTGCGTCCCAGGGGTCGCTTCGGACGCGTGTTGGAAATAATGTGGTATGAGGTGCGGATGTATTGGCGAATGTCATCGTTCGGAAGGGAAGGTGTCCCGAAAAGCTGAAGCCAAGTTGCACCCCGGGATGCAAGATAAGGCGCAGGTCTAAGTCCAGGCGATTGCTTCAGGATCTCGTAGGGCATTTTCAGGTTGACGAGGGCAGCGGGTGTCCGTAGCGATTTGGCATGATCGACCTGAGCTTGATGTTGCCTTTGAAGGGGTATCGCTTTCCCCGATCGGTGATCGCGTATGCGGTCTGGAGCTATTACCGGTTCAACCTGAGCCTGCGGGACGTTGAAGATCTGCTGGCTGAACGGGGTGTGACGGTCAGCTACGAGACGATCCGGGTGTGGGTCGATCGGTTCGGACCACAGATGGCCTCACAGATCCGGCGCGACCGGCCGCCGGCAGGCAATAAATGGCACATCGACGAAATGGTAATCACCATCGGCGGTGAGCCGCGCTGGCTTTGGCGCGCCGTCGATGACCGGGGTGATGTGCTGGAAATCCTGGTCCAGAAACGCCCCAATGCCGATGCCGCCCGACGATTTCTCCGCAAGCTGATGCGCCGATGGGGGCAGCCGCGCGTCGTGGTGACCGACAAGCTGCGAAGCTACGACGTCGCATTCCGCACGGATTGCCGCAGTGCCGATCATCGATCCCATAAGCGGTTGAACAATCGGATCGAAGCTTCTCACCGCCATACAAGGCGACGAGAAAAGATCATGGGCCGGTTCAAGTCCGCCGGCCATGCCCAGAGATTTCTCGCCACCCACGACCAGATCGTCACCCTGTTCCGCCCGAAACGCCATCGCCTCTCCGCCCGATCATTCCGCCACAGCCGGGCCGACGCATTCTCGCTCTGGGCCGACTACACCGCCAACCTGGCCGCCTGATCAATCGGATCTCGTCAAATCGCGCCTCATCCGATCAACTTGACAATGCCGCCGACAGTAGCACCGGAGCGGTTTCAAACTGAAGAAGCCGCTCCGGAATAACTCTCAGATACCGGTATTCCGGCGCCTTCTGATCGCAAAACCCAGAAGAACCAGCCCGGTCCCAAGCAGGGCCAGACTGCCCGGCTCCGGCACGTTGATCTGATAATTGACCAAACCCGCCGCATTCGCGCCGCCACTTACTGGATCGTATTGATAGTCAAGCGTCGAAGTGCCCCCGGCATAATAGGTACCCAACGAGGTCGGCGCGGTCAGCGTCAGCGCATATGTGCCGCTCGCCTGATTGTTATTTTGAATCCCACTGGAATAAAGATTCGACTGGCCAGCCAAAGGTGACACGCCCGCAAGATACAACTGAATGATACAGTCGGGACAATAGCTCGTGTCCACCGTTCCGATCGACCAGTTACCCGTCAAGGTAAAGCTTTGCCCCGGCGCCACATAGACAGTGTCGGGACCGTTATCCGTGATCGTGAACTGTCGCCCGATCGTATCGTACGTCACGCTGGTCGCCGGCGTGTAAGCCCCGGCATGAGCCGAAACCGAAGCCGCCAACCCCGCGAAGGTCGCTAAAGCGATAAAGATTTTTCTCATCTGAGTCTCCTGATCTATGCCCAAATTCGTTGAGCAGTCCCGCCGCCACGACAAATCGGTCTGGCGCCGAAACGTCTAGCAATTTCTATGCCAGATCATGATTCCCTTAATTTTGAATGGGATGGGACGGTTCCAAAAAACAATGTGTAAAGAATCCTGACAAATCAGGCCGACTGAGGCCGGGTGCGCTGCGAGATTTCAGCCCCCGGTCATTGATGTTCTATCAAAGACGTGCCTGCGCCGCATGCATCGGCACCACATAATCCCGCGTCAAAGGCGCCAGTTCGACGCCAGCGGCCACACCGGAATCGACCCAGATCATCTCCTCGATCTCGGCATCCGGGCGTGCCGTCCCCGAAAGCGCCACCCGGAACAACTCCGCCCGCACCACATGCCCCGGCTCATTGGCTGCGTCCGCCTCGAAACAACCGAGATAAACCGCCTGCGCCGGATGCACCGCAACGCCAAGCTCCTCCCGCAACTCCCGCACCAGCGCGGTCACCGCATCCTCATCCGGCCCGATCTTGCCCCCCGGCTGCATGAAAGCGGACGTCCCGCGCTTTCGCACCAGCAGCATCCGCCCATCCGCCGCAATCAGCAGCGCGGCGGCAATATGAATGATCCGCGAAATCGGCAGGTCCGGCACGCCCCAACCATACCGAAGCCGCAACCCGCCCGCCATTGCCGAAATCCCCGCTTTCTCACCCCCCACCCCATGTGATTAATAGCGAGGGTGTCCAGCATCGCGCCCACTCACCCCCACCACCCCGTCGCCCAGTTCGTCCGGATCCTGCGGGATCTCGTGGTCAGCGTCGCGCGCAAAACCCCCAGCCCCACCATGTCGGACTTCACGGTCGAAATCCTCCTCCGCCACCTCGACTTCTTCATCCGCCGCCTCACCCGCGCCATCACCTCCTCCGGCACCCAACCCGGACCCACACCCAAACCCACACCCAGCCCAGCACCCAAACCCGCCCCGCCGCGCCCACGCCCCAACCCCAACACCACCCCGGGCATGATCATGCGCTGCCCTGCCTGGCTGCAGCACCTCACCCCGCGCTATCTGCCGGATGCCGCCGACGACATCGCCGCCGCCACCGCCGCGCTCACCGCCCTCCTCGCCGCCGAAGCCACCGCCGACCTCATCGCCCAAACCCCGAAATCCGCCCCCACGTTGCGCTCGCTCTGCCGCATGTTCGGCATCGCCCCGCCCTCATGGCTGCAACTGCCCAAACCCGTCCCGGAACCGAAACCACCCCGACCGCCCAAACCCCGCAAACCCCGCGACTACGGCTTCACCCTGGTCGGCATCTACGACACACCCTGCTGGAACTCATGGTCCCACCGCTGGCCCGGCCCCGCAAAAAAACCCGCCTGACCCGCCGCGCCGAGCCACGTCTACGTCGTTACGATATCGTAATTATATACTTCGCCTCAAAAACAGATAAAGTTCCGCAACAATCACGCTCCGGATTATTTCTGCGCCACTCGCAAAACCCCTTGCACCGGCATGAATTGCACGCCATCTGGGCGGCGAATGAACAAATTCCCAATAAGAGCCGGTATCGCCCGGCTTGGCCTGCCATGACGCCCCGGCTAACCGGCAAACGCATCATGATCGTCGATGACGAACCAATGATCGCCCTGCTGCTCGAAACCGCCCTCGCGGACGAGGACTGCGAAATCGTAGGCCCTTTCCCCAGCGTCGCCGCCGCCCACGCTGCGGCCACCACCGAGCCGCTCGATTTCGCTTTGCTCGACGTCAATGTGGCGGACGGCAAAGTCTACCCGATCGCCGAAGCCCTCGACGCAAGGGGCATCCGCTTCCTCCTGCTTTCCGGCTACGGCGACGGCGACTGCCCCGACAACCGCTCCCACTGGCAAACCGCCGCCAAACCCTTCGCGATCGATCCGCTGATCGAACGGATCTGCACGGCCCTCGGGACCACATGACCCCGCCGACGCCGACGGACCGCCCGTCCGGCGGCATCGACCAGCTCGATCGCGGCGGCGAAATGGGATATCTCATCCGCGCTCACGATTGGGCCGCAACTCCCCTCGGTCCGCTCGAATCCTGGCCCCGCAGCCTGCACTCCATCGTCCTCATGATGGTCACCTCCCGCTACCAGATGTGGATGGCCTGGGGCCCCGATCTGACATTCCTCTACAACGACGCCTATTGTCCCACCCTCGGCGTCAAGCACCCCGGAGCCCTCGGCAAACCGGCCCGGAACGTCTGGGCCGAAATCTGGCCCGATATCGGCCCCCTGATCGCCCAGGTGCTCGAAACCGGCGAAGCCACCTACTCCGAAGCCATGCTGCTCCTGCTGCAGCGCAGCGGCTTCACCGAGGAAACCTACCACACGTTTTCCTACAGCCCCCTGTTCGACGACGATGGCGCGATCGCGGGGATGTTCTGCGTCGTCGTCGAGGAAACCGAACGGGTCATCAACGACCGCCGGCTCGAAACCCTCCGCCGCCTCGGCGCCGCCGCCGCCGCCGCGAACGACGAAGCCGCCCTGTTTTCCACCGTCGGCACCGAACTCGCCACCAACACCGCCGACCTCCCCTTCGTCCTTACCTACCTTTACGACCAGCAGCACGCGGGTGCCGACCTCGTGGCCCATTCCGGCATCGCCCCGGGCCTCACCGCCTCGCCCGTCCGGATCGAGGCCACCGACCCGGTCTGGCCGATCAATGCGATCCTCCAAACCGCCCAACCCGTCCTCGTCACCGACCTCGCCGACCGCTTCGCGACCCTCCCCCACGGCATCTGGGACCGCCCGCCCGCCAACGCCCTGATCGTCCCGATCCCCAACCAGGCCGAGCAGGAAACCACCGCCGGGGTCATGGTGGTCGGCCTCAACCCCAACCGGGCGTTCGACCCCGCGTATAACGATTTCGTCACCCTCCTCTGCGGCCAGATCGGCGCCGCCCTCGCCCGGGTCCGCGCCTTCGAGGCGGAACGCCGCCGGGCCGAGGCGCTGGCCGAGCTCGATCGCGCCAAAACCGTTTTCTTCGCCAATGTCAGCCACGAGTTCCGCACCCCGCTGACCCTGATGCTGAGCCCGCTGGAAGACGCGCTGGCCACAACCGAAGGCGCGGTCCACGACCAGATCGCGCTCGCCTTCCGCAACGGCACCCGCCTGCTGCGCCTGGTCAACAACCTGCTCGATTTCTCGCGGATCGAGGCCGGCCGCACCGGTGCGCGCTTCGCCCCCACCGACCTCGCCGCCTTCAGCGCCGAAATCGCCTCCTGCTTTCGCGCCGCGATCGAGCGCGCCGGCCTCACCCTCCAGGTCGAGACGCCCGCCTTGCCCGCGCCGGTCTATCTCGATCGCGAGATGTGGGAAAAAATTCTGTTCAACCTGCTCTCCAACGCCTTCAAATTCACCCTCCACGGCGGCATCGACCTCACTGTTCGCCCCACGGCCGATGGCACCCACGCCGAAATCCGGGTCCGCGATACCGGCATCGGCGTTCCCCCCGCCGAGGTGCCGCGCCTGTTCGAGCGGTTCCACCGGGTCGAAGCCGGCCAGGGCCGCAGCATCGAAGGCAGCGGCATCGGCCTCGCTCTGGTGCAGGAGCTGGTCCGCCTCCACGGCGGCACCATCGCCGTCGAGAGCGAACCGGGCACCGGCACCTGTTTCATCATCCACCTCGCCTTCGGCACCGCCCATCTGCCGCCCGATCAGATCGCGACCGCAAGTTCCGCTGCCGAACCCCGCAATGCCGCCCTGTTCGTCGAGGAAGCAATGCGCTGGCTGCCGGACCAGAGCGTCCCCCCCGCCATGCAGGACGGCTCGCACCCCGATCGCGCGAGGCGTGGCCAGCGCATCATCCTCGCCGACGACAACACCGACATGCGGGACTATGTCAGCCGCCTGCTGACCGGCCAGGGCTACACGGTCGAAGCGGTCCCCGATGGTCTCGCCGCCCTCGAAGCCGCGCGGCAGGCACCCCCCGATCTGATCCTCTCGGACGTCATGATGCCCCGGCTCGACGGGTTCGGCCTGCTGCGGACCGTCCGGGCCGAACGCGCTCTGGCCGGCACACCGGTCGTGCTGCTCTCGGCCCGCGCCGGCGAGGAGGCGAAAATCGAAGGCCTCGACGCCGGGGCCGATGATTACCTGACCAAGCCCTTCGCCGCCCGCGAATTGCTGGCGCGCGTCGCGACCAACATCCAGATGGCGATGGTCCGGCGTGAGGCCGCGCGCGAAATCATGCGCAGCGAGCAGCAACTGCTGATGACCCGCGAACGCCTCGACATCGCGCTGGCCACCGGACGGGTCGCGATTTTCGAACTCGATGTCGACACCAACCGCACCATGGTGTTCGGTCCCCTCGTCGCGTTTTTCGGCGTCCCCGAAGCGGTGGCGGCCCAAGGCCTCCCGCTGGAGCAGTTCACCCAGGGGATCGACCCTGACGATCGGGATCGCGTGGTTGACGCGATCGCGGCAGCCATCATGGAAAATCGGCCCTTCGAGGCGGAATACCGGATTCTCGGCGGCGATGCCCCGCGCCACGTGATCGCCCGCGGCATGCTCGAAGCGGGTTCCGCCACCGGGACCCGGCTGATCGGCGCGGTGATCGACATTTCCGGCGAAAAGGCGGCGCAGGATGAGCTGCGAGCCCAGACCCGCGCGATGGAACGGCTGAATGCCACCCTTGAGGAACGGATCGCCGTCGCCGTCGCCGAACGCCTGCAGGCGGAAGATGCCCTGCGCCAGGCGCAGAAAATGGAAGCGGTCGGCCAGCTCACCGGCGGGGTCGCCCATGATTTCAACAATCTGCTCACCGTAATCATCGGCGGTCTCGATACCATCCGCCGCCGCGGCCCGCAGGACAATCCCCGCGTCACCCGCGCCCTCAACCTCGCAACCCAGGGCGCCCAGCGCGCCGCGACCCTCACCGCCCGCCTGCTCGCCTTCTCGCGCCGCCAGCCGCTCGACCCCAGGCCGCTCGACCTCAATGCCGTGGTCCGCGACAGCACCGAGTTGCTGCACCGGACCCTCGGCGAAACCATCGAGCTAGAAACCGTCACCGCCGCGCGGCTCTGGCCGGTCGAGGTCGATCAGAACCAGCTCGAAAACGCCATCCTCAACCTCGCGGTCAACGCCCGCGACGCGATGCCCGGCGGTGGCAAGCTGACGATCGAAACCGGCAACACCATGCTCGATGATTCCTACACCGCGCGGGATTCCGAAGTGATCCCCGGCCAGTACGCCGTGGTCTCGATCAGCGACAGCGGCAGCGGCATGGACACCGAAACCTTGGGCCGGGTGTTCGAGCCGTTCTACACCACCAAGGAGGTCGGCAAGGGCACCGGCCTCGGGCTCAGCATGGTCTATGGCTTCGTCAAGCAATCCGGCGGCCACATCACCATCTATAGCGAATTGGGCCAGGGCACCACGGTCCGGCTCTATTTCCCGCGCTATCGGGGCGATCTGACCGATACCGCCGCCACCGTCGCGGTCGCCCCGCCCGGCGGCCTCAAGGAGGAGATCATCCTCGTCGTCGAAGATAACGACGATGTGCGCAGCTACAGCGTCATGATGCTCAACGAACTCGGCTACAGCGTGCTCGAAGCCGCCGATTCCGACGCTGCGATGGAGATCATCCGCACCCCGGGCCGGATCGACCTGCTGTTCACCGACGTGGTGCTCCCAGGCCGCACCGGCCGGGTACTGGCAACCGAAGCCCAGATCATCCGCCCCGACCTGCGCGTCCTGTTCACCACCGGCTATTCCCGCAACGCCATCGTGCATCAGGGCCGGCTCGATGCCGGGGTCGCGCTGCTGACCAAGCCGTTCACCTTCGAACAGCTCGCCACCCGCATCCGCGACGTTCTCGACCAGCCGCACCGCTGATCATCGCAACCCTGACAACGGCCCGTTCCCGATCGATCACCACCGGTTGACCGGGCCGTGAACAATGGGTCATCTCCGCATCTGCCGGTTGCGGTCCCCGCCGCCTCGCATCACCTGCGGTAAGGTTTTATAAATTCGCAGGAGATACCATCATGTTCTACCATCGCAAGGAAACCATCCGGCCCGTCAAAGTCGGGACGCCGAATCCGGTTTTCGGCCAGTATCTGCTCGAACAGTTCGGCGGCGCGACCGGTGAATTGACGGCGGCGCTCCAGTACTGGGTCCAATCCTTCCACGTCGAAGATCCCGGCATCCGTGACATGTTGCAGGACATCGCGATCGAGGAGTTCAGCCACCTCGAAATGGTCGGCAAACTCATCGTCCAGCATACCTCCCAGAAGCAGCATCACAAACTCCACGATGTGCCGCTGTTCGCAATCAAGGGCATCGGCCCGCATTTCGTCGACAGTCAGGGCTCGGCCTGGACCGCTTCCTATATCAACGAAGGCGGCAACGTGGTGCGCGATCTGCGGGCCAATATCGCTGCCGAAGCCGGGGCGCGCCAGACCTACGAAGCCCTGATCCACCAGTGCGACGATGAGAGCACCCGCGAAACCCTGGTCCATCTGCTGACCCGCGAGATCACCCACGCGCAGATGTTCATGAAAGCGCTCGATTCGCTCGGCAAACTGACCGACCCGATGTTCGGCACCATCCAGCCGGACGAGACCGTCAATGTCGTGTACAACCTGTCGCAGGGCGAGGACATGCGCGGTCCGTGGAACACCGCGCCGTTCGAATACGTCGCCGACCCGAAGCCGACCGGTGGCAAGCCGCCCGGCATGTCAAATCCCGATGACGAAAAAACCTCGTCGCACGCCAAGGCGGCCTGAATTGCGATCACGTGACCGGCATGACGAGCAATGCCGGTCACGTGAACTTTCCGTTTCGACTTCAAGATATAGTGTATTGAACAATTATATGTGACCACTGGATTTGTAAACGCCAGTTGATCGATTCGTAACATGCGCCGATATGTATGCCACTACAGGAATACGGCTCGGACTTACGAAGGGATAAAAACGTTTGGGTACGTTCAGCACGGGTGACGCCATGAATGCCCGACTCGATTTGCCGGCCCAGCCCGAAGCGAAGGCGCAGCCCGCAAGGGCGAACTGGCGCCGCTGGATGGGCCGGGCACCGATGGGTCTGGCTTTGTTGCTCGGCGGCTGCAGCGACACCCATATCCGCCTGTTCGATCCGGTCGGCACGATCGCGCGCGCCGAATGGCGCTTCACCGTGATCGACGTGCTGATCATGCTCTGCATCATTCTGCCAACCCTGATTTTCATCCTGATCGCGATGTGGCGCTACCGGGCCTCGCGTCAGGCGAAATACGATCCCGAATTCACCCATTCGGTCCGCCTCGAATTGCTGATGTGGGGGATTCCGCTTATCGCGGTGATCGCGCTCGGCTATTTCTCCTGGCAGGGCGTGTTCGGGGTCAACCCCTATAACCCGACCATACTCAACCGGAAGACCTCGGCGGCGAACCCCCCGCCCGGCGGGGCCGTGGCGGTCCACCCGCTGATCATCAACGTGGTCGCGACCGACTGGCAATGGCTGTTCATCTATCCGAAACAAAAGATCGCGACCCTCAACACGGTCTATGTGCCGACCGGGCGGACCGTCGAATTCCGCCTGACCGCGACCGATGTGGTCAACGATTTCTATATCCCGCAACTCATCGGCATGATCGACGTGATGCCCGGCATGCGGACCAAGGACGTCATGCGGGTCGATCATCCCGGAAAATGGATCGGCTTCTCGGCGGATATCAGCGGCGCCGGCATGTCGTGGATGCAGTTTCCGACCCACGCGGTCTCCGCCGCCGATTTCAAGACATGGGTGGCCAAGGTCAAGGGCGGCACCAGCCGCCTCAGCTACGCCGCATTCGAGAAACTCGCCCGTCCCACGGTCAATATCACGCACCATCACGCGATCTACGCTGATGTCGAGCCGCATCTGTTCCGGCATGTCATCACCGCGGCGATGGACGGCAAGACCTACCGGACCCCGATTTTCCTGACCAAGGACATGCTCAGGAACAAGCGTGATCATGCCGGATATCTGACCGCCTACGCTTCGCAGAAATCATAACGAGGGACATCACAGTGCTGGTTCATCTCCAAGGCCCCTGGACGCCGCTGTTCGGCCGGCTCACCCTCGGCCAGATCCCCTATCACAACGGCATCGTGCTCGGTGCCTTCATCTTCGCGGCAGGTGCCGGCCTCGTGATCATGGCGGCGCTCACCTACTACCGCAAATGGGGCTATCTGATCCGTGAATGGATTACCTCGCTCGACCACAAGAAAATAGGGGTGATGTACATCATCGTCGGGCTGGTCATGCTGTTTCGCGGCTTCATCGACGGGGTGATGATCCGGACCCAGCAGGCGATGGCCGATGGCCCCCATTCCGCCGGTCATCTTCAGGCGCTGCACGGCTACCTGCCGCCGTTCCATTTCGATCAGATCTACAGCTCCCACGGCACGATCATGATCATCTTCGCGGTCACGGTCGTTCTCACCGGGTTCCAGAACATCATCGTCCCGCTCCAGATCGGCGCGCGGGACATGGCGTTCCCCTACCTCAACGCGGTCAGCCTGTGGCTCACCGCCGCGGGAGCCGCGCTGGTGATGATCTCGCTGTTCGTCGGCGATTTCTCGCATGCCGGCTGGGTCGGCATCATTCCGCTGACCGAACTGCCCTACAGCCCCGGCGTCGGCGTCGATTACTGGGATTGGGCGCTGCAACTCAGCAGCCTCGGCACCACGCTCGGCGCGCTCAACCTGATCACCACCATCGTGATGATGCGCGCACCGGGCATGACCTGGTTTCGGATGCCGTTCTTCACCTGGGCGAGCCTGAGCACCCAAACCATCGGCCTCACCGCCTTCCCGGTGCTCGGCGTGGCCCTGGCCCTGCTCAGCTCGGACCGTTACCTCGGCACCCATTTCTATACCGGCGGCATGGGCGGCAACCTCATGCTCTATACCGATCTGTTCTGGATCTGGGGCCACCCCGAGGTCTATTTCATCATCCTGCCGGCCTGGGGCATCATGTCCGAAGTCATCCCGGTATTCTCGGAAAAGGCCCTTTTCGGCTACACCGTGATGGTCGCGGCAACCCTCTCGATCGCCGGGCTGTCATGGGCGGTGTGGCTGCACCATTTCTTCACCATGGGGGCGGGACCGGGCGTCAATCTGTTCTTCAGCGTCTCGACCATGCTGGTCGGCATCCCGACCGGGGTGAAAGTGTTCAACTGGTCGCTCACCCTCTATCGTGGCCGCCTGCGCTTCGAAACCCCGATGCTCTGGGCGATCGGCGGCCTGATCCTGCTGCTGGTCGGCGGGCTCACCGGCATGATGCTGGCGATTCCCGCGATCAACTACACCGTCCATAACAGCGTGTTCGTCATCGCGCATTTCCACATGATGTTCCTGGTCAGCGTGTACGGCATCTTCGCCGGGATGATGTTCTGGTTCCCAAAAGTGTTCGGCTTCCGGCTCGATGAAAATTCGGGCCGCAAGTTCTTCATCTTCTTCTCGCTCGGCACCGCGACCACCTTCAGCGCCATGTTCACCCTCGGTTTCATGGGCATGACCCGGCGGCTGGACTATCTTTACGATCCGCACTGGCAGCCGCTGCTCGACATCGAGGAATTCGGCATTTTCCTCTATTGCGTGGCGGTCTTCTATTTCTTCAAGATGATCTATGTCAGCCTACGCGACCGCGCCAAGGAATCGCATGGCCAGGACGTGTGGTCGACCTCGCGCACCCTGGAATGGATGACGCTGACGCCGGTGCCCTACTATAATTTCGCGGTCATCCCCGAAGTTCACGGGCGGGACGAATGGGCCTCGCGCCGGGAAAGTGGTTTCGAGGATTCCGGACCGGAAGAGTATGAGGACATCCATCTGCCGAAAAGCTCCATCGCCCCCGCCGTCATCGGTGCGCTGGCCTTCGGCTTCGGCTTCGGCATGACCTGGCGGATCTGGTGGATGGCAGGGCTGAGCCTGCTCGGCATCATCGGCGTGGTCATCCTGCGCTCCTTCGCCGATCAATCCGGCATCGTACTGAGCGCCGACGCTGTCCGGCGGATGGAACAGAAACCCGAAGGAACCGGCATCATCACCGACCATATCTCCCCGCCGGTTGCCGAGCTTGAGGCGCTGTCATGAGCCGTACTGAGCGATTGACGCCCTCCCACCGGCTCTGGGCGCGCCACCACCCCGAGCCCGACCCCATCGCGATGAAAACGCTGGGCTTCTGGCTCTACATGATGAGCGACGCCCTGATCTTCGCCGGGCTGTTCGCCGCCTACGCGGTGCTGGATCACAAATTCAACGCCGCCGGCGGCCCGCAGATCAAGAATGTCGTCCACCCGCTCGAAGCCTTCGTGCAGACCATCGTGGTGTTCACCAGCGTGCTCGCCTACAGCCTCGCCATGGTCGGGTTGAAGGCGCGCAACCGGATGTTCGTCCTCGCCGGCCTGCTCTCGGCCTTCGTGCTCGGCGGCGTGTTCCTTGGCCTCGAAATCAACGATTTCGCAACGCTGGTCGCCCACGGCATCACACCGGAACGCAGCGGCCTGATGTCGATATTCTTCGTCCTGATCGCGACCCACGGCCTGCACATGGCCTTCGGGATGCTGTGGATGGCCGTGATGATGGCTCAGGTGGCGCTCAAGGGGTTCACCACCGAAGTCGTCACCCGCCTGCTCAACCTGCGCCTGTTCTGGGTCTTTCAGGCCTCGATCTGGGTGTGCATGTTCGTGTTCGTCTACCTCAATGGAGCGTTCTGATGTCAGCCCATGAAGCCGATCCGCTCGATCACCCCGAAGTCCGCCACGCCAGCCCGCTCGCCTACGTCTCGGGCTACCTGCTCTCGGTCATCTTCATGGCGATCGCCCTGCTGCTGACGCTGCGGCACACCATGCACTACCTCAACTTCATCATCGCGGTCTCGATCCTCGCAGGCCTCGCTTTGCTCGCGCAGGCCCTGCTGATGTTCCGGCTCGACCTGTCGAAATCGCAGCAGTGGAAAACCTTCTCGCTCATCCTGGTCCTGCCCCTGTTCGTGCTCTCCGTCGGGCTGACCGGCTGGATGTTCCACACTTTGTACCCCCGCACCATGATGCACTTCATGCAGGTGCAGGGCGCGGATATGTGAGGGCGGGGGTCGAGAAGGGCAGCACTTCTTTTTTGTAAAAAAGAAGCAAAAAACTTCCGTTCGCTGTGCTCGTGCCTGTGAAACCACCCGTGCCCCAGATCAAAAAAGTTTTTTGCTTCCTTTTTTTCAAAAAAGAAGCGCTTTCTTCCTTAACCCCCCCCGATCACGCCGCCCGTGCCATGCTCCGCAGCACGTACTGCAAAATCCCGCCGTTTTCGTAATACATCACCTCGTCCCTGGTATCGACGCGGCAGAGCAATGTCGCCTTGTCGGTGGTGCCGTCGGCGCGGTGGATCAGCATGTCGATATCCATCCGCGGCGAGAGGGAATCGAGGCCGAGGATGTCGATGGTTTCATCGCCGCGCAATTCCAGCGTCTTGCGGGTCATGCCGTTCTTGAAGACCAGCGGCAGCACGCCCATGCCCACCAGGTTTGAGCGGTGGATGCGTTCGAAGCTTTCGGCGATCACGGCGCGGATGCCGAGCAGCATGGTGCCTTTCGCGGCCCAGTCGCGCGAGGAGCCGGTGCCGTATTCGCGCCCGACGATGGCGACCAGCGGCACGCCCTCGGCCTTGTAGCGCATGGCGGCGTCGTAAATCGGCATCTGCGCGCCGGAGGGGTAGTGTTTCGTGTAGCCGCCTTCGACGTTGTCGAGCATTTCGTTGCGGATACGAATATTGGCGAAGGTGCCGCGCATCATGATTTCGTGGTTGCCGCGCCGTGAGCCGTAGGAGTTGAAATCCTTCGGCAGGATCTGCCGTTCGGCAAGATATTCACCAGCTGGGGTGGTGGCGCGGAAGCTGCCGGCGGGGGAGATGTGATCGGTGGTGATCGAATCGCCGAGCAGAGCCAGAATGCGCGCACCGGTGATGTCGGTCACCGGTTTCGGCTCCATGGTCATCCCCTCGAAATAGGGCGGGTTTTTCACATAGGTCGAGGAACCGGACCAATGATAGGTCTCGGACTCGCCTTCCACCTCGATCGCCTGCCACTGTTTCGGGCCCTTGAACACATCGCCGTAGCGGTCGAGGAACATCTCGCGGGTGAGCGATGATTTCACCAGATCGGCGATCTCCCGCGTGGTCGGCCAGATATCCTTGAGATACACGTCGTTGCCGTTCTGATCCTGGCCGATCGGCGCGGTGGTGATGTCCACCATCATGGTGCCGAGCAGGGCGTAGGCGACCACCAGCGGCGGGGAGGCGAGGTAGTTCGCCCGGACATTGGGGTGAACCCGGCCCTCGAAATTGCGGTTGCCGGACAGTACCGAGACCGCGACCAGCTTGTTGTCCTCGATGGCCTCGGCGATCGCATCGTCCAGTGGGCCGGAATTGCCGATGCAGGTGGTGCAGCCGTAGCCCACGGTTTCGAAACCGAGCGCATCGAGATCGGCGGTGAGGCCGGATTTGTCGAGATACTCGGTGACGACCTGCGAGCCGGGGGCGAGGGAGGTTTTCACCCAGGGCTTGGGCTTCAAACCGAGCGCGCGGGCCTTGCGCGCAACCAGCCCGGCGGCGACGAGGACCGAGGGGTTGGAGGTGTTGGTGCACGACGTGATGGCCGCGATCACGACATCGCCATGGGTGATCGAGAAATTCCGGCCCGCGACCTCGCCCTTGGCACCGACATCGTTGGCCGGGACCCCGAGCGACTTGGTCAGTTCAGTGGCGAAGGCGGATGCGGCTTTGGACAGCGCCACCCGGTCCTGTGGCCGCTTGGGTCCGGCGAGCGAGGGTTCGACGCTGGAAAGATCGAGTTCGAGCGTGTCGGAGAAGGTAAGTTCACTGTCGTCGCGCCAGAGGCCCTGCGCCTTGCAATAGGCCTCGACCAGCTTGATCCGGTGCTCGTCGCGCCCCGAAAGCTTCATGTAATCGAGCGTGATCTGATCGACCGGGAAAAACCCGCAGGTCGCGCCGTATTCCGGCGCCATGTTGGCGATGGTCGCCCGATCCGCCAGCGGGAGCTGATCCAGCCCGGCACCGTAGAATTCGACGAATTTGCCGACCACGCCCTTCCTGCGGAGCATCTGGGTGACGGTCAGGACCAGATCGGTCGCGGTGATGCCCTCGCGCAGCGTGCCGGTGAGTTTGAAGCCGATCACATCCGGGATCAGCATGGCGATCGGCTGGCCGAGCATCGCGGCCTCCGCCTCGATCCCGCCGACGCCCCAGCCGAGCACGCCCATGCCGTTGACCATGGTGGTGTGGGAATCGGTGCCGAACAGCGTGTCCGGGTAGGCGAGGGTCCTGCCATCCGCCGTCGCGGTCCAGACCGCCTGGGCGAGGTATTCGAGATTGACCTGATGGCAGATGCCGGTGCCGGGCGGGACGACGCGGAAATTGTCGAACGCGTCCTGCCCCCAGCGGAGGAATTCGTAGCGCTCGCCGTTGCGCTCGAACTCGATATCGACATTGCGTTCCAGCGCGTCCTTGCGGCCGGACACATCGACCATCACGGAATGGTCGATCACGAGATCGACCGGCACCAGCGGGTTGACCCGGGCGGCGTCCCCGCCGAGCTTGACGATGCCATCACGCATCGCGGCGAGATCGACCACGGCGGGAACCCCGGTGAAATCCTGCATCAGGATCCGCGCGGGGCGGAACGGCACGTCCCTGTCCGAGTGGGCGGAGGCGGTCCACGCGACCAGCGCCTTGGCATCCTCCACCGTGTAGGACGTGCCGTTTTCGAAGCGCAGCACGTTTTCGAGCAGGATTTTCAGCGTGCGCGGCAGGCGGGAAATGTCGCCGAGCTTTTCAGCCGCCGCGTTGAGTGCGAAATAGGTATAGTTCCTGCCCTCGACACTCAGCGTCGTTTCCGTTTTCAGACTGTCCTGACCGATCATGTTCATGATGCTTCATCCTCTTGGCGGAGTTCGGCGTTTCGCGCCGCAGCAAAACCGATACGTGATCCGCTTAAATCACGCACGCCGCCGCGCGTCCATTGTCGCAGCGGTCAATTAGCCATGCTTGAGGCACGCTCCCTCGCCGCGATTCGCGGCGAACGACTCGTGTTCCGCGATGTTTCGTTCCGGCTGGCGGCGGGCGGCGCGCTGCTGCTGGTCGGGCCGAACGGGGCGGGGAAATCATCATTGATCCGCCTGCTCGCCGGGCTGACCCCACCCGCCGCCGGGGCGCTGCTCTGGGATGATCAGGATGCGCTCGACGATCCGCCCCTTCACGCCACCCGGCTCGTGTTCGTCGGGCATATGGACGCGATCAAGCCGGGGCTGACGGTTGCGGACAATCTCGGCCTCGCGCGCCGCCGCTCGCGCGCCGATATCGTGGCGGCGCTGGCCACGGTCGATCTGGAGCGGTTCGCGGATCTGCCGGCGCGGCTGCTGTCCTCGGGGCAGCGGCGGCGGCTCGCGCTCTCGCGGCTGGCCCTGTCCAGCGCGCCGCTCTGGCTGCTCGATGAACCGACCACCGGGCTCGATGCCGCCTCGGTCCGCCGGCTGGAGGCGAATTTCGCGCGCCACCGGGCGGGCGGCGGCATGATCATCGCGGCGACCCATCTGCCGCTCGACCTGCCGGGTTCGGTCGGGCTCGATCTCAGCCGGGCCGGATCGTGAGGGCGTTTTTCGCGCTGATCCGCCGCGAACTCGTGCTGGCACTGCGCCATGCCGGGGATTCGGTGGCGTCGCTGCTGTTCTTCGTGATCGCCGCCAGCCTGTTCGCCTTCGCGATCGGGCCTTCGGAGCAGGTGCTCGCGGGCATCGCGCCGGGCGTGGTGTGGGTGATCGCGCTGCTCGCAGCGCTGCTGCCGCTCAACCGGCTGTTCGCCGCCGATTACGAGGATGGCGCGCTCGACCAGCTGATGGTGTCCGGCCTGCCGGCCAGCGCCGTCGCCTTCGGCAAGATCATCGGCCACTGGCTGACCACCGGCCTCCCGCTGCTGATCATCGCCGGCCCTGTCGCGATCATGCTGCGGCTCGATGATGCCGCCGTGCCGCAACTGCTGCTCACCCTGCTGCCCGGCACCATCCTGCTCTCGCTGGTGGGCGGGATGAGTGCGGCGGTCACGCTCGGGGCGCGCGGCGGCACCGTGCTGCTGCCGCTGATCGCGCTGCCGCTGATGATCCCGGCGCTGATTTTCGGCGCGGCGGGGGCGGTCGCGACCCATCCGTTATCCGAATTCGCCATGCTGCTTGGCCTGCTTGCGCTGTTCCTGCCGATGGCCCCGCTCGCGGCGGGGGCGGCGTTGCGGGCCGCGGTGTCCTGAACGCGGTTGCGCGGGCGCGTGGTTTTGCCTATACCGCCGCTTCCAGCGCGATCTCGTCGCGAGCCCGGGCGTTTTGGCATGCCCGGCCGCACACCGCGCACCCGGAGTCCGGGCATGGACGTGAAGGAGATGAAAATGCCGAAAATGAAGACCAAGTCGTCGGTCAAAAAGCGGTTCAAGATCACCGCGACCGGCAAGGTGTTGTGCGGCCACGGCAACAAGCGCCACGGGCTGATCAACCGTTCCCAGAAAATGAAGCGCACCAATCGTGGCACGATGGCGCTGCCCGAGCAGGACGGCAAGACCGTCAAGCAGTGGGCCCCCTACGGTCTCGGTTAAGGAGCGATAACACATGGCACGCGTAAAACGGGGCGTCACCACCCACGCCCGGCACAAAAAAGTTCTCAAGCAATCCAAGGGCTTCGTCGGCCGCTCGTCGACCAGCTACCGGATCGCGCTCGAACGGCTCGAAAAGTCGCTCCAATACGCCTACCGCGACCGGCGCGTTAAGAAGCGCGAATTCCGCGCCCTCTGGATCCAGCGCATCAACGCCGCGGTGCGCGAGCACGGGCTGACCTACAGCCAGTTCATCGCGGCGCTGAAAACCGCGAATATCGACCTCGATCGCAAGGTGCTCTCGGCCATGGCATTCGACGATCCGGCGGGCTTTGCCGCTGTCGTCGAGGCGGCCAAGGCCGTGCGGGCGTAAGGTCGGGTAAAAAACTTCGGTTCCTCAAGGGCTTCGGCTCTTGGGGGCTCAGGCCTCCATCGGGACCAGATGGGTCATGAAGAGGCTGGCGCAGGATTTCCATGAGAAATCTTCGGCGAAACGGCGGCAGGCGGCGCGGCTGAGGCCCAGCGCGCCGAGCGCCGCCAAGCGCAAATCTTCATCGAGGATACCCACCGCCGGGATGACGCCGCCGATGATGTCGCGCGGTCCGGCCACCGGATAGGCCGCGACCGGGACGCCCGAGGCCAATGCCTCCAGCACGACCAGCCCGAACGTGTCGGTCCGGCTGGGGAACACGAAAACATCCGCACTCGCGAACAATCCCGCCAGCTCCACTCCCTGCCGCGCACCGAGAAACACCACATTCGGACCGGCATAGCGCCGTTCCAGCCGCGCCCGCTCCGGCCCGTCGCCCACCACGACCCGCGTGCCCGGCAGATCGAGATCGAGGAACCCGGTGAGGTTTTTCTCGACCGCCAGCCGCCCGACCGAAAGAAAGATCGGGCGATGCCAGGACCGTGCCATCGCCCGGTCCGGATGGAACAGCACCGGATCGACGCCGCGCGACCAGAGGCGGATGTTGGTGAAACCGCGGCCCCGCAATTCATCGGCGAGCGATGCGGTGGCCACCATCGTGCCGGCACCGCGCCCGTGAAACCATCGCAGCCACGCATAGGCAAACCGGCGCGGCATGGCGATCCGCGCGGCGAGATAATCGGGGAACCGCGTGTGATAGGCCGTGGTGTAGCGCCACCCCGCCGCGCGGGCGAGGCGTGCGGCGCTCATCCCCAGCGGACCTTCGGTCGCGATATGCAGCGCATCGGGCCGGAAGGCGCGCATCAGCCGCGCGAGACGCCGGCCCGGCAGCACCGCGAGGCGGATTTCGCGATAGCCGGGGCAGGGCAGGGTTCGGAACTGGTCCGGCCCGACCACCATCACCTCATGCCCCAGCGCTTCCAGTTGCGCGGTCAGCATCGAAAGCGTGCGCACCACGCCGTTGACCTGCGGGTGCCAGGCATCGCTGACGATCATGATCCGGCAGGGCGTGGCACAGGCCGGGTCAGGCGGCGGCGGCATCCATCAGCCCCGCGACCGCGGCCGGCTTGCGCGGCACAAGGAACGACAACTTGTTGAGCGCCGCCCAGTCGATCAGTTCCAGCCGCCCGTCCCAATGTTCGACCAGAGCGGTGCAGCTTTCCACCCAATCGCCATCGTTGATGTACATCACGCCATCGACCATCCGCATCTCGGGATGATGGATATGGCCGCAGACCACGCCGTCGAACCCGCGGGCCCGCGCATCCGCCGCGAGCGCGGTCTCGAACCGGTCGATCGCCTTGACCGCCTCCTTGACCTGGCGCTTCAGATAGGCCGAGAGCGACCAGTAGGGGTAGCCGAACGAGGACCGCGCCATGTTGAAATAGCGGTTCAGCACCAGCGCCGCCGCGTAGGCCCAGTCCCCCAACAGCGCCAGCGTCTTTGCGTAGCACACCACGGAATCGAACTGGTCGCCATGGGTGATCAGCAGCCGCATCCCCGCCGCCGTGACGTGCTGCGCCTCCGCCTGGAATGTCACCCCGGCCATTTCGAGCCCCAGCGGCAGGAAGCGCCGTACCACCTCGTCATGGTTGCCGGGCACATAGGTGATTTTGGCGCCGTTGCGGGCATGGCGCAGAATTGCGTTCAGCACGTCGTCATGATGGCTGTCCCAGTACCAGCCCCGCTTGAGCCGCCAGCCATCAATGATGTCGCCCACCAGATAGATATGATCCGCGCTCATGCGGGCGAGGAAATCGGCAAGAAAATCCGCCCGGCATCCCCGCGTGCCGAGATGCGTGTCGGAAATGAACACGCTGCGGTAGCCGGTCGGGGCACATGAAGCTGTCATGCCCGCTCGTTACGCGATCGGGCGGTGTCGGGCCTAGTGAAACTCTGATGACAGGGTATGGGCTTTTTGCAAAATCATGACGGTTTGCGCGCCCGCCATTCCTCGCGGGTGAGCGCCCAGATCTCGGTCGGATGGCGGCCGGAGACGTAATCGCGTTCGTCGGTGGCGACCAGCCGCATGCCCTGCCGCCGCGAAACCGCGCGCGAGGCGGTGTTCTGGACCGCCTTGGAAACCCGCAATTCGGGTTGACCGAGGATTTCGAAGTAATGATCGGTCACCGCCGCCACCGCTTCGGTGACATAACCACAGCGCTGGAACGCGCGCGCGATCCAGAAGCCCCGGTGTTCGTCCGTCCCGATCCGCAGGTTGATCTGGCCGATCGGCGTGCCGCTGTCACGCAGGCGGATCGTCCAGGCGCAGGCCTCGCCCCGCGCGATCTGCGGCAGCAGCACATCGCGCAGGAACACCAGCGCACCATCCGCCGGATAGGGCCACGGCACCCGCGCGTTCATGAATTCGACGATCTCCCAATGCGGGAATTCGGCCTGCACGAAGGCGGCATCCTCCAGGGACACCGGCACCAGATCGAGCCGCGCCGTGGCAATGACCGGGACGGTCATGTGGCCCCCACCTGCTTCAGCCAGTCCTCCAGATTGTAGTAATTGCTCACGCGCGCGATCAGGCCGTCGCGGATTTCAAAGAATGCCCCGGCGGGCAGGACGTAGCGCTGGCCATGCGCTGCCGGCAATCCGGGATCGGTGCGCAGATATTCGCCATGGACCACGAACTCGGCGGCGGCGCGCGATCCGTCCGCGCTGGTCATCACCACGATATCGGTCAGTCGTTCGCGATAGGCGATGTTCATATGGTCGAGAAACCGGGCGAATTTTTCGCGCCCGATCTCCCTTGCACCCTGATTGATGTCGTGCACCACATCTGTGGTCAGCACATCGAGCATCGCCTGCGACTGGCCGGCGTTGAAGGCGGCGTAGTAGGAATCGATCAGGGTCTTGGTGGCTGTCGGCATAGGGCGGGCTCCGGTCGGATGTGCGGCGAGCATTCCAAGTTTCGGCCGCGATATCAAGGGACCGAAGCGACCTTGCGGGCGAAACCGGCCGACACGGCATGGCGCGCGGTCAGAAATGCGGGATCGGAAAGCTGCGGACCAGACTGCCGCAGATCAGCTGCCAGCCATTGATCATCACGAAGAAGATCAGCTTGAACGGCAGCGATACGCCGGTGGGCGGCAGCATCATCATGCCCAGGCTCATCAGGATGGCCGCGACCACGAGGTCGATCACCATGAACGGCAGATAGATCATGAACCCCATCTCGAAGCCGCGCCGGAGTTCGCCGACCACGAAGCTCGGGATCAGGACCCGCCATGTGACCTCGGCCCGATGCGCCGGGATGGTGGCATGGGCGATGGTGGAAAACATGCGGATATCGACCGGTCTGGTGTTCTGGGCGAGGAAGGTGTGGAACGGGGCGGCGGCGCGGCTGATGCCGGTCATGGTATCGATGCTGCCCTGGGTCATCGGCAGCAACCCGACATGCCATGCCTGCGCAAAGACCGGCTGCATCACGAAATAGGTCAGGAACAGAGCGAGGCCGATCCTCACTCATCCCCTCATTACGTAGCCGGCATGGAATTGCCGAATATGCCGCTGCTGCGCAGCATTTCCGTGAACCGCCGCATCAGGGGCAGTAGCCGGTGCTTCGGCATGTTCGGGATCAATTCATAGAGCATGCACCCCTGACGGAACAACGAGTGTGAGCGGGTCTTCGAAGTGTTGGACTTGAGCTGTCGATCCATTCCCAGGCTCTCGCCTGCCGTCCCGAGCATGGTCAGCAGCGCCATCGCAAACGCGCTGATGAGCAGCAGCCGATCGCGCCGCTCTGGTTCGGCGATGCGGATCTCAGCCATCCCCATCCCAAAACGCAAATCCTTGACGTCCCTGAAGCTGGGTTCGATCGTCCAGCGCCGGGAATATTGCTTGATCAATGTCCCTGCAGACGCCACGGCGTCACTGCTCGCCAGGCACCACGGCTCCTTCATGTCACGCGCATGTACGCACACCACGGCACCGACCTGATAGGCGTGCGAGGCGGTGACGCGCGCACCACGCAGTTTGCGCGCCCGGCCCGATTTGCCGACCCAGTCCGCCGCGGTTCGCGTCTCGCCTGCGGCATCGGTGACATGGATGTTGCCGCGGAAGCGAATGATATAGGCAAAGCCAAGCTCCGTAAGATACGCGAACAGCTTGTGGTCACCGAAGCCGCGGTCGGCCAGGATGGTCACGCGGCAGCCGGGCGGGACAACCTCCGACAGGCGGCGCAGGCAAGTATCCTCGATGGCGTTGCGCTGATCTTTCAATTCCTCTTTCCACATCGACAGCCACAACAGAGGCATCGCCCGGCCATGCTTGCTCACCAGGTTGAGCGCCAACGTTGCCTGATCGTCGCCGTCGAAATCCGTCCAGTCCATGGCAACGACGATGTCGGTCTGCGAACCCACCAGATGCGGTACCCAACGGGCGAAGCTTTCCCAGACGTCGATACTCTCGTTACTGAGCATGCGATCAACCTGCTTGATCGCGTGCTTGGTCACCAGCCCGCGCGCCTGTGCCAACGCCTGACCGATCATCGCGACGGCGAGCGACGCGCCGGTCATCACGCCCAGTGTCGCAGCAGACAGGGAGTCAACGCGTTTGGCGTGGAGATCGTGGGCATACAACTCGTCAATGAATGCGCGGATGTCCTTCAACCGCCCACCATCACGCTTTTTCGATGCTGCAATTCCCATGATCCACCCTCATCCATGCATTCCAACGCTTGGTAGAGAATCGCAGCGAATCGGCGCAATACCTGGACCTATGGAAAATGGGGGGATTCCTGAGAGGCCGATCAGCACGGTATTGGGCGGCATGGTCTGCATGCCCAGAGCGGTGCGCAGGATGCTGAGGACGATGATGATGCGGGTGAAGGCGGTGAGCATCACGAGCAGGCTGGGGGCGAGCGCCATCAGCCCGATGAACAGCACGAGCTGGATCAGTTTCGCGGTTTCCGGTGCGCCGCCATGCCCGAGATCGAGCGAAACCGACTGGGCGTGCGCAATGCCGACCGATCCGGCGGCGGCGATCGCGACGATGCAGGCCCGGCGCAGGACAGATTTGCGCATCAGACGCTCTCCTTGCGCGCGGGGGCTTCGAGCATGAGCAACTGATCCGACCTCCCGCCCGTGAGCACGGCGAAGCGCCAGCCTTCCACCTCCACGATCGAAAGGCGGCGGCCCTTGTCGAGCGCCAGGGACACCCGCCCCGCGATGCGGCGGGGGGTTCCGGCGCGGTCGAGCAGAGCGATCAACCCGAGCCGGCGGATCAGCCACGCGAGGCCGGTGATGAGCCCGAGCATGACGGCCAGCGCGAGGGTTGCGTTCAGGATTGTCGGTTGCAACATCGAAACTTCATCTCCGCGCCACGGGGAAGGCGAACCGGGCGGGCGCGGGATGCGCCTCGGGGTGCCTGCCATGCGGATAATCTGCACCGGAAAGGTTAATTTCCGGTTTCCATTGCGGCGAACCGGAGCGATTTTCAAAAAATCAAATCGGTGGCCCGTTAGTCGTTCGTTAATGATTGCGGGTTATGGTGCCGTCATGATCGGAATGACACCATGACCCAGGACCTGATGAGTATTGCGGCCAGCCGCATCGACTATCTGGCGCAGACGCAGAACGTGCTTGCGCAGAACATCGCGAATATCGATACGCCGGGATATTCGCCCCGCACGCCCATCCGGTTCGCGGACATGCTCGATGGCAGCCAGGTTTCGATGAGCCTGACCCATCCGGACGATATCGCACCGGCGGCGGATAATACTGTGGGCAGCGAGGATGCAACGGTCGCCGAACGCGCGCCGGACGGCAATGCGGTATCGCTCGACCAGGAACTCGCGGCCGTGGCCCGCACCCAGATCAATCAGCAATACGCTGTGAATATCTACAAATCATATCTCGGCATGTTCAACACCGCGCTCGGGCCGAGCATCTGATTCCGTCAACTTCAACTGAATATCGGGAAAAAATCCATGGAATTCGGAACTTCGTTATCCATTTCGGCGTCAGGGGCGGCAGCCCAGAGCGATCGCCTCCGGGTGATCGCGGAAAACCTGGCGAATGCGGACAGTACCGGCTCGACGCCGGGCAGCAATCCCTATCGGCGGCAGACCATCACCTTCAAGGACCAATATGATCGCTCGCTCAATGCCGATCTGGTCTCGGTCGGCCGGATCGGGACCGATCCTTCGGCATTTCCGACCAAATACGATCCGTCGAACCCCGCAGCGAATGCCCAGGGATATGTCAAGACGCCCAACGTCAACAGCTTCGTCGAACTGATGGACATGCAGCAGGCGGAACGCGCATCGGACGCCGATCTTTCGGTGATGAACGCCACGCGCGGCATGCTGACCCGCACGCTGGACCTGATCTGATGTCGGGCAGTGTCATGTCAGGCATGAGCTCGTTGTTCGGCGTCGCGCCCGGCGCGGCCGCCTATCAGCGCACCGCGCAATCCGCCAGCGGATCCGGCGAGGATTTCACCAAATATCTCTCGAACATGCTCACCAGCACGGTCGATCAGAGCGCCACCACCGAGGGGTTGGCTCAAAACGGCCTCATGGGCAACGGCGATCTCACCCAGGTGGTGACGTCGGTGGCGAAGGCGCAACTCGCGTTACAGACCACCGTCGCGATCCGTGACCGGTTGATCCAGTCATATCAGTCGATCATGAGCATGCCGATATGAGCCGCTTCGGCCGTGCGGCCCCTGCTCTGCGCGCGCAAGCAGCCATGCTGCGGGATGGTGCGGCATGACCGATCCCTCGGTTGCCCTGATGCTGCATGAGGCGCTCTACGTCACCGCCCGGCTGGCCGCGCCGCCGCTTCTGGCGTCGCTGGCCACCGGGTTGGTGATCTCGATTATCCAGGCCGTAACCCAGATCAACGAGCCCAGTCTGGTATTTCTGCCGAAAGTGGTGGCGATTGCCGGGGTGTTGGTGATGATGGGGGGGTATTCGGTCACGCTCCTGACCGCTTTCTCACGCTCGATCTTTTCCGCGATGATTCACGTGGGCTGAGCGGATGAACGATCTGCTGACCGGGGTGGTGTTCGATTTCCTGATCGTGTTCGTGCGGGTTTCGAGCGCCGTGATGCTGATCCCCGGCTTCAGCGCGTCGGGCGTGCCGCCGATGGTCAGGATCGGGCTGTCTCTGGCGCTGACCACGATGATCGCGCCGCTGGTGGCACCGGGTCTGCCCGCGATGCCGAGCCAGCCCGCCACATTGATCGCGATGATCCTGCTCCAGATCGTGATCGGTTTGTCGATCGGGTGGCTGACCCAGGCGGTTCTGGTCAGCCTGCCGATGGCGGGACAGGCGATATCGTACCAGATCGGTCTTTCCAGCGTGCTGCTGCCGAGCACCGAACTGGGCGCGAACAGCACGTTGCTGTCGAGTCTGTTCAATCTGATTCTGCCCGTGCTGTTTTTCGGCACATCCCTCATCATGCTGCCGCTGCTCTCGCTCACCAACTCGTTTCACCTGATCCCGGTGGATCTGCTGGCCCATACCGGCGATCAGCGGATCGCAAGCGGATTGATCCGCCTGGTGGTTCGGACAGTCGGTTCGGAATTCGTCGTGGCGATCCAGATCGCCGCGCCGTTTCTGGTGATCGGGATGATCTGGCAGGCCGGTCTCGGGTTGATGGCGCGCGCGGCACCGCAGTTGCAGATTTTCTTCGTCGCGGCACCGCTGCAGATTCTGGCCGGGCTGGTGCTGCTGGCGGTGTTTCTCGGCGCGATCCTCGGCACGTGGCAACATGCCGCAGGCGCCATGCTGATGCATTATGTCCGCCTTTGAAATGAGCCGCCCGCATCGGCCGCCGGCCGGCACCGCACGATCGCCGGGAAAGGCATCACACTATGGCTGAGCAGGAAAGCAAGACCGAAGCGGCCACGCCGGCGCGGATGACCAAGGTCCAGGCCGACGGCGATATCGCGGTCTCGCGTGAATTGACGACCTTGGCCTCGCTCGCGACAGGACTTGCCGTGCTCGGGGCGCTCGCGCCGGCGATGGCGCAGCATCTGACCCTCGTTCTGGCGGGGTTGATCCGGGACTCCGCCCGGGTCGACACCGCGTCCGGTATCGCCCGTGTCCTGCGGGCGGCGGGGGCTGCGAGTGCCGCCATCGTTCTGCCGATCGGTGCGGCGATCTCGGTCGCGGTGCTTGCAGCCACGTTTCTGCAGTCGGGGCTGCGCCTGAACGGCAAGGCGGTCGGCCTGCATTTCAACCGGCTCAACCCGTTATCGGGCTTCGCCAATCTGGTCTCGGCGCGGCACACGTTCGCGTCGGCCCAGTCGATCGTCAAGATCGCCTGCGTCGGGGTTGCGATCTACGTCATCGTCCACCAGAAAATCGGCGCGTTGTCCGGTGAATTCACCGTACCGGCCACCACCATGCCCGCGATGATCGGGCGCGCCCTGTTCGCGATGCTGCTTGCGGGAACTGCGGCGCAGGCAATGATCGCGGCGGCGGATTTCGCGTGGACCCGGCGCCAGTTCGCGACACGGAACCGGATGTCGCAGGAGGAAATCAAGGACGAACAGCGCGAGACCGACGGCGATCCCGCGGTCAAGGGCCGGTTACGCCAACTCCGCGCCCGGCAGGCGAAACGGAATTTACAGCGCGCCATGGCGCGGGCGACGGTGGTGATCACCAACCCGACCCACTACGCCGTGGCGCTGGAATATAATGAAGGCCAGACCCAGGCCCCGCGGGTCGTCGCCAAGGGGTGCGATCACGTCGCGGCGCGGATCAGGGAGATGGCGGTCGATTTGCGGATACCGATCGTCGCCAACCCGCCGCTCGCGCGCGCGCTGTTCACGCTCGATGAGGATAGTGAAATCACGCCGGAGCATTACCGGGCGGTCGCGGAGGTCATCGCCTATGTCTGGCGCCTGGCACAGCGCACGGCGGCGGCCAATCACTCGTGAGGGCCGTGGCCGTTGATTTCGAGCAGTGCCAGAAGCGCGGCGGCGCGTTCCGCCTCGGTGGGAGCTTCGAGCAACGCCTGTTTCTCGATCGCGGTGAACGGGCACGCCATGCATAATGTGGTGATCAGGGCCGGGTCCGATATTTCCTCGATCGCATCCCAGTTGGCATCGACTCCGGTGGCCACGAAGTAACGATGGAGCGATTCCAGCAGGCGATCGCGCGAGACGCCTTTGGCGGTCATCGGCTCGGGGAGCGGCGCGCCACCTGCAAGATCGTGGCGGAAGTCGGAGATATCGCCGTGGACCCGCCGGTAGCCGCGCCGCATTTCGGCTTCCTCGACGATGCTGAACCGGACCACTCCGAGCAGGGTGATGAGGTAGCGCCCGTCCTCGGTTTCGCTGAAGGCGACGATCCGCCCGAGGCACCCCTGACGGTACAGGGCAGGACCGGTTTCGTGGGCCGGCGCCGTGTAGTCGGGCTGGATCATGCCGATCAAACGACCGCTGCCGAGGGCATCATCCACCATGGCGAGGTAGCGAGGCTCGAAAATGTTCAGTGGCAGACGGCCACCGGGCAGCAACAATGCCCCGGTCAGCGGAAAAATCGGGAAGATTTCCGGGATGCTGTCGATACGACCGGTGACCGGGCTCATGCCTCGCGCCAGATTCAGCTGAACAGCAGCGTCGAAAGTTTTCGGCGCGCCGACATGGTTTCGGCGGCGTCGATCCCCCAGGCATCGAAGAATTTCAGGAGCTGGAGCCGGGCGGCATCCTCGTTCCAGCCTCGGTTGCGGCGCATGATCTCAAGGAGCGCATCGGCCGCACCGTCGCGGTCGCCCGTGGCGTTCAGCGCGCTGGCCAGCGCGAACCTCGCTTCATGATCGGCAGGGTCGGCGGCGAGGCGTGCCTCGAGCGCGGACAGTTCGCCGGCGGCCTGACGGCCCTCGCGCGCGACCGCGAGGGCGGTTTTCGCCGCCGCGATGTCGGCATGCTCGGCAAGTGCCGCGGGGATTTCGGCCAGAACGGCCTCGGCCTGATCATCGTCGCCCAGGGCGATGAGGCTGCGGGCAAGGCCGGCCCAGGCTTCGGGGCGCTCGGGGTCTTCATTGAGTGCGGCGCTGTAGAGATCGGCGGCCTGGGCGTGATCGCCCGCTTCGGTGGCCTTGCGGGCATCCGCGATCACATCGGCGGCGGGGGCGGCGGAGCCCGCGAGTTTCAACACTGCCTCGATGAACCGGCGAACCTCGCTTTCCGGAAGCGCGCCCTGGAACAGATCGGCGATCTGTCCCTGCCAGAATGCTGCGACCGTGGGGACCGATTGCAGCGGCAGCCCGAGGCTCGCCAGCTGCTGAACCAGGGCCCGGTTCTGGTCGATGTCGATTTTAACGAGGCGGACCCGACCGCCCATGGAACCCACGATTTTTTCCAGCGTCGGCGTCAAGGTCTTGCAGGGTCCGCACCAGGTGGCCCAGAAATCGACCAGAACCGGCAGGTTGCGCGACGCCTCGACCACGTCGGTCATGAACGTGGCCTGCGAACCGTCGATGATCGACGGCGTGGCACCCGGGGCCGGGCGAGCGGGTTTGGGGGTGGTGGTATGGTCCATGGTCGCTGATCCGTTCATCGTTGAGCGTACATGATACCCAGACGCCATCATGCAAGCCAGACGGCATCGGGGCGGCGCCCGGGGTCAGTCATGCACGAGCGATTGTCAAGCCGGCGGTGGAAACGCGGGCTACGGAAAACTCACGGTATTGCGCAGCATCGCATCGCGGGGCGAGGCAGGCTTCCTATTCATCGGATAGACGTCTTTCTACCGCCCCGCCGCCCAGACCGAAACCGCCGCCTCGGTCCGCTCCCCGGCGATCGCGCCGGCAATCCCGTCCCCGATCAGCGGCCCCAGCTTGAAGCCGTGGCCCGAACAGGCGCTGCCCAGCCACCCGCGCGCGCCCTCGCGCCGCACGAGAAATCGCTCATCCGCCGTCACGGTATAAAAACACGCCTTGCGTTCCAGCACCGTGTACTCATCGAAATCCTGCCACGCCCGCCGGGCCGCCTCGGTCAGCCGCGCGACATCGGCATCGGTCCCGACGCGATCCTCATCGGGATCGCCGCGCCGGGTGAACTGATGATCCCCGATTTTCAACCGCGTTGCCGCCCGCGGCGGCAAGGTATAGGTGCCGCTTTCGGCCCCCAGATCGATCAGCACCGGTGCGGCCTGCCACGCAGCGGCGAAACGCGGGGGCGGGGCCAGAAACATCACCGCCTGACGCGACGGCACCGCCTCACCGATGGTCGAAGGCACCAGCCGGTTGACCCACGCCCCCGCCGTCACCACCACCGCATCGCCACCGACCACCCCGCCGCCGGTCCTTACCAGACCCGCTTCCAGATCGACCGCCTCCACCCGGGTATCCGGGTGCAGCACCACGCCCAGCCCGGCGATCAGCTTGACCAGATCGGTCAGAATCCGGATCGGGTACAAAATCCCGGCCCCCTCGGTCCGCACCACCCGCGTCACCCCGTCGGGATTGACCATTGGATACAGCGCCATCGCCGCCTCGATCGGGATATCCTCGCACGCCACGCCCATCCGCCCCATCGAGCGCCGGGTGGTTTCGTACCATTCGCTTTCGCCGCGCATCAGATAGATCACCGGCATCGCATCGTAATGCGTGGCCCCGATCGCCGCCCACAGCGCCTCCCAGACCCGGAACGCCGACGGCATCAGATACGCATAGCCCTCCATGTCGCCATAGGCGTGCCGGATGATACGATGCTCGTCATACGACGAGGCCCTGGCGTAGGGCAGCGCGCCCTGCTCGAACAATTCCACCGCAAACCCGCGCCGCGCCAGCGCCCAGGCCGTGCTCAACCCGGCAATTCCGCCGCCGACCACCAGTACCTTGCCCCGGCTCATGCCATCACCTCGGCGCGCGGCGTCACCCACCCCTGCAACCGCCGCCAATCCGGGTCCAGCCCGGCAAACCGGGCCAACGACAATTTGCCGATCTCGGCGAACCCGCATCGCCCATCCATCACCAGATCCCGGACCGCCCGCCCGCTCGCGGGTGACAGGCCGAACCCCACGCTCGACATCGTTGCCACCGTCACGTTCCCCGGCGCTTTGGGCCGGTCCAGCACCGGGCGTCCGTCCGGCGTGTTCTCGACAATTCCGGCCCAGGAACGGATCACCCGCGCATGCGCGGCCTTGGGCAGTATCTGCGCCAGCCGCAACGCGATCTGGGTTATCGTCGGCGTCGAAGGCCGCGGCAGTTTACCGGCAAGCGGCAGATCATCCATCCACTCGTGCCAGCCGCCGCCATAGGCCAGATTTCCCCGCAGCGTCTGGCGTCCGTACAGCCCGTTGCCATCCACGCCGCCGAGCGGCATCAGCGGGAGCGCCTCGGTCACGATCATCTCGGCCCGCGCGGGCGCCACCGGCAGGTCGATCCCGATGCCCCGCAGCAGCACTCCCGATTGCGGCCCCGCCGCGACCACGAGTTGATCGCAGCCGATCGTCCCGTCCCTCGTCCGCACCCCGACCGCGCGGCCTTGCGCCATCTCGATCCCCAGCACCGGCACATGCTGCGCGATCCGCGCGCCATGATCCTGCGCCGCCCAGGCGTAGGCCTGCACCGTCCGCTGCGGATTGGCCTGACCGCCGGTGCGGATATGCACTCCGCCGATGTGCCGGTCCCCGGCCAGCGGCACCGCGTCGCGCACCTGCTGCGGGTCCATCATGTCCGCCCGATAACCGAGCCCGGCCAATATCCGCTGCATCCGCCGATATCGCGCCATCTGGTCCTCGGTCATCGCGATCACGATCCGCTCGGGCCGATGCTCGGTCGGATAGCCGAGCAACTGATCCATCAGCGGCCACAACCGCTGCTCCTCATGAAACAGCGGGCTCTGGTAATGGGTCGCCCCGCCGCCATTCCGGCTCGACGCCTCGTAGCCGATCACTCCCTTGTCGAGCACCAGCACATCCACCCCGTCGCGCGCCAGCCACCACGCGGCACTCAGCCCGGTGACCCCCGCGCCGATAATGACGACCGCAGCCCCTTTCATAAATGCATGTCCCCGGCGATGTATTCGGCCTCGCGCGCCGTGCCGATCTCGTCATACGGCACCCACTGGCTCACGATCCCGAACCACACATCCCACCCCTCCCGGCTCGCGGCGTCATCCGCCGCCGCCAGCGCGGCGAGGCTCAGCGGCCGCACCGGCGCGCGATATCCCGCCCGATTGACCGCGCCGATCTCCACATTCGCCCCGATCGCCAGCAGCATCGCCACCTGCTCGCGGCACCGCCTTGCCTGGCACGGCCCCATCGAAACCCGGGTGAGCCGCTTCATCTGGTCGTGATCGGGCGGCCCGTCGCCGAGCAGCGAGGCGTAATCCCGCGCCGCCATCGCCTCGGAATCCGCGCCGAGATAGCGGGGGGGATTGAGCGCGAACACATCGCCGCGTGTCACCTCCTCGCAGGTGCAGGCCAGCACGTCGCTGCCACCGGTGTCGAGCAGGGCGCGCATCCACTCCATCCGGTAGGCAAGCCCGCCCGGTTCATCGACCCCGGCACATTCCCCCGCGACACTGATCGCCGCGAGCGAGGTCTGCCCCGCGACCTGCACCGGCACGTAGCCGCCGCGATCAGGATCGAGCGCAAGTTCGCCCCCCAGCACGTCGAGCAGATCGACCTGCGGCACCAGCCCCAGTGCCAGGCATACGGTGTCGCATTCGATCCGCACGACCGTCCCGCCCGCCACCGGGATCACCCGCAGCGCCACCACCCCGTCGGACGTGGTCTCGGCCAGCAGCGGCACCTCGCCGCACCTGATCGCGACCCCGCGCGCCCGGACCGCCGCCACCAGCTCCGCGGGCCCCTGCGGCGCGTCCCGCACCTCGATCAGCGCGGCCACGGCCACCCCGTGATCCAGCGCGAGCAGCGCGGTTTCCAGCGCGAGCCGCCCGGAGCCGAGGATCGTGACCACCCGCCCCGCGAAGGCCGCATAGCGAACCAGCAGGGCATGCAGCCCCTGCGCGCCGATCACGCCCGGCTGATCCGATCCGGCGAACGACACCACCAGATCCCGCGCCCCGGTCGCGATCACCGCGCGGCCATAGCCGCATAAAAATGAACCTGTCTCGGTCGCCAGCCCGGCGATCGGGCAGGGCAGCACCTGCAATCCCGGCCCCGCGACCCACAGGCCCCAGACGCTGGTGTTGAGCATCACCTCGACGCCCGCCTCGAAGGCCGCTTCCAGCCCCGGCATCGCCCCGGCCACCTGCTCGGTCATCCGCGCCGGGTTGCCGAGCGCTGCCGTCGCGCGCCCTCCGAACAGATACGGCACATCGAGCCCCGCCATCGCCGTACTCACCGGATGCTCATCGACCAGCAGAACCGTTGCCCCCGAAGCCGAAGCCGCCAGCGCCGCCGCGATCCCGGCGGGGCCGGCACCGACCACCAGAACATCGACGACCCGATCGGGCCGCTTCAGCTTGCCGACCGCGCCGTGCGGATCGAGCCGGTGATCGGCGTGCATCTCACCATCCATGAATCATATCCTTTCCAGCGCCTGGGCGAGATCGCCGATGATATCCGCCTCGTGCTCGATCCCGACCGAGAGCCGGATGGTCGCATCGCTCACGCCGGAGGCTTCGCGCCGCGCTTTCGGGACCGAAAAATGCGTCGTCGTCGCGGAATGGCAGATCAGCGTTTCGGTCCCGCCGAGACTGACCGCGAGGCGCAGCACCCTGAGCGCATCGAGCATCCGGAACGCTTCGGCCTCGCCGCCCTTGATGTCGAACACGAAGGTCGATCCCGCCCCGGCGCATTGGCGCTCGAAGGTCGCGCGCGCGGCGCTGCCTTCGGGCAGAAACCCGGCATAGGTCACCCGCGCGACTTTCGGGTGATCGCGCAAAAACCGCGCCACGGCTTCGGCGTTGCGCCCCGCCCGTTCGGTGCGCAGCCCCATGGTCTCCAGCGAGCGCAGCAGCAGCCAGCACCCGTGCGGATCGAGATGCGTGCCCATCAGTGTCCGCATCTTGCGCAGGGGCTCGACCAGGGCGAACCGCCCCGAAACGCTGCCGCCAAGCAGGTCGCTATGCCCGCCCGCGTATTTGGTCAGCGAGGTCATGCAGAGATCCGCGCCCTGTTCCAGCGGGTTCTGCAACAGCGGCCCCATGAAGGTGTTATCCACCACGACCAGCGGTGCGGCTCCCTGCTGCAACTCCAGCCGCCGGGCGATCCGGGCGATCAGCGCGATATCGGCGATCCCGGCCAGCGGGTTCGACGGGGTTTCGACCCAGATCACCCCGAGCCGGCCATGCGCCAGCGCCCGGTCGACCGAAGCGGAAATCGCGGATTCATCGACCGCATCGCCGATCGCAAACGCCTTCACTCCGTGGACCGGCGCCATCAGATTGTTCAGCAGCCCATCGGTGCCGCCGTAGAGCGGGCTGGTATGCACCACGCTTTCGCCCGGCCGCACCAGCGACAGCAGGGTGGTCGAAATCGCCGCCATGCCCGAGTTGAACACCGCACATGCCTCGGCGCGATCGAGCGCCGCCATCCGTTCCTGGAGCATCTGCAGGTTCGGGTGATCGAGCCGCGCGTAGATATAGCCTTCATCCGGACCCGACTCCGGGGCGCGGCCGGCCAGATAGCCTTCATGGGCGGTTCTGGCGTGAAGCGCATCGCGATAGACAAAGGTGGAAGTCAGATAGATCGGCGGTTTGGCGGCGCCGTGATGCGCGGCGGGGTCGTATCCCGCGCCGACCGCGATCGTGTCGGGGTGCGGGCGATCCGCCATCATTCGGCGGCCAGAATCGGGCGCTGGCCGGTGACGAGCGCGTGGGGGATCGGTGACGCGAGCTGAGCCGCGATCTGGGCTTTGACCTGGGCCGCGTACCAGTCGACGAAGCGGATCGCGAGGGATTCCGAAATCTCGCTGTACGGTCCGGGCTGATAGCCGAGGGAATTGACCCCGCGCTGGTTGGTCTCGACCAGATCGCGGTCCTGCAGATTGGTTTCGTTCCAGACATTGACCAGATCGTCCACCGTGTAATCGACGCCTTCGACCGCGTCCTTGTGGACCAGCCATTTGGCGAGCACGATGGTCTCCTCCGGGGCGACCGGCAGGGCGATGAACATGAAGGTGAAATCGCCCAGCGCGTGGCAGAAACTATGCGGCTCCAGCGCCCAGCGCATCGAGCCGACATCGCCGCCGTTGATGGCGCACATCGGCTTCCTGACGCAGGGCTGGCCATCGAGGGTGATCGAGGCGTTGCCCTCGCGCAGGGCAAAGCGCGAGGCCTGCCACCATGCGCCTTCGACCGGCGCGCTCGGCAGGCCCAGCGCTTCCATCCGCTCCTGGAAGTTCTGGATGTTGACCCGCTCGGAGCTGAGGAAATTGCCCCGCGCATCTGTCGGGAACGAGACCGAGAGTTCCGGGTGGCGCGCCGAGCAATGATAGCACTCCCGCGCGTTTTCCATCACCAGTTTCCAGTTGCCGCGCTCGACCAGCGTGGCCTGGGCCGCGACTTTGGCGTTCAGCATGTCGTGCGGCGCCAGCATCGGCGCGACCTTGTCGTGAAAGGCGGTGAAATCGGGCGCGTCGTCCGCAAGGCACACGTAGAGCGTCCCCGCGACGGTGCGGACATGGATGGGTTTCAGCCCGTGCTCCGATTTGTCGAAATCGCGCGGCATCCGGCCCGCGCCGCGCAGGGCGCCGTGATCGTCGTACATCCATTGATGGTAGGGGCACATCATCCGCTCGGCGGTGCCGCAGCCATCCGGCAGGATCTGTGCGCCGCGATGACGGCAGGAGTTGAAAAACCCGCGCAACACCCCGTCCATCCCGCGCCACACCACGATGGGGCTGCGACCGATGGTGAGGGCGAGGTAGCTCCCCGGTGCCGCGACCTCGACCTCGAAGCCGACCATCAGCCAGGAGCGGCCGAAAATCTCGCGGAGATCGAAGTCGAAAATCGCCGGATCATTGTAGAACGCCCCCGGCAGACTATGGCCGGGCCGCCGCCTTTCCAGCAAGTCGCCGATCTGTGCGAAAGTCGCCTGCTGGTCGAGCATGATTGGTCTCCAAGATGCGTCTCAAATTAGAGGTCGCGTCGCCGTGAGGGCAAATCGCATTTGCGCATAAGCCCATCACTTTCTGCGGGTTCCGCGGGGCGATTGGTCGTATGCAACTCGCATGTCGCATGCATGCAAGACGTGACCATGGGCGACATGATGCTTAGTATCGCGCGACCGCCCGGGTGGTGTAACCTGACGTCTGGAAATTCATTTTGGGTTGGGAGTTGGTGCCCTTGCCGGGGCATGCCCCGGCAAGGGCTGTTCATTCTGGTATTCCATGCAGTTGTTCACACCAACATGGAGACCGATGAATGGACGCCAAAAAGGATACGATTATCGAGGCACTTTTGGAACATCTGATCGAAAACGGCGCAGGCGATATCGCCACGGTATTTGCCAGGACCTTCGAACTCGCCATGCAGATCGAGCGCGAACGCTTCCTCCACGCCAGTCACTACGAGCGCAACCCCGATCGTCAGGGTTACGCCAATGGCTACAAGCCCAAGCGGATCGATACCCCGGCCGGGTCGATCACCGTCGATGTCCCCAAAACCGCCGGTCACGTGGGCGAACCCTTCTACCCACAGTCCCTCGAACGCGGCCGACGCTCGGTCCGCGCCGTCATGGTCGCCGTCGCCGAAATGTACATCAAAGGCGTCTCCACCCGCGACGTCGAGGCCGTCATGCGCGAATTCGGCATCGAAAGCCTCTCCTCCGCTCAGGTCAGCCGCGCCAGCAAGCTGCTCGATGACGAACTCGCCGCCTGGCGCACCCGACCCCTCGCCGAGATCCGCTACCTCATCCTCGACGCCAGATATGAAAAAATGCGCGATAATGGCGTCGTCCGCGATGCCGCCGTGCTCTCGGCCATCGGCATCGGACCCGATGAACGCCGCCGTGTCCTCGGCGTCTCGGTCGCCCTTTCCGAGGCCGAAGTCCATTGGCGTGCCTTCCTCGAAAGCCTCCATCAGCGTGGCCTGCGAGGCGTCGAATTCATCGTCTCCGATGACCATGCCGGATTGCACGCCGCACGCCGCGCCGTCTTCGGCGCCGCACACTGGCAACGATGCCAGTTCCACCTCGCCCAAAACGCCATCCACCACGCCCCCAACCACGCCATCCGCAAACGCATCGGCGCAGAACTCCGGACCGTCTGGAACGCAAATTCCCTCGCCGCTGCCCAGATCGCTCTCACAACCCTCGTCAATGCCTATCGCGACACCGCACCAAAGCTCGCCGATTGGCTCGAACGAAATATCCCCGAAGGCCTCACCGTCTTCACACTGCCAGAACCCCACCAGCGCCGGCTTCGCACTTCCAACCCCATGGAACGCGGCATCCAGCAGGAACTCAAACGCCGCACCACCAAAATCAGGGTCTTCCCCAACGAAGCCTCCCTCGAACGCCTCGTCAGCGCCGTCCTCGTCGAAATCGATGAAAAATGGGCCGCCGACACCAAGGGCTACATCAAGTGGGACTACCAGGATGCCTGACCCCCGCTCGCCCTATTTTCCAGACATCAGGTTGCTCAATCACCGCCCGGAGATGGCGGCGTTCCAGGGATATCAAACCAGCGCGGATCGGTGACCAGACTCTGTGCATCCAGGAGGCGAAAATGAAAAATCTGACCGTCGTTACGGCTTTGGCTTCAAGCTTTGCGTTTGCGGCGCTCGCCATGGGGACCGCACGGGCGGCTGAACCGGCAAGCTGCAGGACCATCACGATGGCGAATATCGGCTGGACCGACAATGCGGTGCAGAACGCGGTATTCACCCAGCTTGCCGAAGGTCTCGGCTACAAGGTGAAGACCAATCTCTATTCCCTTCAGGTCATGTATGCCGGGATGAAGGACAACAAGATCGACGTCTTTCTCGACAACTGGACCCCCTCGCAGGACAAGACCACCGCGCCCTATCTCAAGGAGAAGGCGATTCAGATGATCGGGCCGGATCTCACCGATGCCAAATACACGCTGGTGGTGCCGCATTATCTGTATGAGGAGGGCCTCAAGAGCTTCGCCGACATCCATAAATTCGGCAAGCAGCTGAATTACAAGATCTATGGCATCGAGCCGGGCAACGACGGCAACCAGCATGTCCTCGCCATGATCAAGGCGAACAAATTCGACCTCGGCAACTTCCATCTGGTGCAGTCGAGCGAGGCCGGGATGCTCTCGGAAGTGTCGCGCAAATATCCGAAGAAAAAGGCGATCGTGTTCCTCGGCTGGGAGCCCGAGCCGATGAACGTGCAGTTCCACATCGATTACCTGTCGGGCGGGCATGAATATTTCGGGCCCGACGAAGGCAAGGCGACGATTTATATCAACACCCGCTACGGTTACGCCAAGGAGTGCCCGAATGTCGGCACCCTGCTGCATCATTTCAAACTGACGATCGATGATGAAAACAAAATGATGTACCAGGTGCAGGTCGATCACAAGGAAGCCTCTTCGGTCGCGGCCACCTGGCTGAAGGCACATCCCGACTGGGTGAAATCCACCCTTGCCGGGGTCACCACCATCGATGGCAAGCCCGGCGAGCCGGCGGTGATGAACGCGCTGAAATCGAGCTGATCCTTATGTCTCCGCCCCGGCCGAACCGCCGGGGCGGCCCCGTGGCAGCCGGACGATTGCGGAGGCGCAGCCCATGAACCTGTTGAGCCGACCCGAGAGATGGATCACCCACCACGCGATCCCGGTGGGCGACTGGTCGACCGATTTCGTCAATTTCATCAAGAACAATTTCCAGGGATTGTTCGACGCGCTCTCGAACGCCCTGGGGTTTCTGCTCGATTCGACCACCGAAATCCTCCACGCGGTGCCCGCGTTGATCCTGATCGTGATTTTCACGGCGCTGACCTATATTTTCAAGAAATCATGGCGGCTCGCCCTGTTCGTGTTTCTCGCCCTGCTGTTCATTCTGAACCAGGGCTACTGGGACCGGACGCTCGAGACGATTTCGCTGATCGTCTATGCCACCATCGCCTGCATGGCGATCGGGGTGCCGATCGGCATTGCCGCCGCGCACCGGCCCGGCCTGTACCGGGTGATCCGGCCCGTCCTCGACATGATGCAGACCCTGCCGACCTTCGTGTACCTGATCCCGACGCTGGTGCTGTTCGGCCTCGGCAGCGTGCCCGGGCTGATTTCGGCGATCGTGTTCGTGGTGCCGACCCCGATCCGCCTGACCTATGTGGGGATCAGCAACGTGCCGCGCCCGCTGATCGAGGCCGGGCAGGCGTTCGGGGCAAGCCCGACAGAGTTGTTGTGGAAGGTCGAGATTCCGGCGGCCTTGCCAACCATCATGGCCGGGCTGACCCAGGTGATCATGCTGAGCCTGTCGATGGTGGTGATCGCGGCGCTGGTGGGTGCCGGTGGACTCGGGGAACCGGTGGTCGAGGCAATGGAGACGGTGCAGATCGGCAAGGGCTTCACCTCGGGCCTTGCGATCGTCATCGTCGCGGTCATTCTCGATCGGGTGTTTCGCCCGAACAAGGAGACCGGGGCGTGAGTTTCGCCGCGAAGTTCGAAAAGGTCGACATATTGTTCCCCGGCACCGGGGATCGCGGGGCGCGGGGGCGGATGCAGGCGGCGCTGGCGGCGCTCGATGCCGGGCAGTCGCGCAACGACATCATCGCTTCGACCGGGATCGTAGTGGGGGCTGCGGACGTCAGTCTCGAAATCGAACAGGGCGAGATTTTCGTCATCATGGGCCTTTCCGGCTCGGGCAAGACCACGGTGCTGCGGGCGCTCAACGGGCTGAACCCGATCAGCCGGGGCCGCATCACGATCCGCCACGGCGACGAACTGGTCGATATGAGCAACCCGCCCGCCGCCACGCTGCGCCGCCTGCGCAACCGGGCGGTTTCGATGGTGTTCCAGCAATTCGCCCTGCTGCCGTGGCGCAGCGTGCGCCGCAACGTCGAACTCGGGCTCGAATTGCGCAAGATGCCGCAAGCCGAGATGCGCGCGGCGGTCGATGAATGGCTTGAGCGGGTGGGGTTGCTGCAATGGGCCGAAAAACACGCGAGCGAGTTGTCGGGCGGTATGCAGCAGCGGGTCGGGCTGGCCCGCGCACTGGTGACGAACCCCGACATATTGCTGATGGACGAGCCGTTCTCCGCGCTTGATCCGCTCATCCGCAACAAATTGCAGGACGAGCTGCTGCAATTGCAGCGCAGCGTGCAGAAGACGATCATTTTCGTCACCCATGATCTGGACGAGGCACTCAAGATCGGCAACCGCATCGCGATCATGAAGGACGGGCGGGTGGTTCAGGTCGGCAAGCCCGAGGACATCGTGCTGCGTCCCGCGACCGATTACGTCGCGGAATTCGTGGCGCATATGAACCCGCTCACCGCGATCCGCGCCGCCTCGCTGATGCGCCCGCTCGAAGCACTGGAACGGCGGGACGGGGCCCATCATTTCATCGACCGCGAGACCTACCGCTTCACCCTCGGTCCGGCGGGCGGGATCGATGCCGTGCATTGCGAGGGGGCGATGATTTCGATCCATCATGCGGCTGAAGGCATTGCCGCGCCGCGCGATGCGATCGGCGTGGTGACCTCGGAGCATCTGCTCAAGGATGTCGTCGATATCCGCCAGCAGACCAGCCGGCCCGTGCTGGTCCACGCCGAAGGGCGGATCGTCGGCTGCTGCGGCACGGCGGAAATTCTCGATGCGCTGACCCAGGCCGGACGAGCCGGCTATCAAGACCCGACCCCCCACTGACCGAGGCTGTGACTGCATGATACCCCGACCCTCCTTCATCGCCGGACAGGATCGGTCCGCCCCCGGCGCCGCGACATTCGAGGACGTCAACCCGGCGACCGGCGCGGTGCTCGCCACCCTCGATATCGCCGATGCCGCCGCGATCGATGCCGCCGTTATTGCCGCGAGCCACGCCCAGCATGCATGGGCCGCGACCCCTGCCGCCGAACGCGGACGCATCCTGCTTCGCACCGCCCGCCTGCTGCGCGACAATCTCGATCGGCTCGCGCGGCTGGAATCGCAGGATACCGGGCGGCCGATCAGCGAAACCCTCGCCGTCGATGTGATTTCCGGGGCCGAGTGTCTCGAATATTTCGGCGGGCTGGCCGGCACCATCGCGGGCGAGGCGATCGATCTCGGCCCCACCGCCTTCGGCTATACCCGGCGCGAGCCGATCGGCGTGGTCGCTGCGATCGGTGCCTGGAACTACCCGCTGCAGATCGCCTGCTGGAAAGCCGCGCCCGCATTGGTCTGCGGCAATGCGGTGATTTTCAAACCCGCGCCGCAAACCCCGCTCACCGCGCTCGAACTCGCCCGCATCTTTCAACAGGCCGGACTGCCGGACGGATTGTTCAACGTGGTCAACGGGCTGGGCGAAACCGGGCGGCTTCTGGTCGAACATCCGGGGATCGGCAAAATCTCGCTCACCGGATCGGTCGCGACCGGCAAAGCGGTCGCCGCCCTCGCCGCCGCCAGCCTCAAGCGGGTGACGCTCGAACTCGGCGGCAAATCCCCCATCATCATCTGCGACGATGCGGATATCGACAGCGCGGTGAACGCCGCCATGCTCGGCAATTTCTACTCCGCCGGGGAAATCTGCTCGAACGGCACCCGCGTGTTCGTTCATCGCAGCATCCACGACCGGTTTCTCGCCGCCCTGGTCGAAAAAACCAGAAGCCTCGTCATCGGCGACCCGCTCGACCCCGCCACCCAGATCGGCGCCCTGATCTCGCCCGAACACATGAATAAGGTCCTTACCCATATCGAAGCCGGCAAAGCCGCCGGAGCGCGACTGGTCACCGGCGGCCAACGCCGCACCACCGGCTCTCTCGCCCATGGCAACTTCGTCGAACCCACCATCTTTGCCGACTGCACCGACACCATGAGCATCGCCCAGGAGGAAATCTTCGGTCCCGTCATGGCCGTGTTCGCCTTCGAGACCGACGCCGAAGCCACCGCCCGCGCCAACGCCACGCCCTACGGCCTGTCGGCAGCAGTGTTCACCACCACCCTCGCGCGCGCCCATACCATGATCGCCCTCCTCAAAGCCGGCACCTGCTGGATCAACCAATACAACATCACCCCGGTCGAACTGCCGTTCGGTGGCATGAAACAATCAGGCTACGGCCGCGAAAACAGCCGCACCGCACTCGACGCCTACACCGAAACCAAATCCGTCTACGTCGCACTCACACCGGTGGTGGGGTTTTGATGACGCAAGTAAGCAAGGCGAGGGGCTTTGCCCCCTCGACCCCCACTAAGGGCGAGCCCTTAGAACCCGCTAGTTTTAGGCAAGGGGAGGGCGCTGCCTCGGACTTTCCGCTGAACTGGCCTCGACAGCCCTCCCCTTGCCTAAAACTGATGGATTTTAAAGGCTCCGCCTTTAACGGGGGTCCAGGGGGCAGAGCCCCTTGGCCTTCCTTACGTGAGGCACCAACCCCATGACCGAGTATGACTACGTCGTAGTCGGAGCAGGCTCCGCGGGGTGTGTGTTAGCGGCGCGGTTATCGGAGGATGCCGGGGTTTCGGTTTTGTTGCTGGAGTATGGGGGGTCGGACCGATCGGTGTTGATACAGATGCCGAGTGCGTTGTCGATGCCGATGAACATGAAGCGGTATGATTGGGGGTATCGCAGCGAGCCGGAGCCGCATCTGGGTGGGCGGCGGATGCACACGCCGCGGGGGAAGGTGTTGGGGGGGTCATCGTCGATCAACGGGTTGGTTTATATTCGCGGCAATCCGCTCGATTTCGACGGCTGGGAGGAGATGGGGGCGCGGGGGTGGGCCTATCGCGATGTCTTGCCGTATTTCAAGCGGGCCGAGACGCGGGATGAGGGGGGCGATGCGTGGCGCGGTGATGCCGGGCCGTTGCATACGAAGTATGGAGCTTTGAAAAATCCCTTGTATCGCGCGTTCATCGAGGCGGGGCGGCAGGCGGGGTATCCGGTGACCGAGGATGTCAACGGATATCAGCAGGAGGGGTTCGGCCGGATGGACATGACGGTTCATCGCGGCCGGCGGTGGAGTGCGGCGAATGCGTATCTGAGGCCGGCGCGGGGGCGGCGGAATCTGAGCGTCGAATCCGGTGTGCTGGTCTCGCGCGTGGTGTTCGAGGGCGGGCGGGCGGTGGGGGTGGCGTATCGGCGGCGCGGCAGGGAGGTTGTGGCGCGGGCGGCGCGGGAGGTGGTGCTGGCGGCGGGTGCGATCAATTCGCCGAAGCTGTTGAAATTATCCGGGGTCGGCCCGGCGGACGAGTTGCGTTCGCACGGGATTGCGGTGGTGGCGGATCGCCCCGGGGTGGGCGAGAATTTGCAGGATCATCTGGAGTTTTATTTCCAGTATGCGTGCACCCAGCCGATCACCCTGTATTCAAAGATGAATCCGCTGGCGAAGGCGCTGATCGGGTTGCGCTGGCTCGCGATGCATGACGGGTTGGGGGCGACCAATCATTTCGAGAGTTGCGGGTTCATCCGCTCGCGCGCCGGGGTGAATTATCCCGATATCCAGTATCATTTTCTGCCGCTCGCGGTGCGCTACGATGGCAAGGGGATAGCCTCCGAGCATGGGTTTCAGGCGCATGTCGGGCCGATGCGGTCGCGCAGCCGGGGGTGGGTGCGGTTGCGCGGGGCCGACCCGGCGGCGGCACCGTCGATCGTGTTCAACTACATGAGCGACCCGCAGGACTGGCAGGAGATGCGCGCGTGCGTGCGGCTGACCCGCGAGATTTTCGCGCAGGAGGCGTTTGCGCCGTTCCGGGGGCGCGAGATCGCGCCGGGTGCCGATGTGGCGAGCGATGCCGAGATCGATGAGTATATCAGCAGGAACGTCGAGAGTGCGTATCATCCGTGCGGGACGTGCCGGATGGGTTCAGTGGATGATCCGATGGCGGTGGTCGGGCCGGATACCCGGGTGATCGGGGTGGAGGGGCTGCGGGTGGCGGATAGTTCGATCATGCCGCGGGTGACCACGGGGAATCTCAATGCGCCGACCATCATGATCGGGGAAAAGGCGGCGGATCATATTCGGGGGGTGGCGTTGCTGCCGCCGAGCAATGCGCCGTTCCATACCGCGCGGAATTGGGAGGCGGCGCAGCGATGACGGAATTATACAAGGGTTGCGCCGAGTGAGTGCGCGTCGATCGCGCGTCGCCGTGCCTTAACTGACGGGGTCTGGGGCCTGAGGTCCCGGCGGGTCCGGGGCATGCCCCGGCCTTATCGTAGGAGCCTTCGCATGCAGAAATTCTCGGCCCTGACCTTGGCGAAAAAAGCCTTATCCGGCCAGAAGGGCTGGGACCGGCAATGGCGTGATGCCGCGCCGAAACCGGCTTACGAGGCCATCATTGTCGGTGGTGGCGGGCACGGGCTGGGCACCGCCTATTACCTCGCGAAAAAGCATGGGCTGCGCAACATCGCGGTGCTGGAAAAGGGCTGGATCGGCGGTGGCAATACCGGGCGCAACACCACGATCATCCGCTCGAATTATCTGTTCGACGAGAGTGCGGCCCTTTACGACCACGCGGTGAAATTGTGGGAAGGGCTGTCGGCGGATTTGAATTATAACGTCATGTTCTCGCAGCGCGGCGTGCTGATGCTGGCGCATAACGTGCATGACGAGCAGGTGTTCAAGCGGCATGTTCATGCCAACCGGCTGAATGGTGTGGATAACGAATGGTTGTCGGCCAGCGAGGCGAGGGCGTTCTGCCCGCCGCTGAACATCGCGCCGGGGATGCGCCATGCGGTGACCGGTGCGGCGTTGCAGCGCCGGGCGGGGACGGCACGGCACGATGCGGTGGCGTGGGGGTATGCGCGGGCGGCGGATGCGCTGGGGGTCGACGTTATTCAGAATTGCGAGGTCACCGGGATCGACCGCGATGCGAGCGGGCGGATCAGTGGGGTGCAGACCAGCCGGGGCGCGATCGCGACGCGGCGGCTCGGCATCGTTGCGGCGGGCAATACCTCGGTGCTGATGGCGATGGCGGGGCAGCGGATGCCGCTGGAGAGCTACCCGTTGCAGGCGCTGGTGTCCGAACCGGTCAAGCCGATCTTTCCCTGCGTGGTGATGTCGAACACGATCCACGCCTATATCAGCCAGTCCGACAAGGGCGAGCTGGTGATCGGCGCCGGGACCGATGCGTATATTTCCTACAGCCAGCGCGGGGCGCTGCATATTTCGGCGCACACGCTCGAGGCGATCTGCGAGTTGTTCCCGATGTTCCGGCGGATGCGGATGCTGCGCAACTGGGGCGGAATCGTGGATGTCACCCCGGATCGCTCGCCGATCATCGCCAAAACCGACGTGCCGGGGCTTTACGTCAATTGCGGCTGGGGCACCGGCGGGTTCAAGGCGACGCCGGGTTCGGCGGATCTGTTCGCCTACACGATGGCGAAGGACGAACCGCACAAAATCAACGCGCCGTTCAACCTTGAGCGGTTCGGCGCGGGGCGGCTGATCGACGAGGCGGCGGCTGCCGCCGTCGCGCACTGATACCGGAGAGGCGAGATGTTGTTGATTTCCTGCCCTTATTGCGGCGAGCGCCCCGAGATCGAGTTTTCCTATGGCGGGGAGGCGCATGTCGTGCGCGCGCCGGCGACCGCGAGCGATGATGAATGGACGGCGTTTCTGTACCAGCGCAGCAACGCCCGGGGCAGCTACGCCGAGCGGTGGCGGCACGCCCATGGCTGCGGGCGGTTTTTCAACGCGCGACGCAACACCGTCACGGATTTTTTCGAGACAACCTACAGGATCGGCGAGCAACCGGAATGACGCAGCGTTATCGTCTGGCTACGGGTGGCCTGATCGACCGGAGCCGCGTGGTGCCGTTCACCTTCGATGGGAAGGCGATGACCGGCCATGCCGGAGACACGCTCGCCTCGGCGCTGCTGGCCAACGGGGTGCATCTGGTCGGGCGGAGTTTCAAATATCATCGCCCGCGCGGCATCGTTTCGGCAGGGGCGGAGGAGCCGAACGCGTTGGTCGGCGTGGGGCGCGACGAGGCGCATTACACGCCCAATCTGCGCGCCACCCAGGTCGAGCTTTATCATGGCCTGCGCGCGGAGAGCCAGAATCGCTCACCCTCGCTGGAGCGCGATGTCGGCAGCATCACCGACCGGCTGTGGCGGTTTTTCCCGGCGGGATTCTACTACAAGACCTTCATGTGGCCGAAGGGCGCGTGGACGAAGTTTTTCGAGCCGCGCATCCGGGCGATTGCCGGTCTGGGGCGTGCGCCGGCAGCACCCGATGCGGCGCGCTATGCCCAGCGCTACGCCCATTGCGACGTGCTGGTGATCGGCGCGGGTCCGGCAGGGATCACCGCTGCGATCACGGCGGCTGAGATCGGCGCGAGCGTGATCCTGTGTGACGAGCAACCGCAGCTCGGCGGTGCGCTGCTGGCCGAACCGGGCGAGGCGGGCTGGCTCGACACGCAACGGACGCGGCTGGCGGGTTTTGCCAATGTCACATTGCTGAACCGCACCATCGCGTTCGGCTATTTTCCGCACAACATGATCGGGCTGGCGCAGGACCTGACCGACCATGCCGGCGAGCCGGACGACGACGTGCCGCGCGGGCGGTTGTGGCAGGTGCGCGCGAAACAGGTGATCACCGCGACCGGCGCGATCGAGCGGCCTCTGGTGTTCCCCGACAACGACCGCCCCGGCATCATGCTGGCGGATGCCGCGCGGATCTATGTCGAGCGCTACGCGGTCAAGCCCGGCAACCGGGCAGTGGTGTTCACCGCGCATGACGAGGCGTATCGCGCCGCGCTGGCGCTGCAGGGCGCGGGTGTGGCGATTGCCGCGATCATCGATTTGCGAGCCAGCCCCGAAGGGCCGCATGTGGCGGCGGCGCGGGCGGCGGGACTGCCGATCCGCACCAATGCGACGATCACCGGCACCGAGGGCAATCTGCGGGTCGCGGCGGCGCGCATTGCGACGATCGGGGCGGCGCAATCCGAGCGGATCGCCTGCGACCTCATCCTGATGTCCGGCGGCTTCACCCCCAGCGTGCATCTGTTTTCACAGAGCCGGGGCAAGCTCGCCTTCGATCCCGCGCGCGAGGCGTTCATCCCCGGCACCCCGGCGGAACTCACCATCGCGGCGGGCGCCGCCTCGGGCTGCCAATCGCTCGAAACCGCGATCGCCTCGGGCCGCGCCGCCGGTCTTGCGGCGACGGGTCTTGCGGCGACGGGGCAGGGCGTGGCCACCGAAGTGGATGAGCCGCTCACCGCCGGATACCTTGGCGAAGTGCCGCATGGCCGCGATCCGGCGAGCGTGCGCGCCTTCGTCGATTTCCAGAACGACGTGACGGCGAAGGACATCACGCTCGCCTTGTCCGAAGGGTTCCGCTCGATCGAGCACGTCAAGCGCTACACCACCACCGGCATGGCGACCGATCAGGGCAAGACCTCGAACATGAATGCGCTCGGCATCGTGTCGAAATCGCTCGGTGTCGCGATCCCCGCGATCGGCACCACCACGTTCCGGATGCCCTATACCCCGATCCCGTTCGGCTATTTCGCGGGGTATGCGCGCGGCGAATTATTCGAGCCGGTGCGGGAAACGCCGATCCACCCGTGGGCCGCCGAACATGGCGCGGTGTTCGAGGACGTTTCGCTCTGGAAGCGCGCGCGGTATTTTCCCCACGGTGGCGAGACGATGCATCAGGCGGTCGCGCGGGAATGTGCGGCGGTGCGCGCCGGTGTGGGCATGTTCGATGCCACCACGCTCGGCAAGATCGAAATCGTCGGTCCGGATGCGGCGGAATTTCTCAACCGGATGTATGTGAACGCGTGGACCAAGCTGAAGCCGGGGCGGCTGCGCTACGGGATTCTGCTGCGCGAGGATGGGTTCGTCATCGATGACGGCGTGGTCGGGCGGATCGCGGATGACCGGTTCCACGTCACCACCACTACCGGCGGCGCGGCGCGGGTGCTGAACATGATGGAGGATTATCTCCAGACCGAATTCGCCGATCTTTCGGTGTGGCTGACCTCGACGACCGAGCAATATGCCGTGATCGCCGTGCAGGGGCCCCGCGCGCGCGACGTGATCGCGCCGCTGGTCGAAGGGGCGGATATTTCAGCCGCCGCGATGCCTCATATGAGCGTGGTGGCGTGCATGGTCGCCGGGGTTCCGGCGCGGCTGTTCCGGGTCAGTTTCACCGGCGAACTCGGTTTCGAGATCAACGTGTCCGCCGATTACGGACGGGCGGTGTGGGAGGCGGTGCATCAGGCCGGGCAACCGCACGGCATCGTGCCCTATGGCACCGAGACCATGCACGTGCTGCGCGCCGAAAAGGGCTACATCATCGTGGGGCAGGAAACCGATGGCACGGCGACGCCCGATGATGTCGGGCTGAGCTGGGCGATCGGCAAGGCGAAGCCCGATTTCGTCGGCAAACGCGCCCTCGCGCGCACCGCGCTGGCCAGCCAGACCGACCGCAAGCAACTGGTCGGCCTGCTCACCGACGATCCCGCTTTCGTGCTGGAGGAAGGATCGCACCTGGTCGCGGACCCGGCGCAGCCGATCCCGATGACCATGCTCGGCCATGTGACCTCGTCCTATTGGAGTGCGACGCTCAACCGCTCGATCGCGCTGGCCATGGTGCGCAACGGGCGGGCGCGGATCGGCGAGACCTTGCATGTCCCGCTGCCGGGGCGGGCCGTCGCGGTGACGCTGACCGATCCGGTGTTCTACGACAAGGAAGGAGTCCGGCTCGATGGCTGATATTGCCACTGCCGTCGCACGGCGCAGCCTGAACCTGCCGGGCGGGCTGGATCGCCGGATTACTCCATCCGCGCCGCTCACCCGCTTCGTGCTTCGCCTGCCGGACGCGGCGGTGGCCGAGGCCGGCGCGGCGATCGGCCTCGATCTTGCGATGCCGATCAACCGGAGCGTCACTGCGGGAGATCGCAGCGCGTTGCGGCTCGGGCCGGACGAGTTTCTGATCCTGGCTTCCGCCCACGATGACGCGATTCCCGCCGCACTGGCGGGCGGGGTGAAAGGCCGGTCTTTTTCGCTGGTCGATGTCAGTCACCGCCAGACCGCGATCGGCCTTGCCGGACCGCACGCCGCCGCGATGTTGAATGCGCTCTGCCCGCTCGACCTCGGCCCTGCCGCGTTTCCACCCGGCATGGCAACGCGGACGGTGTTCGCCAAGGCCGATATCGTGCTGTGGCGTACCGGGGTTGCGGCGTTCCATCTTGAAATCTGGCGATCCTTCGCGCCCTATGTCGTGGCGCTGCTGGGTGACATCGGGCGCGAGTATCCGGATTGAGGCGTACCGCATGATCAGCCTGTTCGATTTGTTCAAGATCGGCATCGGGCCGTCCTCGTCGCATACCGTGGGGCCGATGCGCGCGGCGAACCGCTTCGTCGCGGATCTCGCGGATTTGGCGGATCGGGCCGGCATCGCGCATGTGAGCGTCAGCCTGTTCGGCTCGCTGGCCTGGACCGGCAAGGGCCATGGCACCGACAAGGCGGTTATCCTCGGCCTCGCGGGGGAAGCGCCCGAAACCATCGATCCCGATCAGGCCGATGCCATTGCGGCAGGCGTGACGACCAGCGGCATCCTGCCGCTCGGCGGCACTCATCCCATCCGGTTCGAGCCGGCGCGGGATATCATTTTCGATTACGAAACCCCGACGCCGCGCCACCCCAACACGCTTGCCTTCACCGCGAGCGGGGCGGATGGCGCGGTGATCGCCACCGAACGCTGGTGCTCGGTCGGCGGCGGTTTCGTGGTGCGCGAGGACGCCAGAGCCGATCTTGGCGCGGTGACGGAGACCGTGCCCTACCCGTTCGCCAATGCGGTGGATCTGCTCCGGGCGGGCGAGGCGTCCGGCCTGTCGATCGCCGCGATGATGCGGGAAAACGAGTTTTCGCTGCGCGATCCGGCGATCGTGCTCGCCCATGTCGATCTGATCCTCGCGACCATGATGTCCGGCATCGAGCGCGGCATGCGCACCACCGGCCACCTGCCCGGCGGCCTCAATGTCAGCCGCCGCGCCCATGCGCTGCATCAGCGGATGCAGGCCGATGCGAGCCGCAACGACACCGCACCCCACGAGAAAATGGACTGGGTCAGCCTGTTCGCGATGGCGGTGAACGAGGAGAATGCGGCGGGCGGCAAGATCGTGACGGCGCCGACCAACGGGGCGGCCGGGGTGATCCCGGCGGTATTGCGGTATTTCCGCGATTTCTGTCCCGGGGCGACCCAGGATTTGATGCGGGATTTCATTTTTACCGCTACCGCGATCGGCGGGTTGTTCAAGACCAACGCGTCGATCTCGGGGGCCGAGGTCGGCTGCCAGGGCGAAGTCGGGGTCGCGGCCTCGATGGCTGCCGCCGGGCTGGCGGCGGCACGCGGCGCGAGCAACGCGCAGATCGAAAACGCCGCCGAGATTGCGATGGAGCATCATCTGGGCATGACCTGCGATCCGGTCGGCGGGCTGGTGCAGATCCCGTGCATCGAGCGCAATGCCTTTGGCGCGATCAAGGCGATCAGTGCGGCGTCGCTCGCGGCGCGCGGCGACGGATCGCACCGCGTCTCGCTCGATCAGGTGATCGCGACGATGCGCCAGACCGGGGCGGACATGAACAGCAAATACAAGGAAACCTCGCTCGGCGGGCTGGCGGCCAATTTCATCGAGTGTTAGTTGCAATGACTTGAATGATCGGGGTCGCTCACGATAGCGTCCTGAACCGTTCGATATAGGCAAGCACCGCAGCCGCCGCGTCGTCCGGGGTCGGGGATGACAGCACCACTCCCGTGCCCGCCGGAGCAATCTCGCCAATCAGTTTCGGGCGCGGGCGATACGGCCTGATCTCGCCTGCGGGATCGGGAGGTGGACCCGCCATGCCCGCGTGTTCGTGCAGGCGACCGGCCTTGCGGCCACGATACGTGAACGGCAGGGCCGGCGGCGCGGCTTCGTGGATGGTGATCATTGCGGGCAGGGAAACCGTGAGGCGACGGCGGGCACCGCGCGGCAGCGACTGGATGACATGACAGGTTCCGCCATCGCAGGTGATCGCGGTCGCGTCCGCCACGATCGGCCAGGAGCAGGCATGGGCGATCCGGTAGGGCAGCTGCCCGCTATCCGTACCGCCCTGGCCGCGTCGGCCCGCCAGGATCAGGGCGGGACCGATATGCCGGAGTTCGGCGATGAGGGCGGGCAGGGGGTCGTTGCCCGGATCGAGGGTGAGGATGGTGATGTCGCTGAGGCCGTGGCCGAACGCATCGCGCACGGCGGCATCAGCCATGCCGGCATGGAGGCCGGTAACGATCGCGCCGGGCAGGGACCGCGCCAGTGCGATCGCCTGCAATTCCACCCCGACCGGGCGCGGCTGTCCCGAGTGCGGATCGCGCCCGGCGGAGAGCAGCACCACGATGTTCATAGCATCCGCCGCAATGCCGCCATCACCGCCTGGGCGTCGGCGATGATCGCAAGCCCGGCGCGGGCGATGATCGCGGCGTGGAGGTCGGTGTTGATCGCGACGATGTGCTCGACCGTGCCGATGCCCTGCAAATGCTGCGGTGCGCCGGAAATGCCGAGGGCGATGTAACATTCCGCGTTCAGCACCGTGCCCGATGCGCCGACCTGCATCGCGCGCGGCAGGGCGCCGGCATCGCACACCACGCGGCTTGCCCCCGGTGTCGCTCCGAGCGCGCGGGCGAGATCGAGGAAACCGGCGAAATCGGTGACGCCATTGCCCGCGGCGATCACCAGCGGTGCCTGATCGAGCGGGATGGTCGCGGCATCGGCGGCGAGCGGTTCAGCCGCCATCGTCGCGCCCGATACCGGCTCGATTTCGGGATGCGGCAGGCTTTCGACCTCGTGCGGCCTGCCGCGATACGGGGCGATCCGATCCGGTGCGAGGCTGATCAGCCATGGCGGCGCGGCGCGGATTTCCTGTCGCCCCGCGCCGGTCGGGCGCACCGCCTGATGCGTGGTCAGGCTTTCCGCCCCGGCGAACAGGTCGCACCCGCATAAGGCGGCGACGCGCCGGGCAAGGTCGCCACCATCGGCGGTTTCGGGAAACAGCACATGGCGGGGCGCATGATCGGTGATCGCGCGCGCGACCCGCCGGGCGAGACAAGCGGGGTCGTAGCCGGTGACGCCCAGCGCCATGAACCGGTCAGCGCCCGCAGCACCCGCCGCCTCAACCGCGCCAGGGGCGATCAGCAACACCCCACCCGCATTCCCGGCTAGCAGCCGCGCCGCGCCGATCACCTGCCGGTCATGCCGCGTGAGCGCACCGCCGGGAGCTTCGACCACGGCGGCGATCAGGAAGGCGGGATCGGTGAGGCGGATGGGTGCCGGTCCGGTTTCGGTGACGGCTGCCTGTGCCGTCCTCGCACCGCCGCGATGGGTGCGGTCCAGCCGCAGACGCGGGGTGACAGCGACGATCATGGCCGCGCGCTCGGCCCTGGGATCGCGCCGGTTCATCGCAACGCCTCATGGACCAGCTGCGCGATATCACGCAACATCGGGCGTGGCCCGACCACGCCTTCCAGCATCGCGGTGCAGCCGGGGCAGGCCACCGCGACGATGCTGGCCCCGGTCTCGCGCGCCTGATCCATCCGCAGATCGGGGATGCGGCGTTTGCCCGGAATATCGGTGACCGGCGCGCCGCCGCCGCCGCCGCAGCAGAACGAATCGGTGCCCGATCGCGCCATTTCGACCGCGCCCCCGGTCAGGCGTGCCAGCACCCGGCGCGGCGCGTCGGTCTCGCCGTTGTAGCGGGCGAGATAACAGGGGTCGTGATAGGTGATCGCGGTGTTGCCGGGCGAGGCCACGGTGATCGCGTTGCGGGCGAGCAGTTCATCGATCAGGCTCGTATGATGGATCACGGTGTAATGCCCGCCGAATGCCGGATATTCCTGGCGCAATACGTGCAGGGCGTGGGGGTCGGCGGTGACGATGCGCCGGAACGTCACCGCGTTCAATTGCGCGACCGAGGCCGCCGCCATCGTCGCAAACCCGGCTTCGTCGCCGAGCCGACGCGCGAGATCGCCGCAATCGCGCTCGGCGGCGCCGAGCACCGCGAAATCCAGATCCGCCGCGCGCATGATGCCGATCAGGGCGCGCAGCGTCTCGCCATAACGCCGGTCGAACGCGCCATCCCCGAGCCAGAGCAGCGTATCGACGGTCTCGCCCGGGGCGATCACCCGCACTTTCAGCCCGGCGGCGAAATCCAGCCGCCGCTCCGGTGCGAGCCCGCTGGCACTGCCGGTGTAGCGCAGCGCCGCCAGCGCGGCATCGGCCTTGCCCGGGGCCGTGCCGTGTTCGAGCGTGAGGTTGCGGCGGATATCGATCACCGCATCGACATGCTCGATCATCATCGGGCAGGCGGCGACGCAGGCGCGGCAGGTGGTGCAGGACCAGATGGTGTCGGCGTGCAGCACGCCGAGGATCGGGCCGGGCTCCGTGATGCCGGGATGGGGACTGCCCGCATAGCGCGCCGGTTCGGGGTGGAGGGACGCGCAGAAATCCTGGATCAGCGCCTTGGGATTGAGTGGCTGGCCTGCCGCAAAGGCGGGACAGGCGGCCTCGCACCGCCCGCACTGGATGCAGGCATCGAAGTCGAGCAGCCGGTTCCACGCGAAATCAACAATGTCCGCCACGCCGAGACGGGGGGCTGCCAGATCGATCGGGGCGAGTCCGCTCGCGGGTGCGCCCGCGAACCGCGCGGGACGCGGATGGGCGACCAGATGCGCCGCCCCGGCCAGAGCATGGCGCATCGGCCCGGTGGCGAGCTGCCCGATCAGCCCGATGGCACCGAATGCCGCGAGGGCGAGGGCGAACCCGCCGATCACGCCGCCGAACAGGGATGCGAGCAACCCGCCGAGGGCGTAGGCTCCGAGCAGCAGCGGCAGATTGAGAAAAGCCCCGCCCGATAATGTGGCGGGCCGCACCGGCAGCCGCCGCCGCCGCACCAGGATCGCACCGAGTACGGCCACCGCGAACGCGGCGGCCACCGCCAGCCAATAGAACGAAGATCCGCGCAGACCCGGTATGACCCCCAGCAACAACAGCGCGGTCGCCGCCAGCAATCCGCCCGCGATCGCCTGATGCATCGCCGCCGCCTCGGGCTTGCGCCCGACCACGGCATGAACATCGACCAGATAGCGCCGGGGCAGGGCGCGCAGACCGCCGATCCAATCGACCCGCGCCGGAGCGCCACGCCGCCATAACAGGGCGAGACGCAGCGCCTGCACCGCCACGCCCGCCACCATCAACCACGCCAGCAGCACCAGCGCGCCAGCCGCCATCAGAAATCCTTGCACAGGCGCAGCGCATCGTAGATCGCCGCATGGATGTTGCGCCCCGCCGCCGCATCGCCGATCCGGTAGAGACGATAGCCCGGCGCGTCGGCCCCCGGTTGCGGCGTGCCGGCGATCAAGGCTGCCGCGTCGGTCTGGCCGCGATTGACCGACCGGTCCCGCAGTTCCGTGAAGACCGCATCCTCCGGCAGGGTGCCGAAATCGACCACGACGTGATCGATCACCCGTTCCTCCTCGGCCAGATCCATCGTGTTGCGCAGCACCGCGATCAGGCGGTTATCCTCGCGCCGCACCGAAAGCAGGTCGAGATTGGGTGTCACGATCGCGCCGAGCCGATAGAGATTGCGCAGATGCACCGGCTGGTTGGTGGTGCCGACTTCCTCTGCCGCCATCCGGTCCGGCGTGGCGAGTTCGACCAGCGCCCCGCGCGTCGCAAGAACCTCGGCGCAGGAGGAGGCGTTGTGCTGGCCCATGCCGTCATACAGCAACACCGAGCCGGTGAGGTCCATGTTCTGGCGCAACACCTCGGTGGTGGTCACCACGAGGTCGGCCCCGTCGATGAAACCCGGGTTGGGTGTGCCCCCGGTCGCGACGATCACGATATCCGGTTGCGCCGCCAGCACCATCGCCGCATCCGCCGCGACCCCGAGCCGGACATCGACCCCGAGTTTGCGGACCTGCGCCGCCAGCCAGCGCGGAATGCCGGACAACGCCTCCCGCCATCCTGCCCTGGCGGCGATGTTGATCTGACCGCCCAGCGTGGTTTCGCGTTCGAACAGGGTGACAACATGCCCGCGCTCGGCGCACACCCGCGCCGCTTCCAGCCCGGCCGGACCACCGCCGACCACCACCACGCGCAACGGCTTATCCGCCTTCGCGATGACGTGCGGCATGGTGGCTTCGCGCCCGGTCGCCGCGTTCTGGATGCACAGCGCATCCGCCCCGGTATAGATCCGGTCGATGCAGTAACCCGCGCCGACGCATTGGCGGATGTCGTCCGCCCGGCCTTCGAGCAGTTTCCGCCCGATATGGGGGTCGGCGATATGCGCCCGCGTCATCGCGACCATATCGACATGGCCTTCCGCCACGGCCCGCGCCGCCGTGGCGAAATCGGTGATCCGCTGGGCGTGGAACACCGGCACCTCGACCTCGCGCCGGATCGCGCTGGCCAGATACAGGAAGGGCGCGACCGGAAACGCCATGTTCGGCAGGGACACCGCATGGGCCAGATGATCACGCGCCTGCCCACCCATCACGTTGACGAAATCGACCAGCCCGCGCTCGACATGCGCCGCCGCGATCGCGACGCACTCCTCGCCGCTCAACCCTTCGTCGAACAATTCATCGCCCGACATCCGCATGCCGATCACGAAATCAGCGCCGGCAGCCTTGCGCATCGCCGCCAGAACCTCGAAGCCGAAGCGCATCCGGTTCAGCAACGTGCCGCCATAGCCATCGGTGCGGTGATTGACCGAGGGCGACCAGAACTGATCGACCAGATGGCCATGCGCCGCCGAAATCTCGCAGCCATCCAGCCCGCCTTCGCGGGCGCGGCGGGCGGCCTGCGCGAAATCGGCCACCACGCGGTCGATATCGTCCTGGTTCATCTCGCGCGGGATGGAGCGGCTGGCAGGTTCCCGGCGCGGCGAGGCGGACAGGGTCGGCAGCCAGTGCTCGGTATCCCAGCGGGTGCGCCGGCCCATATGGGTGAGCTGGATCATCAGCGCGGCGCCATGCTGGTGCACCCGATCCGCGAATTGCTGGAAATACGGGATCACACTGTCATCGGCGACCGAAATCTGATTCCAGGGAGCCGCCGGACTGTCGAGCGAGACCGAGGATGAACCGCCGAACATGGTCAGGCCGATACCGCCTTTGGCTTTTTCCGCGTGGTAGAGCTGGTAGCGCTCCTGCGGTTTGCCATCACGCCCGTAGCCGGGGGCGTGGCTGGTGCTCATCAGCCGGTTGCGGATGGTCAGACCCCGGAGGGTCAGCGGGCGGAACAGCGCGTCGGTCGCCCCGCTCATGACAGTGCCGCCGCGCGGGGCGAGGCCGCGGCGATCGCGCGCAACTGGCGTTCGGCGCGCGGGGAATAGCCGAAATGGGCGCGATAGGCGCTGGCGAAATAGGCGCTGGAGCCGAAGCCGCAGGCCATCGCCACCGCCGTCACCGGAAGGTCGCGGGCCTGAAGCATGGCCTGCGCGCGTTGCAGGCGGAGGGATTTGATGAAGCCCGCGGGGGTTTCATCGAGATGCGCGCGGAACAGGCGCTGGAGCTGGCGGAGCGAGATGCCGAGTTCATCGGCGATGGTCGCGGGCAGTCCGGGTTCGTCGAGCCGGGATTCGATCATGCCCATGGCGCGGGCCAGCACTGGCTGATCGGGGCTGACCCGGTCGCCCGCCGCGATCGGCTGGCGCTCGCCGCTGGGCCTGATCCGGTCGAGGATGAAGGTGACCGCGACGTGTTCGGCGATCACCCGGCCGAGCTTCGCCTCGATCAGATGAAGCATCATGTCGAGCGGGCCGATCCCGCCGGTGCAGGTCAGGCGGTTGCGGTCCAGCACGAATAATTCATTGACCAGTTCGATCGCCGGGAAGGCGTCGCGCATCGACGCCGCATCCTCCCAGTGGACCGCACAGCGATACCCGTCGAGCAACCCGGCTTCGGCGAGGGCGAAGGTGCCGGTGCACAGGGCCCCGAGAGGCACGCCCTGCCGGGCCAGCCGCCGCAGGGCGGCGAGGTGGGGCTTGCCGACGACGCTGCGGACATCGACCCCGCCGCAGACGAACAGGAGATCCGGCGCCGCCGTCCGCCCCAGCGCCGTGGTCGGGCCGATCGCCATGCCGTTGCTCGCGGGGACCGGGGTGTCGTTCAATGCGTGGACACTCCAGGAATAGATGGTGCGCCCGGCGCAGCGATTTGCCATCCGCAGCGCCTCAATCGCGCTGGAGACCGCGATCATCGAGTAATCCGGCAAGGTCAGGAAACCGAAATGGGCGAGCCGGGCGATGTTCATTCTCAGCGCTCGATCACCAGGTCGGATAGCGGGCGGGAGCAGCAGATCAGGATCATGCCCTGATCGATCTCGCGCTGGCGGATGCCGCCCTGATGCTGCATGTCGACCTGTCCCGAGATCAGTTTGCTCTTGCAGGTGCCGCACATGCCCTTGGTGCAGGAGGAGGGCAGGCGCATGCCGGCGGCGCGGGCCGCCGAGAGAATGAACTGATCGGCGGCGACGTCGATGCTGCGGGCGGATTTGGTGAAATTCACGGCGAAGGACGAGCCGGTGGCCGGGGCGATGATGGTTTCAGGTTCGGCGGCGGCGAGGGTGGCGAAGTCGAAGCTTTCCTCGTGATAACGCGTTGGATCGACGCCGAGCGTGGGCAGCGCGGCGCGGATCGCGGCCATGAAGGGGGCCGGTCCGCAGTCGAATATCGTGCGGGTGACAAGGTCGGGGACCAGGAGTTGGAGCATTGCGGCATCGACCCGGCCGCGCGGCCCACCCCATCGGGCGCCGGGGGCATCGGCCTCGCAGACCGGAATGACCCGGAGGTTGGGCATGGTGCGCGCCATGAAAGCGAGTTCGTCGCGGAAGATGATGTCCTCCGGGGTGCGGGCGAAATGGAGGAACACGATGTCGGTTGCGGGGGCGAGATCGTGGTGGGCGCGGGTCATCGACATCAGCGGGGTGATGCCGGAGCCGCCGGAGATGAACAGGTAGCGCTCGGCAGGCGCGGCGGTGAAGGTGAAATCGCCCATCGGGCCGAGGGCGCGCAAGGTCATGCCGGGGTGGAGATGGTCGTGCAGCCAGGGCGAGACGATGCCGCCGGGCTGGCGTTTCACCGTGATGGTGAGCCGGTCCGGCCGGGTCGGGCTTGAGGCGATGGTGTAGCAGCGCTGGACGATGCCGCGCTCGGTCGGGATGTCGAAAGTGAGGAACTGGCCGGGCAGGTAATGGAACCGGGTAGGGCTGCGCGGCACGAAGGTGAAGCTGCGCACGTCGGCGGTTTCGTCGTGAATGGCGACACAGAGCAACTCATCGTCGGCTTCGGCGGTCCAGGCCGCGAGACCGTCACGGGCGGCGAGGCAATGGGCGGCGGCGGTGGCTGGGGCCGCGTTCATGCGAGACCCGCGGCCATCCGCCTGATATACCAGTTGACGAATTGCTCGACCTGACCTTCGGTTTGCGGGGAATAGGGGCCGGGGACATAGCCGCCGCTGGCGGCGCCGGCCTGGGCGAGGCCGACCAGATTGCCGTCCTGGATATTGGTTTCGCGCCAGACCCGGATCAGGTTTTCGAGATCGTAATCGACTCCTTCGATCGCATCGCGATGGACCAGCCATTTCGTGCGGAGAAGTGTGCGATCGGGTCCGAGCGGCAGCACGGCGAAGCTCACGATGTGATCGCTCATGAAATGATGCCAGGAATTCGGCTGGGTATGGAAGGACAGATCGCCGAGCCGTTTTTCGGTGGCCCGACCGAGCAGTTTGCGGCATGCGACCCTGGTGTCGAGCGTCTGGGATTCACCGTCGCGGTCCATCGGCATCCGCCCGATCCGGTAGCCGGAGACCATATCGTCGAGATTGCCGATCTCGGTGGAGGGAAAGCCCGCGCGATCCCAGGCAGCGCAGGAGCGCTCGACCATGGCATCGTAATTGCGGCGTTGCGCGACGCGGACGGGGTCGGTCTCGTCGGTTTCGAAGCCGAAGCCGTATTCGAAGATCGAGGTCGTCAGTTCGGGGTGGTTGAGCGCGCAATGGTAGCACTCGCGATTGTTCTCCATCGTGAGTTTCCAGTTGCCCTCCTCGATCAGATCGATCTGGTGGGCGATTTTGCAGTTCGCGACCTCGTGCGGCGCGATATAGGGGGCGACCGCGCGCGCCATGTCGTCGAAATCGGCGGGCGGCGTTTCAGCGAGACAGACGAAGATCAGGCCTTCGAGCGAGCGGACATGGATTTTGCGCAGGCCATGGCAGGCGGGGTCGAAATCATCGCCCATGTGATCGGCATGGAGCAACGCGCCGTCGAGCCCGTAGGTCCAGGCATGGTAGGGGCAGACCAGACGGCCCACCGTGGCAGTTTCGGTCGAGACCAGACGCGCGGCGCGGTGGCGGCAGACATTGTGCATCGCATGGATCGCGCCATCGTCATCCCGGGTGATCAGGATCGCGTTATCCCCGATATTGACCGTCATGACGTCGCCGGGTTCGGCGATATCGGGCTCGACGCCGACGAAAATCCAGTGGCGGCCAAAAATCAGGTCGAGATCGGCGCGGAAGATGCCGGGATCGGTGTAGAACGGCGCTTCCAGCATACGGCCCGCCCGGCGGCGGGCAACGAGGTGAGGAAGTGAAACCGCAGGAACGTCCGACATGGCGATGACTTTCACAAAAGAACCGCAGCCCGTGCTCGGAGAGTGGCGTGTCGTACGATCGCAGTCTTTAGATTTCGCGACATCGGCGGCAATGATCGGTACGGCATGACATCATGGCTGGCATGCATTGGCGCAATGACTAATAGGGGCGCTGGCCTGCGCATTCGAGCGCGCCGGCGGTGATCCGGTCGTGATCGGCCCAGCCGGAGTCCGGCGGAACGGCGGCGGCATCGCGGCGCATGGTCGGGCGGGCGAGCGAGGGCGACAGCCCATGCAGGGCCTTGAACTGACGTGAAAAATGCGCGCAGTCGGAGAACCCGGCATCGAGCGCGATATCGGTGACCGATCGGTTGGTGGTTTCCAGCAGCCAGCGAGCATAGCGCAGGCGCAACTCGCGGTAGAGGTCGGACGGGCGTTTGCCCAGGGCGGCGTCGAACCGCCGTTCGAGCTGCCGGGTGGAGAGTTCGAGGCGTTGCGCGATCATGGCGATGTGGAGCGGATTGCCGAGATTCTGTTCCATCATCAGCAGGGCGCGGCGGACCTGCTCATCGGACACGTCGTGCGCCATCGGCGGATGGGGCTGCACACCCTCGCTGCCGCGCATCGGCGTCAGCAACAGGACCTGATGGGGTTTCTGGGCGAGCCGGCTGCCGAGGTGACGTTCGACCAGGGCCGCCGCCAGATCGGCGGCACCGGCGCCCCCGGCACAGGTGATGCGGTCGCCGTCGATTTCGAAAAACCGGTCGCCGATCACGGCGTGGTCGGGAAATTCGTCGCGGAAATCCTGGTAATGCAGCCAGCTGACGCAAACCCGGCGGCCTTCCATCAGCCCGGCGCGGCACAGGATGAAGCTGCCGGTGCAGATGCCGATCAGCTTGACCCCCGCCGCCGCGGCACGGCGCAGATAGGCGTAGAGCAGGGCGTTGGTTTTGGGGTGATTGTGCAGGATACCGCCGACCACCACGACATAATCGAACTGATCGGGGTCGATCAGCCCGCTGCCGGGCAGGATTTCGACACCGCAGCTCGACCGGATCGGGGCTTCGGTGTCGGACATGATGGTCCAGCGGCAGTGGATCGGCCGGGAATAATCCGATTCGTCGGCGGCCAGACGCAGCGTATCGACGAAGAGCGAAAACGCCGAAAGGGTGAAATCCTGCGCGAGCAATAGTCCGACCGAAAGCGGCCTTGGTTCATGCCGCCGCAGGGTCGGTTTTGGCTGCGTACCCATACCGATCTCCAATCCGATCACGTCACCGTGACTACGTTATGCACTTTTCCTATATCAGACATGCGCGGTCAATGCGAAACTCATTTCGGCATCGACCGATCGCATCCGGTCATGCCGCGCCGTGGACCACTTTGGGGAAGCGGGCGCGGCTTTCGAGGTCGCCGAGCTTGAGGTGGTTGCGGATGTATTGCTCCGTGGCATCGACGATCGGCTGATAATCCCAGGGTTGATAGGTCCCGGCGCGGAGCGACGCATTGACGAAGCGGCGCCGGGCCTGGCTGGCCAGAACATCGGTCTGGATCTGCGGCAGGTTCCAGCGTTGCGCGATTTCGGCACGAAACGCTGCGGTGAGGGGTGCGTGATCGGGATGCGCCGCGAGGTTGATCCGTTCGTCAGGGTCGGCGGCGAGGTCGAACAACTGATCGTCATCGACCGGGCAATGGATGAATTTGTAGCGGCCCCGGCGGATCATCACGATCGGGGCGATCGCGCCTTCGCCCATGTATTCGCCGAACACCTCGTCATGCCCGCCGGTGCCGGTGAGGTGCGGCTGGAGCGATCGGCCATCGACCGGCACGCCGAACGCGGCGGGCGGCTCGGCGGCGGCGAGATCGACCAGCGTGGGCAGGATATCGACCGAGGCGACGCAGCCCGCGATGCGCCGGGCACCGAAGCGGGACGGAGCGTGGACGATCAGGGGGATCCGGCACGCATCCTCGAAGAAGTTCATTTTATACCAGAGACTGTGCTCACCGAGCATTTCACCGTGATCGGCGGTGAGCACGGTTACGGTCCGGTCCGCGAGGCCGCAGGCGGTGAGCGCCTCCATCATTTTGCCGACCTGATCGTCGACATAGGAAATCGCGGCGTAATAGGCGTGGCGGGCGTCGCGCACATTGGCTTCGGTGACCGGTTCGCGGTCGGTGTTGCAGACGTGGCGGAGGCGTTTTGAATGAGCGTCGAGCGCTGCGGGGTCGGGGCGGTAGCGCGGCATGTCGATCGCGGCGGGATCGTAGCGGTTCCAATATTCCGCGGTCATCGCGAACGGATCATGCGGGTGGGTGAGCGAGACGACGAGGCAGAACGGGCGCGGGTCGTCATCGCGGGCGATATCGAACAGTTTGCGGCGGGCGGCGAAGATCACCTCGTCGTCGAAATCCATCTGGTTGGTCCGCACGCAGAGCCCGGCGTCGCGTACCGAACTCATGTCGTGATACCAGTCGGGCCGTGTTTCGAAATCGGTCCAGTCCGGGGTCCAGCCGAAATCGGCGGGATAGATATCGGTGGTCAGGCGTTCCTCGAACCCGTGCATCTGGTCGGGTCCACAAAAATGCATCTTGCCCGACAGGATGGTGCGATACCCGGCGTGGCGCAGATGATGCGCGAAGGTGGGCAGGGTGGCGGGAAATTCCACCGCGTTGTCATAGGCGCCGATTTTCGAGGCGAGGCGGCCGGACATGAACACGTAGCGCGAAGGCCCGCACAGAGGCGCGTTGCAATAGGCGTTCTCGAACACCACGCCGCCTGCGGCCAACGCGTCGATCTGCGGGGTGATCGCCACCTTGTTGCCATAGGCGGGCAGGGCGCGTGCACCGAGCTGGTCGGCCATGATGATGAGAATGTTCGGCCGTTCGGCCTTGGGTTGCGTGTTCATGTCGGTCCTTCCTGGTCGCTTTTTTTTCGGCCCGGATAGTCAGCGTCCACCGCGAAGGGATACGGGCCGGGAAAATCGCCGATTGTCGCCAGCGTCGCGGTCAGGTGCGCGCCATCGCGGCGGAGAATGAAATAGCCGCCGGGTTCGAGGTAGAAATAGGCGGGCGCGGCCGGGTCGAAGGTCAGTTCGCTCTGATGGCCGGGGATCGCAGGCCCCGCAATGAGCATGGTGGGCCCGGATTGCGCCATGATGACCCGGTGGTGATGACCGCTGAGAACGGCGCGGACCCTACCGTGCCGGGCCAGCAGGGCCAGGAACGGTTCGGGCGATCGCAGCGGGATCGCATCCATCGCGGCAATGCCGGTCAGCAACGGCGGATGATGCAGGCCGATGATGACATCGCGACCCGCCGCATCGGCGAGGGCGCGTTCGAGAAAATCGAGGCGGCGCGCGCAGAGTTCGCCGTGACCCGCATGGGGAACCACGCTGTCGAGCATGATCAGGCGGAGATCGCCGATATCGGCGATGTAATGGATGAAATCCGGGTGATCGCCGATCCCCGGCCAGTGGCCAAGCGCGGTGCGGAAGATCTCGCGACGATCGTGATTGCCGGGAACCGCGTAGATCGGGCAGGTGAGGCGGCCATCGAGCAGGCGGCGCAGCTCGGCGTATTCCTCGGGCAGACCGTTTTCAGTGAGGTCGCCGGTGATGATCACCGCATCCAGCGCGAAGCCGGCGACCTGGCGGATCGCGCGTTCGACCATCAGATTGGTCTCGACCACGCGATTGGCCGGTTTGCCGAAGGGGCGGACGTGAAGATCGGTCAGATGGGCGATCAGCATGGGGATGCGCACAGAGCGGCGAGGGCGGCTCCTTTCAGGCCGGGGTCGCCGAGGATCAGAACCGTGCCGTCATGCTCAGCATCGAGGTGGAGGGGGTTGCCCGACCAGTCGCACATCGTCCCTCCGGCTGCTGCCACTATTGGAACTGAGGCCGCCCAGTCCCATGGCTTGTGGCCGGCTTCGGCGATCACGTCGATCTCGCCGAGGGCGACGAGGCCGGCGGCGTAGGCGTCATCCCCCCACGAGGCGCGGCGGCAGGCGGCTTCGAGCCGGTGGAACGCGGCGAGCTGGGGTTCATCGAACCATTCCGGTCCGGTGCAGGAGAGTTCCGCCTGATCCAGCCGCGCGCGCTTGCGGCACCCGATCCGGCCGCCGAAGCGGCTGGTGAAATCGAGCCGGCCTTCGGCGGCCAGCCAGCGCTCGCCGATCACCGGCTGGTCGATCAGGCCGAGGATCGGCACCCCATCCTCGACCAGCGCTATCAGGGTGACGAAGGTGGGGCGGCCGGTGATGAACTCGCGGGTGCCGTCGATCGGGTCGATCACCCAGTTGTAGCGGCCCGATCGCTGGTCGCCGAACTCCTCGCCGATCACGCCGAATTGGGGGAAGCGCGCGGCCATGATCGCGCGGATCGCCTGTTCGGCAGCGCGGTCGGCCAGGGTGACGGGACTGTCGTCGGATTTGTCGTCAGCGGTCAGCCCGGCACGGAAATAGGGGCGGATGACGGTGCCGGCGGCTTCGGCGGCGGCAATGGCGGCTTCGATGGCGCCGGCAGGCAGGGTACTCATGGCGGTCCTTCGTCAAGACAGAGGCAAGGCGGACTTTTTTGCAAAAAGGAACGAAAAGACTCGTCGGAATCAGACTTTCAGCAATCGGGGAGCATCGGGGTCCCAGGTGATCGAGACTTTGGTGCTGGTGGTGATGCCGGACGCCTCGGTGCTCGGCATGGCGGCGGTGATGGCGTCCGAGCCGCCTTCGATTTCGACACGCAGGCTGGTAAGTGCGCCGAAGAACGTGCTCGCGGTGACGATGCCCTGCAACATCCCGGCGCTGGATGGCGGGCCGAGGCGGATGGCTTCCGGGCGGAGCAGGAAGTAGATTTTGGTGCCCGCCGCCATGCCCCGCGCGCGGCTGGCGGGAACAGTGCGGCCCAGAATGGTCACGGTGCCGGCATGACCGTCCGCAACGGTGCCGGGCAGCTCGGCGACCGCGCCGACGAAGCGGGCGACGAAAATGGATTGCGGCTCGCCATAGATCGCCGCCGGCGTGCCGACCTGGGCCAATACGCCCTCATGCATCACCACCACCCGGTCGGAGATCGAGAGCGCCTCCTCCTGATCATGGGTGACGAACAGGGTGGTGACCCCGGTTTCCTGCTGGATCCGGCGGATCTCGTCGCGCAGTTGCACCCGCACCTTGGCGTCGAGCGCGGAGAGCGGTTCATCGAGCAGAAGCAGGGATGGACGGATCGCCAGCGCGCGGGCGAGGGCGACGCGCTGCTGCTGGCCGCCGGAGAGCTGGTGCGGATATTTCGCGGCGTGTTCGGCAAGGCCGACGAGGTCGAGCAATTCGCGCGCGCGGGAGCGCTGGGCGGCATCGTGCTGCTTGCGGACCCGCAGGCCGAACCGGACATTGTCCTCCGCACTCATGTTCGGGAACAGGGAATAGGCTTGGAACACCATGCCCATCTGGCGCTTTGCCGGTGCAATGTCGGTGATGTCCTTGCCGTCCAGCATGACGCGACCGAAATCGGGATGATCGAATCCCGCGACGATCCGCAGCAGGGTGGTCTTGCCGCAGCCGGAGGGGCCGAGCAGGGAGACGAATTCGCCGGGCCGGAGCGCCAGCGAAACATGGCGCAGGACAGCGCGGCTGCCATAATGCTTCGCAATGGCATCGAGCGTCAGGTAATCCATCAGCGCGCCCCGCCGATCTGGACCTGACCGCGCCCGCTGCGACCGGTGAACAGCACCCCGAGCATCGCGAGCCAGGTGATCAGAAAGCTCAACAGGGTGAGGGCCGAGGCTTCGGTGGCCGAGGTCTGGCCGACATAGTCGATATAGACCGCGAAGGTATTGAACAGCAGGATGTTGGCGAAGGTGAATTCGCCCATCACGATCGCGATGGTCAAAAGTGCTGCGCCGATCAATGCGGTGGTCAGGTTGGGGACCACGACGCGGAAAATGAGCGTGAGCCAGCCGGCACCGAGGCTTTGGGAGGCTTCGGTCAGGGTTTTCAGGTCGAGCGCGCGCATGCCGACATCGAGAGCGCGGTACGTGTAGGGCAAAGCGAGGATGACATAGGGGACCACGAGGTAGTTGGCGGTGCCGACGAACCAGTCCGGCCCGGTATAGAGCGTGGTCATGCCGGCAACCAGAGCGATCGGCGGCACCACGAAGGGCAGGACGGAGAGAAAATCGAATAGCGGGCGGAGGCGCTGAACCCGCAAATTCAGCCAGAACACGGCGGGGACCAGAACGACCAGCCCGACCAGGATGGTCTCGATCGCGAGACGGACCGACAGGCCGAGGCTCTGCCACAGTTTGGGCTGGTGGATCAGCGCGCCATAGGCGGCAAAACCGTAGCGGTCGCCGCCCTCCCACAGGCTGAATACCCCGGTCGCGAGCAACGGCGTGATGAAATAAAGCCCGACCACACCGAGCCCTAGGCTGGGGATCAGGGTGGCGCCGCGCCTCGTCATCGTTTCACCCAGCGGCCCACCCGGCGGGCGATCAGCGCATAGATACCCATGACCACGACCATCACCCCGATCATGCCAAGGGCGAGGGCGGCGCCGGTCTGCTGCGAGACCATGACGTTGCCGGACAGGACATTGCTGATCGCGACCGGCACGAGGGCGACGATCCCCGAGGTCAGCGCGTAGGGGGTGGCATAAGCCGAGAACGCGTTGCCGAACAGCAGGATATAGGCCGAAAGCAGCGAGGGCAGCAGGATCGGCAGACCGACATGGCGCCAGTAATCCCACGCCGAAGCGCCGAGGTTTTCCGCCGCCTCGCGCCATTCGCGGCGGAGTGCTTCGAGTGCCGGGGTGATCACGATAACCATCAGCGGGATCTGGAAATAGGCATAGACCAGCACGAGGCCCGGCAGGGAATAGAGGGTGAAACCGCTGCCGTAGAGGTTGATGCCGATCAGTTTGAGCCAGACGGTAATGATCCCGAGGCTGCCGAGCGTGGCGATGAACGCGAAGGCGAGCGGCACGCCCGCGAAATTCGCCGCCACCGCGCCGAAGGTGGTCACCAGCGAGCGCAGCCCGCGCGGCATGCCCGGCAGCAGCACGAAATAGGCGGTCAGCCCCCCGATCACGAGGCCGACGAAGGCGGCGAGGGCGGAAAGCTCGATCGAGTTGCGGAACGCCACCACGGTCTGGCCCTGACCCAGGGACCGGACATAGTGCAGCGTGAGCCCGTGCTTGCCGAGGAACGCAGTCGCGAGCAGCATCAGGGTCGGCAGGATCAGGAACGCCGAAACGTAGAGCAGAAACGGCGCCATGAACACGAAGGTGAACCAGCCGCCGGACCGGGCGGCACGGGCTGGCGGTGGTGTCGTTGCCGCACTCACGCCTTGACCATTTTAGTCCAGTTCTCGGTCAGGGCCGCTTGAGCCTTTTTCGTTTGTTCGATGGTTGCGAACAGGGCCTCGCCATAGGGCTTGGCCGGGGGCAATGCCGCCATCATTGCCGCCGGGATTGCACCGGCCTTGACCATGGCCGAAAAGCGCGCCGGGTGGGCGAAGCCCTTGAGATAGAGCAACTGGCCTTCATCGGAATAGATGAATTCCTGCCAGAGTTCGGCAGCCTTGGGGTGCGGGGCGAATTTGCTGATCGCCTGGCAATAGAATGCGCCATAGGGCTTGGCATCAGCGGGGATGACCGTGTCGATCCTGGTCATCGCCTTGGATTTCTTGGCCTGCGCGAGGTTGAGGTAATCCCAGTTGATCACCACTGGCGTCTGGCCGGAAACCAGACTCGCCGAGGTCGCCGCCGAGGGATCGAAATTACCCCGCTTGGCGAGGTCGGCGAAGAACTCGATGCCCGGCATGATGTTGTCGAGCGAACCGCCATTGGCCAGTGCCGCGGCGAACACGCCGGCAAACGCCGCGCCGGCGCCGAGCGGGCTGCCGTTCAGAGCGACCATGCCCTTGTAGTCCGGCTTTTTCAAATCGGCCCAGCTCTGCGGCGCGACTTTCGCAACCGACATGTTCACGCCGAACGAGATCAGGCCGAAATAATCGCCGTACCAGAGGCCGGCAGGGTCCTTCATCGCGGCGGGAATCGTGCTCCACGTCGAGACTTTGTAAGGTTTGAACAGCCCCTGCTTCGCGCCGTCGAGCGCGAAGGACAGGCCGACATCGACCACGTCCGGCCCGCGGGACTGACCACGCATCGAGCGGATCGACTGCAATTCCTCGGCGGAGGTGTCGTCGGGTGCCGCGTTCTTGATCGGGATGCCGTATTTTTTCTCGAAGGTGCTGATGATCTCGCCGTAATTGGCCCAGTCCGGCGGCAACGCGATGGTGTTGAGTCCGCCTTCGTGTTTGGCGCCCTTGATCAGGGCGGGACTGATCCCGACGGCGTGGCCGGTTGCGGGCGCCAGCGCGGCAGCGGTGCCGGCGGCGGCAAGTTTCAGTACGGTCCGGCGGTCCGGGGTGAAATCACCAACCATCATCATCATCCTCGATGTTTGAACGAGTTACGACCGAAATCGGCGCTGCGCCTCACCAGCTGGTCGTCCGTGAACGACTTCGCCCGGACCCGGTAGCACCATAACGCCGCGAGGGGTGCGGAGTCATCCTTGAATCCACCAACCGTCACGCCGTGCAAGCCGCACGGTGTGACGGTTCGAAGAATTCCTGCGATCAGAAGACCACCCCGGCTTCGAGCAGACCGATCACCTGGTTGCGATCGGTGCCGCCGCCGCCGAAGGCAGGGCCGGTGCCGATGCTGGTCAGGTGGAACATGCCGACTTCGCCGCGCGCGAAAATGTTGCCCTGTTGCCATGTCGGCGTCACGCCGAGGCCGATACCGGCGGAACGGGCATTGAGATACCACGCCTCGGGCCCGTTATTGGAATAATACATCACCTGTCCGCCGACCGACCAGGGCGATTTGCCGAATTTGTAGTCGCCGATCAATTCGGCCCCGAAATTGCTGGTGAATTTGTCGATCCCGATCTGGTGGTCGACCTTCGCATAGACATACTGAACCTCGGGGATGAGGCTGAGATTGCCATGGGTATAGTCGTAATAGGCACCGATCATGTTCGAGTTGACATAGGCGGCATTGTAGCTCGGATAGCCATAACCGGTGGTGCCGTTGCCGTAGGCGTAGGTGTTGGGCCCGGTGCGTCCGAAGTTGATCGTGCCATAGACCGAGGCGGCGTTATCGGCATTCGGCGAATAGGTCACCAGCCCCTGCACCACGTTGAACACGCCGGAATCGAAACCATCGCCATAGGTCACCGTCGCGGAGATCGGGCCCTGCGTGTAGGTCGCGGCGACACCCCGGCTCGATGAATTCTCGACGTAATACAAGGGCGAGTCGATGATATTGGCGTTGTTCCAGTCGGTTGAGGATTCCCAACCTTCGGTCGAATAGACCTGACCGACCGAGATGCTGAACGCCTTCGAGGGAGCCAGCGTCACATAGGCGGCATAGACCGGCCCGAGTGTGAAGGTATTGGTCGACATACTGCCCGGCTTGACGCCGAAATAGACCGAATCATCGGGCTTCACCTCGACGGTGAACTGCACCAGCCCGGTCGGTTTGACGATTTTCAGGTCGAGCACACGGGCGATCGCGCCGCTGGATTTGTTGGTGCCAAGCAGTGTATCGGCATTCGCTCCCGAAAACGCATAGAGATCGGCATCGAAGCCGCCGCTGATGTTGAGCGGGCCGAGCGGGCCGCCATCGATCGTCATCTGCTTGACGGAAACCTGCGCCTGCGCGGTCCCGCCTGCGAGACCAAGGGCGATAAGGCCGACTCCCGCGCCCAGCAGAGCGCGCGTTGAATTTCGTTTCATTGTATTGATGCCTCACTGTTCTGATTGAAGTTCATTCCGGTCGAACGAAGACTTTCGGATACCGCCTTACCGCGATCACCCGACCGATCCGGTCGCCTTGGTCCGGAGCGGTTCAGCCCGGCGATGTGCCTTCGGCATCATGCTGCCTGTAAAAACCACCTGTCCTTCGCAATGTTCGATGATTTTTCGATATCAACGCCAACCCCTTCACGACGAAACGCTGTTCCAGCCTTGCCGCCTATGTCGAACACATCTGATGTCGCCCCCGACCGCCACACCGACAATTTTGATTTGTTCTGAGTGCGGGATCAGTTTTCATTCGCCGGGTTGCCGAAGTATTGAATGAAAGCGACAACCGCTTTGAATATCATCGGGCCGTCATATTTGCCACGCGGTCCTGACCTCCGAAAAGGTCATTATTATTGTCGTGTTCGACTTGGATGTAGCCGTGCGACCGAGAGCGTATCGGCGATCGGCCCGGTGCCGGCCTCAGGGTTTGACGAACACCATGATCACGATGATCACCATCAGGATCGTCGGAACTTCATTGGCGATCCGATAGAACCGCTCGGGTTTCACGTTGCGGTCGTTCAGAAAATTCTTGCGCCATTTTGACATTGCACCATGAAACCCGCTCATCAGGATCACGCAGGTGAACTTCACCCACCACCACGGTGCCGACCACGAAATCGCGCCGGGCGTGAGGATCAGCAGAATGCCGAAAATCCACGACGATATCATCGCGGGGGTGGCGATCTGCTTGAGCAGGCGGCGTTCCATCACCTTGAATCGCGCCGACTCCAACGATCCAGGTGCGACCTGGCAATGATAGACATAGAGACGCGGCAGATAGAACAACGCCGCCATCCACGCGATGATCGACATCACGTGAAACGCAAGATCCCAGCGGTAGAACGCGGCGAGGGCCGGGATCGTCATGCCGCGACCCGCGCATCGAGCAGGGCGGGCACGGCATCAAGGGTGCGGATAATGCCGGTGGCACCGGCGGCAAGCAAAGTGCTCCCCTCGCCATGCGGCGCGAAACCATAGCAGGTCATGCCGGCAGCGACCGCCCCGGCGACGCCCGGGGCACTGTCCTCGATCACCACGCAGCGATGAGGCGGCACGCCCTGCGCGCGGGCGGCATCGAGAAAGACATCCGGCGCCGGTTTGGGCTGGCCGCCCTGGGCAAACAGGCGCGGCGCGCTGTGGGTGCGGCCTTCGGTAATCGCGAGAAAGCCGGTTCTGGTGAATTTCGCATCCATTTCGGCGTCAGCGGAGTTCGAGGCGATCCGCCAGGGAATGCCTTCACGATCGAGGCTTTCCAGCACGGCGCGCGCACCGGGGATCTCGGTCACCTCGTGCGACATCGCCAGTGCGATCTTCTGGATCATCCGTGCATTCCAGTCGGCGGGTAAAGGGGCACCGCGCTCGGCTTCGATCAACGGCTTCATGTGCTTGAGCGACATGCCGACGAAGCGCGCCATCGCCGCCTCCGGCGTAATCGGCACCCCATGCTCGGTCATATCCGCGGCGACGACCCGGGCCGAGACTTTCTCGCTGTCCATCAGCACACCGTCGCAGTCGAAGATCACCAGATCGAAATTGCGCTTCATGCGTCCACGAGTGCCCGATACCGCGCCCAAGGGCAATCGCGGTTGTGCACAGAGCAGGATCGCCCGCCGCGATGCGAGCACAACCCATCGCCATGAGCGATCGCGCGCCGGGCGATCCCCGCCAGAGCCGCGATGAACGCCGGATCGTCATTGGGGGCCGGCGCGCGATAATAGCCCGGCAGATGGAGTTTTTCCGCGACCTCGCGGTATTCGACATCGAGTTCGACCAGGGTTTCGATGTGTTCGGACACGAAAGCGATCGGGATCACCACGACCGCGGTGCCGTCATGCGCCGCCTGCTCGATCGCCTGTTCGGTCGAGGGTTCAATCCATTGCTGCGGTGTCGCGCGCGACTGGAAACAAACCTGATGATCGACCACCTCGCCCAGCGTCCGGGTGATCACGTCCATCACCGCCTTGGTGCAGGCCTCGACCTCCTCCTGATACGGGTCTCCCGCCTTGACGATGCTTTCCGGCAGGCCGTGGGCCGAGAACAGCAGGCGGATCGGCGTGCCCGCCGGCAGTTCGGCCCGCGCGGTCGCCAGCGTACGCATCACCAGTGCTGCGATGGCGGCGGCATAGGCGGGATCGTCGTACCAGCAGCACAGGGTCGTGGTCGGAACCACGAGCCCGGCGCGGGCGGCGGCATCGTGCCAATCCGAGAGCGAGCTGCCGGTGGTGGTGGTCGAGAACTGCGGATAGAGCGGCAGCAACAGAATGCGCTCCGGTGCCCAGGCCTTGACCTCCCGCGCAATCTCGGTGGCGAACGGGTGCCAGTAGCGCATCGCGATGAAGCATTTCGAACCCGGCAGGCTGGCTTCGAGCGCCTCGGCCTGATTGCGCGTAAGTTCGAGCAGGGGCGATTTGCCGCCCATCAGCGCATAACCTTCCTCGGCCTTTTTCTGCGCCGAGGCCGCTATCACCCGCGCCAGCCAGAACCGGATGAAAATCGGCGCGCGAATGATCGCCGGGTCGGAAAACAGATTGACCCGGAACGGCTTGATACTGTCAGCCCCGTCCGGCCCGCCGAGATTGAACAGAACGATCGCGGTACGGACGGGCAGGACGGGTTCGGTGTCGTTCATGACCCTGAATTGGCAGCGATCCGCGAATCCTCAAGCGCCCGCGATGGCGGAACCGGTTCGAGCGCCCGCAACCGCTCGATCAACATCCCGACATGTTCAGGCGGGGTCTCCGGCACGATCCCGTGGCCGAGGTTGAAAATATGCGGACTCCCCGCGAGTTCGTTGGCGATCCGCTCGACCGCATAATCGAGCGACAATCCCCCCGCCCGCAGCAGCAACGGATCGAGATTGCCCTGCAGGGCAATTTTTCGCGGCATCAGCCGGGCCAGGGCCGCCGCATCGGTCGCGACATCCATGCCAAAGGCGGAAATCCCGGTCTCGGCGATATAGGGCAGCGCCATCAGCCCGGCGAGGCGCGGAAACCCGATGACATGAACCCCCGGATGCCGGTGCTTGATCGCATCGACGATCCGGATGGTCGGGCGGATCACATGAGCGCGGAACAGGTCGGGCGGCAGCAATCCCGCCCAGGAATCGAACAGCATGACGCAATCGGCACCGGCCTCGATCTGCCATGACAGATAATCGATCGTTGCCGTCGTCATGGTCTCGATCACGGCGGCGACCAGCGCGGGATCGCTGTAGACCAGTCCGAGGGTGCGATCGAACTTGCCGCCTTTGCCATCGAGCATATAGCACGCAACCGTGAACGGGCTGCCGGCAAAGCCGATCAGCGTCGTGGCGTCGGGCAATTCCGCCCGCACCCGCGAGACCGTTTCCATCACCGATTCAGTGCCGGGCTTCAGGCGCGCGAGGTTGAGCTTGTCGAGATCCGCGATGGTCTCGATCCGTTCCATCAAAGGGCCTTCACCCTCGGCATAGCGCAGTTTCTGGCCGAGCGCCCAGGGCGGGATCAGAATGTCGCTGAACAGGATCGCGGCATCCATGCCGAAGCGGCGGATCGGCTGCAGGGTCACCTCGGTCGCCATTGCCGGGGTCGTGCACAGCGCAATGAAATTACCCGCCGTCGCCCTGAGCTTGCGATACTCCGGCAGATACCGCCCGGCCTGACGCATCAGCCACACCGGCGGCGGCCAGACCGCCTCACCCTGGAGCACCCGCAATACCGGCTGATCGATCATTTTACCCGTCATATCGTCCTGACTAGCTTTAATTTGTTTTAGAGAAAAGATTGGTTGTGGAGACTAACCCTGTTGATTACGGGGATCCCCGGTCCGGCCAAACAATTCACAAACTTATCCACAGCCGGACTCCGGTTTCAAAGCCCTGATTCTACGTCAAACCCTGACTTTTTCCACATTCGCATAAACACCCCGGTGCAACAATCCACAGGGAGTCGGGTTTTCCGTCTTATCCGACTTGTCCACTGCAGGCCCTGTGACGGCCCGAGTTATCCACGCTATGAGATCGTTCATGGACGGCAAACGCCTCAATCTCCACCTCGTCTCGGATGCCACCGGCGATACGCTGAACGCCGTCGCCCGCGCGGTCACCGCCCAGTTCGAAGGCGCCGACATCCACCTGCATCGCTGGAGCCTGATCCGCTCGCGGCTGCAGCTCCATCGCGTTCTCGAAGGGATCGAGGCGGAACGCGGGCCGGTTTTGTCCAGTCTGGTCGATGAAGCACTCCGCGCCGAACTCGCCCAGGCTTGCGAGCGCCTCGGCCTGCGCCTGCTCCATATGCTCGACCCGGTGTTCAAGCTGCTGGCCGATGAACTCGGCACCCCGGTCCGCGCCACGCCGGGGCGGCAATACGTGCTCGATGCCGACTACTTCCGCCGGATCGATGCGATGCACTACGTGCTCTCGCACGACGATGGGCAGGCGATGCGCGGCCTCGCGGAAGCCGATGTGATTCTGGTCGGGGTCTCGCGGTCCTCGAAGACCCCGACCTCGTTCTACCTCGCGAATCGCGGGATCAAGGCCGCCAATATCCCCCTCGTGCCGAGCCTCGCGGTGCCCGAAGTGCTCGACAATCCGCGCTGCCCGGTGGTCGGCCTGTTCATCGATGCCGCCCCGTTGATCGAAATCCGCCGTCATCGCCTCCGCCTGCTTGGCACGGTCGAGACCGCCGAGACGGCATTCCAGCGTGACCGCGAGAATTATATCGACGAGGAGACCGTCGAGGCCGAACTGCTCTGGGCGCGGCGGCTTTGCGCGGCGCGCGGCTGGCCCACCGTCAATGTCACCCGGCGGTCGATCGAGGAAACCGCAGCCGCTGTCCTCAAAATGATGGAATCGTGGCACGACCGGCGCGCTGCGGCGGCGACGACACCGCGCGCCGGTGCCTGACCTTTCGCGCCCGATCCCGCTGCCTGTCCCCGCTGCCCGGCTTCGCTGCCTTTGCCCGCTTCTTGACATAACCTTGTCACCGGCTAGCCTTGAACCCTGACCCGGCCGATCTCAGTTGCGTGATCCTGGATCGCTCCTGACCGGCCGATCTGTTCTGGTGCGGCGGCCGCCGTCATCGTGCATTTCCATTGTCGGACGCAGCACCTTACACGGAGACTTCACATGAGACATTGCCAATGAGCACCAAAGCGATCCGGATCCACGCCCATGGCGGTCCCGAGGTTCTGCGGTGGGACGATGTGCCCACACCGGAGCCGGGACCGGGTGAGGCGCTGATCCATCACGAGGCGGTCGGGCTCAACTATATCGATATTTATTTCCGGATCGGGCTCTACAAAATCCCCCATCTCCCGGCGACGCTCGGGCTTGAGGGCGCGGGAGTGGTGCGGGCGATCGGCGCGGGCGTAACCGAAGTCGCGATCGGTGACCGGGTTGCTTACGCGGGCGGGCCGATCGGGGCTTACGCCACCGAACGGGTGATCGCGGCGGACCGGCTGGTCAAACTGCCCGATGCGATCGATTTCGCAACCGGGGCCGCCATGATGCTGCAGGGCATGACCGCACAATACCTGCTGCGGCGGACCTACCGGGTGAAAGCGGGCGAAACCATTCTGGTCCATGCCGCCGCCGGCGGGGTGGGGCTGATCCTGTGCCAGTGGGCGAAACATCTCGGAGCCCGGGTGATCGGCGTGGTCTCGACCGAGGCGAAGGCCGAGATCGCGCGGGCGCATGGCGCGGATCACGTGGTGATCGGGCATGGCGGCCTGTCCGCCGAGGTCAAGCGGCTGACCGAGGGTGCCATGGTGCCGGTGGTGTATGATTCGGTCGGCAAGGATACGTTTTCGGCGAGCCTCGATTGCCTGGCACCGCTCGGGCTCATGATCAGCTACGGCAATGCCTCCGGACCGGTGCCGCCGGTCGATCTCGGCACACTGGCCGCGAAAGGCAGCCTGTTCCTGACCCGCCCAACCTTAGCAACTTATACCGCGCGGCGCGATGATCTGGTGGCGGTGGCTGGTGAACTGTTCGATGTGGTGGCACAGGGCGTGGTGAAAATCCGGGTCAACCAGACATTTCCGCTCGCCGAGGCCGCAGCGGCGCAGGAAGCGCTCGAAGCGCGCCGGACCACGGGAAGTACGGTCCTGATTCCATGATCAAGTCAAAATCATGGCAGCATAATGGTTTCAGGACGGATCGACACTAGATTGACGACATTGTTAACTATAGATAGTAGACCGGTATGGTCCTGATTTCATGAGAATCATTCTCAAGTCAGGTAATTTGTCAGTTTACACTTGCCGAATGTGATTCCCGGTCTAAAATGGTGTCGTATGCCAGCCACCACCATAAACAGGAGTTCGAACCATGTCTGAGAATCCGAAATTTGACGGTCGCCGCGCCCTTCTGAAAAAGGCAGCCGGCATCTCCGCCGCGATCGCCGCAGCCGGCGTTGTGACCACCCAGCAGGCCAAGGCCGCCGGCATGGCGCCGTCCGCCGTTCAGTATCAGGCGACGCCGAAGGACGGCCATCAGTGCGACGGCTGCGCCCTGTGGATCCCGGGCCCGACGCCGAAGGCCAAAGGCAAGTGCAAGGCCGTCTCCGGCCCGATCGACCCGACCGGCTGGTGCACCCTGTGGAGCCCGAAATCCTGAACGGAGTTCGGCTCTGATCGGTCGCTGACCGATCCGGACTAAAGTAAACGCCCAATCCTCATCGGATTGGGCGTTTTTCGTTATCTTCTGTTGATGATCACGCGGCTTATTTGCCGGTTTCGACCTGCCCGCGGATTTCGCCAGCCGGGAACTTCACGGTGTGCACGTTCACATAGGACATGCCATCGAGAATGATCTTGGCCTGATCGGTCGTGATCTTCGCGTGGCCGTTGATCGGGCTCGCGTGCGGACCACTGATCGGCACCAGAACCGGAGCATTTTCGCCGGGCTTGGCCGGGCCGTGGAAATGCGCCATCGTCACCTTGCTCGTCAGGTGGCTGTAGGTCACATGCCAGTAGAGCATATGGGTTTTGGTGTTGTAACGGCCGGTCATCATGCCCTTGCCCATCGAACCGGTGACGCCGGCGCCCGGTGCGAGTGTGGCATGGAGGTGAACGACCTTGGCCATCGCGACACCGCTGAACGCGATCACGGCGGCGGCGGTCAGTGGCAGAAGGCTGGCGGAGGATAGGCGCATGGAATGTCTCCCTTGAAATGCGGCGGAACGCCGCAGACCGCATATGGGGATGCTGTTGTGGCGGCAAGAAGGCGGTATGCGAAGAACCGCTTGCAACGCGCCGCATTGCGGCGCAGAGCCGCGCGATGAAGGATGTTTTTGCCCCCCCGGCAGCTCAGCCGCATGATATGTCCGATGGCGCGGCGTTTCGCCGCATGTTCATCCGCGATCTGGTGCTCGACGCGGCGATCGGCGTGTATGCCCACGAGCACGGACGGACCCAGCGCATCCGCATCAATCTCGACCTGCTGATCGATGACGAGCCGCCACCGTCCCTGATGTCGCGCCCGGCGGTCGGCCGCGACGATCTCGCCCGCGTGGTCGATTACGAAACCATCGTGAACGCCACCCGCGCGAGCGTGGCCGCCGGCCATGTCCAGCTGGTCGAAACCCTCGCCGAGCGGCTGGCCGAAATCTGCCTCGCCGATCCGCGTGTGGCCCGGACCCGGGTAATGGTCGAGAAGCTCGATGTGTTCCCCGATGCCGCCTCCGCAGGCGTCGAAATCGAGCGCCGCCGCCGCTCTTGACCCTCCCATGTCGGCAGGTGCCAATCTCCGACCCGAAAGGAAACGTACCATGCTTGAACTTCATGTCGAGGGAATGACCTGCGGCCATTGCGTCCGCGCCGTGACCGAGGCGGTCCACACGGTGATCGCCGGCACGCCGGTCGCGATCGATCTGCCATCCGGCACGGTCCGGATCGCGAATGCCGAAGCGTCGGACACCGCGAAAATCACCGCCGCGATCACGGAAGAGGGCTATACGGTAAAATAGCCGCTTCGGTTGCCCCGCGGCCCCGCTGTTCCTATACCGGCACCAACCCACGCCCTTACCGGACAGGATCAGCCAATGGCCAGCTATCAATACGTCTATGTCATGAAGGACCTCACCAAAGCCTTTCCCGGCGGGCGCGAGGTGTTCAAGGGCATCACCCTCTCCTTCCTGCCCGGCGTGAAGATCGGCGTGCTCGGCGTCAACGGCGCGGGTAAATCCACCCTGCTGAAAATCATGGCCGGGATCGAAAAGGAATTCGGCGGCGAAGCCTGGGCCGCCGAGGGTGCCACTATCGGCTACCTGTCGCAGGAGCCTCATCTCGAACCCGATCTCACGGTGGGCGACAATGTCGCCCTCGCCTTCGCCGATCTGCGCGCCGCCCTCGCCCGGTTCAATGCGATTTCCGAGGAATTCGCCGAGCCGATGGACGATGACAAAATGAACGCCCTGCTCGCCGAGCAGGCCGAGCTTCAGGAAAAGATCGACGCCGAGGACGGCTGGGAACTCGATCGCCGGATCGATATCGCGCTCGACGCCCTGCGCTGCCCGCCCGCCGAAAGCCCGGTGACCAATCTTTCGGGTGGCGAGCGCCGCCGTGTCGCGCTGTGCCGCCTGCTGCTGGAAAAACCCGACCTGCTGCTGCTCGACGAACCGACCAACCATCTCGATGCGGAATCGGTCGCCTGGCTCGAAAAGACCCTGCGCGGATATGCCGGCACCGTCATCGTCGTCACCCATGACCGCTACTTCCTCGAAAACGTCACCAACTGGATTCTCGAACTCGAACGGGGCCGCGGCTATCCGTTCGAAGGCAATTACACGTCCTGGCTCGAACAGAAACAAAAGCGTCTCGCCCAGGAGGAAAAAGAGGAATCCGGTCGTCAGCGCGCGCTCAAGGAGGAGCGCGAGTGGATCGGCGCGTCGCCCAAGGCGCGCCAGGCGAAAAATCAGGCCCGCATCACCCGCTACGAGGACATGCTGGCGAAATCGAACGAGCAGGTTTCGGGCGTCGCCGAAATCATCATCCCGCCCGGCCCGCGCCTTGGCGGCACCGTCATCGAGGCGGTGGAGCTGCGCAAGGGATTCGGCAACAACGTGCTGATCGACGGGCTGAGCTTCAAACTGCCGCCCGGCGGCATCGTCGGTGTCATCGGCCCGAACGGTGCGGGCAAGACCACCCTGTTCAAAATGATCACCGGCGTCGAACACCCCGACGGCGGTACCTTCACCGTGGGTGAAACCGTCCGGCTCGGCTATGTCGATCAGTCGCGTGACAGCCTCAACCCGGACAAATCGGTCTGGGAGGAAGTCTCCGGCGGCACCGACGTCATCACGCTCGGCAAGCGTTCGGTGCCGTCGCGCGCCTATGTCGGCGCGTTCAACTTCAAAGGCGCCGACCAGCAGAAGAAAGTCGGTATCCTGTCGGGCGGCGAACGCAACCGCGTTCACCTCGCAAAAATGCTCAAGGGCGAGCACAACGTCATCCTGCTCGATGAGCCGACCAACGACCTCGATGTCGATACCCTGCGTGCCCTGGAGGAAGCCCTGATGGAATTCCCCGGCTGCGCCGTGATCATCTCGCATGACCGCTGGTTTCTCGACCGCCTCGCCACCCACATCCTCGCCTTTGAGGGCGACAGCCACGTGGAATGGTTCCAGGGCAATTTCCAGGATTACGAGGAGGACAAGCGCCGCCGCCTCGGTGCCGAGGCCACCGAGCCGCATCGGATCAAATACCGCCCGTTGACCCGTTAGCACCGGGTGGCTTCCGGGCATGACCAACCCCATCTGGCGCGCCACCACGGCCCGATTGCGCCTCGACCCGGTCGGATGGGGTGATCTCGCGGATCTGACCGCGCTCAAGACCGATCCACGCGCCTTCGCCCTGATGCTCGGCGGGGTGCGTACCCGCGAGCGCGTGGCCGAGGAACTCGCCGAGGACATCACCCTCTGGGGGCGCCACGGTTATGGCATATGGGTCGTGCGCGGGCTGAACACCGGCAATTTCATCGGCATGGCCGGGCTGGCGGCGCGGGCGGATGGGCGGGGCGTGGCCTTGCGCTTCGCCTTGTGGCCGGAAGTGCGGGGCGCCGGCCTCGCGCGCGAGGCGGCCGGTGCCGCGCTGCGCTATGGCCATGACCGGGCGGGGCTGAACCGCATCGTCGCTGTATCGCGGGCGGATAATTTCGCCAGCCGCACCGTGCTGGGCGCGATCGGCATGAGCGAGGCGGAAAGCTTCGTGCGCGACAACGTGCCGATGCTGACCTATCAGAGCATCTCGCCCGCTTGTCCCGCCGCGTCCGCGCCGCCATATCGCGGCGATGGAGCAGGCAGCGGCGGATAATGCAGGGATTGCCGGAACCGGCGTGACCCTGCTGTGCTTCGCCTCCGGCGCCACGGACGTCCTGTCCTATCTCACCCTCGGCCATGTCTTCACCTCCGCGATGACCGGATGCATGGCCCTGTTCTGCCTCACTCTCATCAACCGGAAATTCGCCGCCGCCAGCCGCGCGGGGGCTTCCCTGCTCAGCTACGCGGTCGGCAGCGCGGCGGCGACGCTGCTGCAGCCGCGCGATCCTGCAAAAGTCCGCACCCTCCCGGTGGTGCGCCGCCTGCTGCTCGCCGAAACCCTCAGCCTCGCCGTCTATTGCACGGTGTCCCTTCTGGTCGATCACCCGTTCGCGGGGGCGGCACGCTATGGGCTGATCGTGCTCTCGGCAACGGCAATGGGCATCCAGGCGGTCGCCGCACGGGACATTCATGAGCGTGGCATCATCACCGTCGTGCTCAACATCACGATCACCAGCGTCGTCATCGCCCTCACCCGCCGCCTCACAAATCGCGGCCTTGCGCATCTGCCCGCCCATAACCGGCTGCAGGGGATCGTGATTCTGGGTTACGCGGCTGGAGCCCTCGCCAGCGCCGGCGCTTTCGTCTCCGGCTTCGCGAGCCCCGGGCTGCTGCCGCTGGCCGCGGTCCTGCTCACCCTGATCATGTTCACGATCTCAGGAGTCCAGCACGCGTGACGCTGCCGCGACCGCGCTGGCCGTGTCCCACGCCTTCCCTTCGCGGCGGCATGCCTCGCAGTGTTCGAGGCTGATGGCACCGGCGATGATCGCGGCATCGAGGCATCCGGTCAGCGCGACATGAATGGCCGCTTCGGTCGCTTCGCGCGCGATCGCGTGGCTCTGGTAATAATGATCGGTGTGGCCTGCGAGGCGTGAGGCGGTCTCGAACTCGCCCTGCCAGGCCGCCATCAGCGCCGCACTCTGCAGACAGGCGACCAGCACCAGTTCCACGTTGATTTCGGCGGCCAGGGCCAGCGCCTCGGTGAGCGCGGCCTGCCCGCGCACCCGGTCGCCGAGGACCATCACGTAGCCCGCCAGATTGTTCAGCGCGAAACTCAGGTCGAGCAGGTTGCCGGTCGCGCGGCAGCTTGCCGCCACTCGTTCGGCCTCGATCGCGGCCCGCGCCGGGTCGCCCTGCGCGAACAGGATCTCGCCGAGGTTGAGGCCGCCGATCTGGATATTGACGTCGTCGCGGAATTCCCGGCTGATCGATACCGCCTCGTCGAGCAGCACGATGGCGCGCGCCGCATCGCCCTCGAAATGCGCCAGAGCCGCCAGAATATTCAGCAGCCATCCGCGCCGCCGTCCCCGCTTCATGCCGGGCAGGGCCGCCATCATCAGATCGACATAAGGCTGCGCCGCCGTGGCATCCTCGGGACTGGCCACGCACACCGCCACGCGCGCCGCCGCCACCGCGACGCTTTCGCGATCGCCGATTGCGCGGTAACGCGCGAGCGCATCGAGCGCGGCCTCGACCTTGCGCCGGTCGCCGAATGCCCCGCCGCTGTAGACGAAGGCGATATCGAGCCCGATCCGCGCGGCCACCCGTTCCGGCGTCGCCGGCCCGATCCGGGCTTCCGCTTCGCGCAGCCAATGGCGCTGCTCCACCGTGAGGCCGATATCCCGCCAGAGTTCGCTGGTCAGGCTCATCAGCATCAGACCGCTGGCGCTGTTGCCGTCCGGCCCGAACGCCCAGCCGAGCGCCGCGCGCAGATTATCCAGTTCCGGCCGATACCGCGCCAGCCAGATATCCGCAGGCGTGGTCGACCAGCTGCGGTCTGCTTCGCCGAAAAAGCGGATCAGCCAGTCGCAGAACCGCTCCATGATGTGGGGGCGCGCCTCGTCCCGCGCGAAATTCTCCAGCGCCAGATCCCGCACCGGCGTCATCATCCGGTAGCGCGGGTTACCGCGCCGTACCGGAAACCGGGTCAGCAATGCGCACTCGACCAGCCGGTTCACGGTATCGGCCACGGCTGCGATGCGCAACGGACTCATTCCGATAATGTCGCCAGCGGCTTCCGCCGTCATGCAGCCGAACACCCCGAAGCGCCCGAACGTCACCGCCTCGTCGTCCGACAGGGATTTGTGCATCCACGCGAGCAGCGCCCGCAGGACCGCCGGTGTATCCAATGGGCCGCCATGATCGATCGCCGCTTCGTGCAACCGTGTCTTCAGCGCCCGCAGCACCTCACGCGGCGTCAACCGGCGCAGATGCGGTGCGACCAGCTCGATCGCGAGCGCCACCCCCTTCAGTTCGTGGCAGATCGCGCCCAGCGTTGCGGCATTATCGGGATCGAGGCGGAAATCCGGCACGGCGAGACGTGCGCGCGCCACCAGCAGCCGCACGGCGGCGGATGCCTGGGCCTGCGCGACATCACCAGTGTTCAGGCTGCCGGCAGGGGGCAACCCGTGTCCGGCGAGGAGCATGAGCATCTCCTCGGTCATGCCGAGCGAATGCCGGCTGGTCGCGATGATCCTGACCTCCGGACATTGGCGCAGCAGGGCACTCGCGATCACGGCCACCGGCGCCGGCAATCTCTCGCATTGATCGAGAATGATCATCATGCGCTTGCGGCGGATCAGCGTGGGCAACATCTCCGCCGCCGTCCGGTCACCGCCGATCTTGTAGCCCAGCAGGCCGCAGAGAGTCTCCGCGATCTCCCCGGTATTGTGCAGGCCTTCGAGTTCGACCAGCCACACCCCATCGGGAAACTGGCCCAGCCGCTCCGCCCCGCATTGCAGGGCGAGCCTGGTCTTGCCGACGCCACCCTCGCCCGTAATCACCACCAGCTGATGGCGTTCGAGCAACGCGCTGAGCTGCCCCAACTCCTCGTTGCGCCCGATGCAGTATGTGCTCAGCAACGGCAGATTGTTGGGCGTCGCATCGAGCGATTGCGGCGCGCTGAACGCCCCCGGCAGTTCGGGGTGGCGCAGCTGATACACGAGGTCCGGCGGCAGCAGATCCTTGAGCCGGAACTCCCCGATGGGTTCGATAACCATATCGGCCGACAATGCGCGCGGCGGCACCATGCGCGCTGCCGCCGCCGATATCAGCACCTGTCCCGGTCGGGCCGCCGAAGCCAGGCGCTCCGCGCGATTCAAGGTGGCACCGACAAACACGCCCTGGGTCACTTCCGCGGTCCCCGCGTGAAGTCCCAGACGCAACGCCCGCCGCTCCCGAATGCCGGACGCCCCCTCAACCTCGGCGCGCATCATGCGAAACGCGGTCGCAACCGCCGGTGCCACGGTCCTGAAGACGCAGTACAGCCGCGTCGCAGTCGTTCTGAAAATCCGGCCCCCTTCGGCGGCGACCATCCCGGCCACTGAAGGTTGATCCGCGCCAGCATCCGCGCCGATCGCCGAACTCGGTTGGCCGAGCCACGCGGGATCGTCGAAATCGGCGATCAGGAAACAGATCACGTCCTCAGGCAAGGCGCGACCACCAAAAGGAAACTGGACAACCCCCGCCATCGACCGAAATACCCCCGCATGGCTCCCACAGCCACATGCGTCACTTTTATGCTACAAATCTACTGGGATGACAAAGTGGCATAATACACGCCCCAGTTGCGACATGCTCGAACATAACACCGATGTAATACGGTCAGGCCGCCGCGCCGCGTTCGTCCCGCCGGGACTTGATCCCGAAATAATCCATATACGGCATAAAATCCGGGCGCAGCCGCTCGGGATTGATCCCGAAGGCCGAAAGTTGGTACCGGTTCCGGCCATATCCGCCACGCGGTGCCGCCGCCAGATGCGCCTGCATCCCCGCCGCCGCCTCAGGTGACAAATCATGCCCGAAATGCCGATAAATCATCGCGACCGCCGCAACCGGATCGCGCGTCAGATCGTCGTACTGGATATTCATCAGCCGCTCCGGCGGCACCTCGCGGCTGCGATCGAACGCGACCAGCAGCCGGGCCCCGTCGATCCACCGCTCGGTCACCTGCCGCCCGATCTCCGCCGGGTCGATCTCGCGCAAAAACGGCGCGCGCAAAACCTCGGTCATGTGTGCCACCGAAGCGAACACATGAACCGGATCGCGATGGACCACCACGAATCGCGCATCGGGATAGGTTGCCAGAATCCCGGGAATCGAAAACGTATGATCCGGGCATTTCAACGCCCAGAACTTCGCCCCCACGCCATGCTGCAGCGCCTGCAGATACCGCTTGTGAAACGCGAATGCCGCATCGTGGCCGAACGCATCCAGCCATTTCGTATAGGTCGGCACCCGGAACGTCGTATCGAACCGCAGGGACTGGAAGACATGCGCGGTGATTTCGCTGCACTCCTGCGGACTGTCGGCATCGATCGGATGGATCGCCGGAAAGTCCGGTGCCATCCCGGCGAATATCCCGAGCTGCCGGTCGGTCCGCCGCGCCACCGCACTCGCGCGCTTGTCGAAATCGCGCGGCCGGGGCGCAGGATACAGCGTCTGCCACACCCGCGGCACCATCACGTCCGGATCGTAGCCGAGCAGCGTATGGAGGAAACTGGTCCCCGAACGCGGCAACCCCATGATGAATAGCGGCGCCGTTACCGGAGCCGCCCCGATCGCGGGCGTTTGTTCGTGCATCCGTTCGATCATCGCCGCATTGCGCGCAAGCCGCGTGAGATCGTAGCGTACCGAAACCCGCCCGAACAACGAAAACGGGGTCTCCCGCGCCATCGCCCCGGTCAGCCGCTCCAACCCCTCGCGCGCCGGCCCCTGCAATGACACCCCGGCACTCCGCTCGATCGCCGCCGTGCTCAACGCCGGCCACCCGCGCGGGGCCACCGCCTCCACCGCGCCGAACCCCGCCGACAATGCCCGGAACGACAGGCTCTTGCCTCGCCGCAGCGCAGGGATCGGCGGAACCGGCGCGGTGCTCATGTCAGTGGCGCTCGATCAACTCGATCTTGTAACCATTCGGGTCCTCGATGAACGCGATCACCGTGGTGCCGAACTTCACCGGGCCGGGCTCACGCGCAATCTTCGCCCCCGCCGCCCGCAATTTCTCCACGGTCGCCTTGATGTCGGAAACCCCGAGCGCCAGGTGCCCGAACGCCGTACCCTGATCGTAATGATCCGTGCCGTAATTATAGGTCAGCTCCAGCACGGTATGATCTTTCTCGCTGCCATACCCCACGAAAGCCAGGGTGTACTTGCCATCCGGCACATCGGTCCGCCGCAGCTCCTTCATTCCCAGAAGCTTCGTGTAGAACCCCACACTTTCCTCCAGGTCGTTCACCCGGATCATCGTATGCAGATATTGAAACTCGCCGCTCATGCCGATCTTCCTTTCCCACTCATTCAGGACGATGCCGGGTCGATCCCGAGGAGAAACAACCCCCCCTCGTCCGCCGCCGCAACCATCGCCGCACGTTCGATCAATATGGCACCCTCCGCCTCGAATGCCACACCACGCAACCCCGCCGCGCGTGCCCGCGCCACCGTGTCCGGTCCCAATGTCGGCAAATCCGCCCGCCGATCCTGCCCGGGCTTGACCAGCTTGACCAGAACCCCGCCCGGACCCGGACGCGCCAGTGCCGCCGCACGGCCCAGCATCGCATCCGTGCCCTCCACCGCCTCGACCGCCAGAACAATCCCCTGCTGCACCACACACGCCTGCCCGACATCCGCGACACCCAGCGCCCGCAACACCCCAACCCCGCGCCCGATATCCGCCAGCGCCGCCGCATCCGGCCCCACCCGCGTCAACAGCCCGATCGGCGCCAATACCTCCGCCATCACCTCATGCGCGCCCAGAACCCGAAATCCCTCCTCGCCCAAAACCCGCACGATCGCCGCCAGAAACCCGTCATCCCCCGCAAACGCCGCGCGCCCCACCCGTGTCAGCAGCCGCGCTCCCATCGCATCGGGCCGCAAATCCAGCAATGAAGGCCGCTTCACCGGCCCGGCCAACACCAGATCCACACACCCGGCCCGCCGCAACGCCGCCACCGCCACGCCCACGGCCCCCAACCGCACCACCTCATGCGGAAATCCACCGATCACCCCCGGCTCCGCATACCCCTCCAACGCCACCACAAATACCCCACGCCCCGCCGCCCGCGCCGCCGCCGCCACCTGACCGGGCAACGGACCGCCACCGGCAATGATGCCGAGGGTCATGGGATGGGGTGGGGTGAACAGCAAGGCGAGGGGCGCTGCCCCTCGACCCCGCCAAAGGCGGAGCCTTTGGAATCCACCGATTTCGGGCAAGGGGAGGGCGACACAAGCCAGATCGGCGGAACATCCGAGACCTCGCCCTCCCCTTGCCCGAAATTCCAGGGTTCTAAGGGCTCCGCCCTTAGCTTGGGTCCAGGGGGCAGAGCCCCCTGGCCTCGCTGCCTCACACCCACCCCGCCCATCACCCTTCGGAATCGTCGGCGGCGCTGGTCGTGGTCCGGATCAGGCCGCGTTTGCCGGGGCTGGCGGCGAAGGTGAGAATTTCCGTCGTGTAGGGGTCGTGGGTCTCGGATTGCAGGGTTTTGAGGCGGTCGTGGAACGGGTGGGTACAGTCGCGGAACAGCGCGTTGAACGTCGCGCGCATGTGGTGGATGGTGGTGTGGTCGATATTGCGGCGGCGCAGCCCGATGATGTTGAGCCCGGCGAGGCGGGCGCGGTTGCCGATGATCATGCCGAACGGGATCACGTCGGCCTCGACGCCGGACATGCCGCCGATCATCGCCCCCCGTCCGATCCGGACGAACTGGTGGATGGCGGCCGACCCCCCGATGATCGCGCCATCGCCGATCTCCACGTGGCCGCCCATCACCACGTTATTGACGATGATGACGCCATTGCCGATCTGGCAGTCATGGGCAACGTGCCCGGCAGTCATGATCAGGCAGTCATCGCCGACCCGGGTGACACCCCCGCCCGGTTCGGTGCCGCGATTGATCGTGGCGTGTTCGCGGATGGTACAGCGGGCGCCGATGATGGTTTCGGTGTTTTCGCCCCGGTATTTGAGGTCCTGGGGTGCCATGCCGATCGTGGCGAACGGGAATATTTTGGTGCCCGGGCCGATCGTGGTCTGACCATCGACGACAACGTGGGAGACGAGATCGACCCCTTCGCCGAGAATGGCGCTGGGACCGACCGAGCAGAACGGGCCGATATGCACCCGCGCGCCGAGCTGGGCGCTCGGGTCGACGACCGCCGTGGGATGGATCATCGTTCGCCCGCTTTTTGATCCATGATCATGGCGGCGTAGGTCGCTTCGGCGACCGCGACGCCGTCGACCCGCGCGACCGCGTGGAATTTCCACACATTGCTCCGGTTGCGCTCCTTGACCACATGAATGCGCAGGCAATCGCCCGGCACCACCGGGCGGCGGAACTTCGCCCCTTCGACCGACATGAAATAAACCACCTTGCCCGCTTCTTCCGGCCCGAGGGTTTCGACCACCAGCACCGCAGCGGTCTGCGCCATGCTTTCGATGATCAGCACGCCGGGCATCACCGGGTGGCCGGGAAAATGTCCGGCGAAGAAGTTTTCGTTCACCGAGACGTTCTTGACCCCCACCGCCGAGACGTTCTCGATCAGTTCGACCACACGATCGATCAGGAGAAACGGGTAGCGGTGCGGGATCGCGTGCATGATCCCCGCGATATCGATGGTCCGGCCGGTCGCGGCCGGCGCGCTGTTCTCTGGTGAAGTCCCGTCCATCGGAATTCCTGTGATTGGCTCAGTCGCCGGCGGTATCGTCCGGCTTCGGTTCAGAATGGCGCATTCTGTCGCGCCGCGCAAAGCGCCGGATCATCGCGACCTCGCGGAAAAACGCCTTGGCCGGTTGTGCCGGGCTGCCGAGCACCTCGACACCGGGTTCGAGATTGCTCATCACCCCCGCCTGCGGCCCGACCCGCGCGCCCTTGCCGATATGCAGATGGCCGGAAAACGCGGCCTGCCCGGCGGCAACCACGAAATCTTCCAGAATGGTCGAGCCGGAAATCCCGACCTGCGAGACGATGATGCAGCACCGCCCGATCTGCACGTTATGCCCGACCTGCACCTGATTATCGATCCTGGTACCCGCGCCGATAATGGTATCCTGCGCCGAGCCGCGATCGATCGTGGTATTCGCGCCGATATCGGCATCGTCGCGGATCAGCACCCGCCCGAGCTGCGCCACGCTGATCAGCCCTTCCGGCGAGGGCGCGAACCCGAATCCGTCCTGCCCGATCCGAACCCCGGGATGCAGCGTCACCCGGTTTCCGATGATCGCGTAGCCGATGGTCACATGGGGCGCGATCCGGCAATCCGCTCCGATCATCACCCCCGCGCCGACCACGCCATGCGCCCCGATGATGGTCCGCGCCCCGATCTCGACATGCGGCCCGATGATCGCGTACGGCCCGATCTCCGCCTCGGCATCGACCGTTGCGGAAGGGTCGATGATCGCGGTCGGATGAACCCCGGGGTTCGCCGGCGGCAGCGGGTGGAATAACCCGCCCGCCTTCGCCCAGGCAAGATAAGGCTGCGCCACCGGCAGCGCGATGCTGGCGGGCGGCAGCCGATCCGCGAGATCCGGCAGCAGAATGACCGCGCCCGCGCGGGTTTCTGCAAGCAGGCCGAGATATTTCCGGTTGTCGAGAAAGCTGATCTCGTCCGGCCCCGCGCTCTGCAACGGCGCGATCCCGCGAAACATCCGCCCGGCAGCCGCGCCCGGTGCCGGCGCCCCGATCGCCACGGCCACCGCCGCGAGGCTGAACGGCCCCGCGCGCTTGAAAAACCGTGGGTCGCCCGGCAGGTTTGAACCGGCCGTATCGGTCATCGCCAACCCTTATTTCTTGCCGCCCGCCATTTTCGGCACGACCGAGGGCGGCACCGCGACGGAGGGCAGGATCTTGTTGAGGTGCGCTGCCACTTCCTTGGAAATGTCGAACCCGTTGACGTTCAGCGCCACCTGCGAGCGGTGCAGGACCAGGTTCATTCCGTGCGCCTGCGCCACCTGGCGGATCACGGCGATCAGCGTCGCCTCGATCTTGCCGAGCGCCGCCCGCGCCGAAACCTCGATGGCGAGATTGCGGTTATGGAAATCGACCTGGGCTTCCTCGATTTCCTTCTGCAGCGCCTGTTCCTTCGCGGTCAGCGCGGCTTTCGAAAGCTTGGCCTTCTGCGCGGTGATCGCCTTCTGCTCGCCTTCCCATTTCTGCTGGTCGGCCTGAGCTTCGGCGGCGAGCTTCTGACGGCGGGCTTCGATGATTTTCTCGACACCCTGCGCCGCAGTCGATTGCTGCATCACTTCCGGCACCGAAAGGACGCCCATCACCGGGGATGGCGGCGCATTTTCCTTGGGCAGCGCCGGGAGTTGCGGAATCGGCGGCAGTTTCTGCGGCGGGACCGCCTGGGTTCCCGGCTGTTCGCCCGGCTGGGGCATGCCGGGCTGGGGTGCCATCGGCGCGGATTCGCGCACCGGAGCGGCGTGGCTTACCGGCGGCGCTTTCGGATGGGGAATGAAATAGCCGGGACCGCTGCTGCTCTGGGCATGGCCGATGCCGAAACCGAGGGCGAGAACCGGCAGCGCCAGACCAAGACGAAAAAAGGACTTCAGTGTCACGATATTAGAACCTCGTACCGAATGAAACGCGGAATTGCTCGATCTGGTCGTATTTGTATTTCTTGATCGGCTGGGCGAATGAAAGGTCGATCAGGCCGAACGGGGTATTCCAGGCGACCCCGACGCCGACCGAAACCCGAGGCGCCGGATTGTCGTACAGGCCGAGCTGGGTGCCGTTGACCGTGATCGGGCTGACCCCCGACAGACTGCCGATATCCGTGAACGCGAAGCCGGACACGCCGAGATCGGGCGAAACCGGCAGCGGGAAATGCAGCACGGTGTCCTGCGTCCAGATGAACTTGCCGCCCAGGCTGTCGCCATACAGCGTGTCATGCGGCCCGGCGCCGCCGGTCTGGAACCCGAGCAGACTGTCGCCGCCGAGGAAGAACCGGTCGGCGATCAGGGAATGATAGCCGAGAATATCGACGAGGTCGCCGACATGTCCGTCGAACTCCAACACCCAGGCCTTGCTGCCGAACACCCGCTTGAGCGGAATGTAATAGGCTGCTCGCGCCTGCAACCTTATATATTTCGCGGTTCCGCCAAGCCCGGCAAGATCGCCCGAGAGCGAGAACAACCCGCCCGAAGTCGGGTCGAGCCGGTCGTTGCGGTAATCGAAGGTCAGCGTGGTGCCGAGCTGCGACAGGCTCGAATTGCCCGCCTCGTTCAGGATGTAAAGACTGGCCCCGGTCGCGATATTATAGATGTCGCGGGTGCTGACCGTGTAGGTGAAGGCCTGGCTGACATGCTGGTTGTAGCGGAACCCGAGCCGGATATCGCCGCCGATCGAGCGTTCGGCAAACACGTAGGATGTCGTATTGGCGGTATCGGTGCGGAACAGATCGAACCCGGCGATCAGGTTGCGCCCGAGGAAATACGGGTTGGTCACGCCGAGGTTGAACTGCGTGCCCTTCTGCGCCAGCAGCGCGCTGATCGAGGTATCGATCCCGGTGCCGAGGAAATCGTTCTCGCTCAGCCCGATATTCACCAGCGCCCCGAGATCGGTCGAATACCCGCCGCCCAGCGAGAACTGCCCGTTCGCCTGCTCGGCGAGCGCGACATCGAGATTGACCTCGTCGGGCTGGCTGGTCGGCACCGGCTTGATCGAGATGTCCTTCTTCTTGAAGAAGCCGAGATTTTCCAGATTATCCTTGGATTGCTTGACCGCTTCTTCGTTATACGCATCGCCCGGTGCCAGCTCGATCTGCCGGCGGATCACGCTGTCCTCGGTCCGGGTATTCCCGGTGATCGAGACGTTGTTGACATAAACCCGCGGCCCCTCGATCACCCGGAACGTCAGAGCGATCGTGTGGGTCTTGTGATTTTCCTTCACATCGGGCTCGACCTGGGCAAAGGCGTAGCCGCGGTTCTGCACGTACTCCGAAATGGCCTTGTCCGTGGTCTGCAGCGCATCCCCGTCGAAGATATCGCCCTTTTCGATCGGCACGAGATGCCGCAGATCCTTGCCCGGCAGCTTGCGCAGCGAGGAAACCACCTTGACCGAACTGATGTGATAACGATGCCCCTCGTCGATGACGAAGGTCAGATAAAACGACTTCCGGTCCGGTGCGAGCTGCGCCGTGGTGCTGATGATCTTGAAATCGGCGAAACCGTGATGGAAATAGAACCGGCTGAGCAGGGATTCGTCGTATTTCACCCGCTCGTTGTTGTACTGGTCGGAATCCGACAGAAACCGGTACCAGGCATCCTGCCGCGACGAAATCACCTCGCGCAGCTTGGCCTGGCCATAATGATGATTGCCGATGAAATTGATCCGGCTGATCAGCGTCTCCGCCCCGTCGTGGCAGTTGAACACCACGTTCACCCGGTTCTCCGGCAGCTTGACGATTTCCGGTTCCACCGTCGCGCTGTAATGGCCGCGCTTGGCATAGAGCGCCAAAATCGCCTTGGTCGCCGCCGCCGCCTCCGCCGCGGTGAACACCGAACCGGGCTTGAGCGCGATCGCGCCCTGCATCGCCTTGTCCTTGACGACCGAATTACCCTGAAAATAGACGTGATTGACGATCGGGTTTTCCTTGACGTGGACCATCAGGTCATCGCCCTGCCGGGTGATCGACACCGTCTTGAACAGGCCGGTCGCGTAAAGCGTCTTGAGGCTCAGATCCATCCGCCGCGCACTGAACGCATCGCCGGGCTGAAGCAGGATATACGAGCGGATCGTGCTCGCATCGATCCGCTGGTTGCCCGACACATCGACCGCAGCAATCCGCCCGCCGGTCTGCACCTGCGAGGCCGGCCCGGGAGCCGGTCGCGTCGCGGCGAGCGCGGATTGAGAAACCGGCACCACAAATCCGGGCACCAGAGCCGATGTCATTAAAGCCAACCGCAGACGCCGCAAGGATGCTCTCCTAAACGAACCCAGTTCGTGAAACCCCGATGGCACGAAAACAATCCGCACACCGTACCGACATGCGGCCTAGCCGCAACCGCCCGTAACCGCAAGGGCATCTGCGCGTAACGAATCCCGCTGCCGGAGGCGGGGGGAGGGCGGGAAGGTGTTCTTTTTTGCAAAAAAGAACCAAAAAACTCTCTGAATCAGGGTCAGGGGCGCCCGGGCTTGGCGCATCATCCCTGGAGGACGGCGACGGGCAGGATGCGCAGCAACGCCGCGACATCGTCGATCCCGTCATGATCATGGCCACTCAGCACGTCGCGCCACGCGCCATCCAGCGGCGTCGTCAGCGCGGTATCGCCCCAGGCTTCAGCCGGAATCAGCGGCTTGTCCGCCTCGCCCAGCGCCGCACTCCCGAGCCGGGACGCAATCACCACGAGCCGCGCCCCCTCATGCTCGCGCACGAACCCGATCGCCTGATCGGCCAGGACCCCGCCGAAATCGAGCGGCACATAACTCCCCGCCGCAAACAGCGCGGGATGCGCGGTGCGCAAGGCCAGCAACCGCGCAATGATCGCCTGCTTCACCACCCCGCTCTGCCATCCCGCCAGCAACGCCGCAGGATCGCCACCCTCCGCCAGCGCCGCCCGCCGCACCGCATAATCGACCGGGCGGCGATTATCCGGATCGACCAGCGACAAATCCCAGAACTCGGTGCCCTGATACAAATCCGGCACGCCCGGCACGGTATATTTCAGCACGGTCTGGCTCAACCCGTTGAGCGCTCCCGCCGGCCCGATCATCGCGGCGAACGCCCCGATCTCGCCCCGCGTCGCGGTCGCCCGACCGGCGTCGAACACCCCATCGAGAAACTGCCGGCACGCTTCCTCATAGGCTTCGTCCGGCGCCGCCCATTCCGAGCGCAGCTTCGCCTCGCGGATCGATTTTTCCCACCAGCCCCAGACCCGGTCCTGAAAATCGCCGTCGGGCCCCCCCGCTTCGAGCGGCCACGCCCCCACCAGCGTCTGATACAGCATGATCTCGTCGCCCTCGCTCGGCGCCCGGCCGGAATCGAGATCGCGCACCAGCCCGGCATTCAGCCGCATCCACCGCGCCAGCGCCGCGCGCCACCGCTCCGGCATTTCAGAGATCACCGCAATCCGCATGCGGGTGTCCTCGCCGCGCTTGTGGTCATGTGTCGCGGTAGCCAGCATGGCATCAGGAAACAGCGCCGCCCGCTGCGCCTGCGCGGCATGGAACGCGGGCACACTCACCGAAAACTGCGCCGGGGTGCTGCCCACCTCGTTGCGCGAAATCAGCCTGCCATACCGGTAGAATGCGGTATCCTCGACCGACTTGGCCGCCACCGGCGCCGAAAGCTGCTGAAACCGCACCATCGCCCGACGGTGCAGCGCGCGCCGCTCCAGCGGCTCGCGTGCCAGGGGCCGGTCGGCCAGCCAGTGCCGGATCTGATCGAGCAGGTTGCGGTCCGCAACCCGAAAACTCCGCCGTGCCCGCGCGAGCGCCCAGTTCATGGTCTGCTCGTCGGTGTCGGTGCTGCCCCCGGCCCCGGCATAGATCCGGTAGATCGGAAAATGCACCAGCAATTCCCCCAGAGCGCGCCGCAACGCGGTGAGCGAGATATCGCGCGTCGCGAGGTTCGATGCCGCCAGCCGGTGCAGCAGCGCCGCCGTTCCGTTCCACTCGCTGGTCAGGTTGTCGCGCAGAATCTGGCGGCGGGCGTCGCGCTCCTCGGGATCGAACGCCGCACTCCGCCCGGTCAGTTCGTGCCACAATGAGCCCAACGGGTCCTCTCCCGCCGGTTCGTGCAGCACACCGCCCACCTCGTTCATGAAATCGTAGCCGGTGGTGCCGTCGGTCAGCCAGTCGGTCCGCAACCGCTCGTGCGGTGCCAGAATTTTCTCGACGATGATGTAAGCCGGCCCCGCCGAGGCCGAGGCGGGCCGGTGCTTCGCCGCCGCCGCCAGCGCCCGCCGCAGCTTGCGCAGATAGGCGCGCGGATCGGCCAACCCGTCCACGTGATCGATCCGCACCCCGTCGATGATCCCGCGCGCATATAAATCGAGGATCAGCCTGTGGCTCTCGTCGAACACCCACGGAATTTCGGCGCGAATCCCCGCCAGCGTGTTGATGTCGAAAAACCGCCGCCAGTTGATTTCATCCGCCGCCGCACGCCAGTAGGTCAGTTGGTAGTTCTGCATTTCGAGCAGGTCATGCAGCCGTGCCGCGCCGTCCTCGGTCGTGGTGTCGTAGCGGCGCAGCGCGGTGGCGAGGCCGGCCTGTCCTTCCGGCGTCGCCAGCACGGCGGCGAACCTCGTGCGCGCGGTCGCGGCCAGCGGGCGCGCGATCTCGGGCCGGTCGGCCAGATCCGCCGCCCCGGTGAAATGCGCGATCGCGTCGGCGAACCGGCGCGGCGCCGCCTTCAGCACCAGCGCCATTCCGGCTGGCGAGAGCGGAAAGACGTGCTCGTGATACACCACCGAAATCCGCCCCTCGGCCTGATCGCAGGCGAGTTGCAGATCGCCCGATCTCAGCGCCCCGCCATAGGATTCGCCAAGAAACGGCGCCATCACCTTGCCGCGCAGCGCGGGGTCGGGCGGCATCCAGTCGATATCGAACGCATCGGCGTAGCGGCTCGCGCGCCCCCATTCCAGGACGTCCATCCACCAGGCATTGTCGCCGCCGCCCACCCCCATGTGGTTCGGCACGATATCGAGGATCAGCCCGAGCCCGTGTTCGCGCAGCGTCGCCGAAAGCTGCTCCAGCGCCGTCGCGCCGCCCAGTTCGGGATTGATCGCGTTATGGTCCACGATGTCGTAGCCATGGGTCGAGCCCGGCCGCGCCTTCAGGATCGGCGACGCATATAAATGGCTCACCCCGAGTGAAGCGGCATACGGCACCACCGCCGCCCCGTCATCGAGGGTGAAGCCCTTGTGGAACTGCAGGCGGATCGTGGCGCGGGGCGGTGTGGTGGTCATGATGATCTGCGCTTTCCATCGATGGTCTTGAGCCGGGCGGCGACGCGCGGTGCCGCAAGGCAGGTTTCCACCGGTTCGGGCAGGCGCCGCCGCCAGTTCGGGTGTTCGTCGATCGTGCCGGGAATGTTCGGCTGCTCGCGCAGCGCCATCACATCCTCGATCGGCAGGATCACGAGGTCCGACGAGGCGGTGGCGACATTCGCGATCACGGCATCCGCGATCGCGTCGGATTCGTCCGGTCCCGGAGGCTCACCGCCCGCCGCCCCCGACTGCACGCAGGCATCCCACAGGCATCCCCGGTCGAACGCCCGCTTTTCCGCATCCTCGCCCGGAATATGCAGCCGCTCGCGCCAGCCGATATCCGTGCCGCGCCACCACCCGGCGGCGGTCGGCAGATCATGCGTCGTGGTCAGGGCCGCAGTATCTGCGCGCCAGTGAGCGGGCGGTACGAACCGGTCGCCGTCGCGCTCGAACCACAGAATGCTCATCCCCGCGATCCCGCCGGTCGCCAGCCCATCGCGGAACCCTTCGGGCACCGTGCCGAGATCCTCGGCCACCACGATCCCGCGATGACGCACCGATTCCAGCATGACGATCCGCCGCATGTCATCGAACGGATAGCGCAGGAAACAGCCATCCTTCGCCTCGCCGCCCTCGGGAATGATCCACAGCCGCGACAGCCCCATGGCATGATCGATCCGCACCCCGCCGGTCGGCTCCAGCGCGGCCCCGAGCATGTCGCGCAGCGCGGAAAATCCGCTATCGCGCAGCCCGCGCGGCGAAAATGCGGTCAGCCCCCAGTTCTGGCCGCGCCGGTTGAACTCATCGGGTGGCGCGCCGACCGATGCGCCGCGCAACACCTCCAGTGGCCGCCCCCAGGCATCGCTGCCCGCCGGATCGGCCCCCACCGCAAGGTCCGCGATCAGCCCGACCGCCATGCCCGCCCCGGTCGCCGCAAGCTGCGCCCGGCGCAGATCCGCCCGCACCCGATATTGCGCGAACAGATGAAACTCGACCTCCTCGCCCTCGGCCGCCAGAATTGCCGCAACCTCCGGCGTGGCCGGGCTTCGCAGCGCATCCGGCCAGTGTCGCCAGTCGCGCCCCGCCCCGTGTGCCAATTGATGCGCAACCAGCGCCTCGAACCGCGCATGCAGCAGCAGGGCCGGCGGCGGATCGCTCAAAAACGCGCGAAACGCCGCCTCATGGCGCTCCTGCGCGAAGGCCGCGCGCAGCGCCGCGTAACGTGGCGGGGTAAACCGCCGCCAATCAACCAGCCCGCCCGGCGATTCCCCGGTCACGTCTTCCGGGCCCGGCACCGGATCGGAACAGTCCAGCGCGGCATAAACCGGGTTCAGCGCAATCCGGCTCGACGGCCCGTACGGCCCGTAATGCCCCGGCTCGCTGGCATAGAGCGCGTGGATCGGGCTGATCGCGATGGCATCCGCCCCGTGTTCAGCCGCCCTGCGCGCCAGTTCCGCGAGCGACGCGAAATCGCCGATCCCGCCATCGCCCGCGCGCGGCAATCCATAAACCTGCGCCGCCAGCCCCCAGGCCTTGCCGCCGCGCCCCGCCCGGTCGAGCGCATCGCGCATGGTGAAGGCCCGTGCCGGCGCCACCGCGATCCCGATCGTCCGCTCCCCGATCGCCAGCGTATGATACCCGACCTCATTAACCGGCGGCAGCCGCGCCCAGCCATCCCCGACCGGTTCGGCCCGGGTCTCGACGATCGTTCCGTCCTCCCGCGTCAGCCGCGCCGCGCCACCGTCATGACGAAACCTGATATCCCCGCCCGCCAGCGCGGTCACCAGCTTCGGTGTCGCGCGCGATTCCTCATCGAGCCGTCCGAGGCTCGCGGCACATGCCCCATCCGAATCCGCCTCGTGCCCCAGTGCGGCGAGCAGCGGGCGCAACATTTCGGGTGCCACATGATGCGCGGTGCCGAACACATCGTGCCACACCACGCTCAGCCCTGCCCGGTCGGCGAGGCTGAACAGCGCCTCGTCGCTCATGAAGGTGCGAACCAGGCCACCGCGGTCCGCCCCGGCAGCATCGCATCGGCCCGCCCGGTCGGCGGCGATGCCGCCAGCACCATCCCCTCGCCGGGTTCGCACGCCACCGGCTCCTCGCCGAAATTCGCCGCGATCGTCAGCACCGACTCATCGCCCAGCCGCCACGAAGCGCGCACCCCGCTCCGCCCGAGCGCTGTCGCCCCCAAACTTCGCGCACCCGGAATGCGCGGCACGACAATCTCCCGTCTGATGCCGAGCAAGGCGGTATGAAACAGCCGCCATCCGGCACCCGGTGCCTCCGCGTCATCGAAGCTTGGGATCGAGGCCGCAAAGGTCGCCTTGTCGTTCGGATCGGGAATCGCCCGCTGCGCCTCGGCTGAGGAAAATGCCGGGAATTTCGAAAATTCCGCCTGCCGCCCGGTTTTCACCGCTTCGGCAAGCTCTGCCGAAGCATGGTCGGTGAAATACAGAAATGGCCGCTCCTCGCCATATTCCTCGCCCATGAACACCAGCGGGATCTGCGGCGAGAGCAGCAGCAGGAACATCGCGGCGCGCAACCCGTCATGATCCGCCAGCGTGGTCAACCGCTCACCGAACGCCCGATTGCCGATCTGGTCGTGGTTCTGCAGAAACGCAACGAAGGCGGTCGGCGGCAGATGCCCGCTCGGCGTGCCGCGATGCTCGCCGTCCCGGTGGGGTGAGGCCTCGCCCTGATACGCGAACCCGGAATCGAGGCAGCGCGCCAGTTGGGCCGCCGCCTCGGGATAATCCTCGTAATACCCGCCCTGCTCGCCGGTCAGCAGGACATGGAAGCAATGATGGGTGTCATCGGCCCATTGCGCGTCATACAACGCCCCCGCCCCGTCCGGCGCGAGCAGGGTCGCGTTGTTGTCGTCATTTTCGAGCACCAGATGGATCTGCCGCGCCGGGTCGATCGCCGCGCGGATTTCGTGCGCCATCGTGGCCAGAAACTTGTCGTCCTTGATCGCGTGCACCGCATCGAAACGCAGCCCGTCGAACCGGAACTCGTCGAGCCAGTAAATCGCGTTATCGATGAAATACCGCCGCACCGGCTCGCGCCGGTAATCGATCGCGCCGCCCCACGGCGTCTTCATATCCTCGCGGAAAAACTGCGGCGCGTAGCTGTGCAGATAATTCCCGTCAGGTCCGAAATGATTATAGACGACATCGAGAAACACCATCAGCCCGAGCCCGTGCGCGGTATCGATCAGATGTTTCAGCGCCTCCTGCGTGCCGTAGGCGGTATCCGGCGCATAGGGCAGCACGCCATCATAGCCCCAGTTGTGCCGGCCGGGAAAATCCGCGATCGGCATCAGCTCGATCGCGGTGAACCCGATCTCGGCGAGGCGCGGCAGCATCGCCTCGATCCCGGCATAACCGCCGCACGCGCCGGGGTGCAGCTCGTAAAGCACGGTCTCGTGCCAGGGCCGCCCGGCCCATGCGGGATGCCGCCAGTGGTAAGGCGCCGGGTCGGGCACCACGCTCGCATCATGAACATCGCCCGCCTGCAACCGCGAGGCCGGATCGGGCAGGGTATTGCCCCCGCCGATCGCAAACCGGTAGGTATCGCCGGGCTTTGCCGCCGCTTCGAGGGTGAAAAACCCCGCCTCGTCGCGCGTCATCGGCAGCGCGTCGCCCCCGCGCAGCACCAGCCCGACCGCCTCGCATCCCGGCGCCCATACCCGAAACCGCGCCCGCCCCTGCCCGATCATCGCGGCACCCGGTCGAATATCGTGTCGTGCCGTATCGGTCATGGCGGTCATTCCTCGATCGGCGCGCCCAGCACCACGACGGCACGGGCAGCAACCTTGATGATGGGAGCGGAAAATGCCGCCCGCTGCAATTGGGGATTTGCGGTATCGAGTTCCAGCGTCCACTCCAGCGCGGGTTCGGGCAGGGTGAACTCGCGGTCCTGATCCGAGGCGTTGAGCAGCACCAGCGTCGCGTCCGCCACCTCGCCCTCATGGCTCGCCCGCCGCAGCGCCAGCAGCCGCGCGAAGGGGTCTGCCCAGGCCTCGCTGGTCAGGTCGCGCCCGGCCTCGTCGAACCACGCGGTGTCGGCAAGATCAGGTCCGATCGTCTCAAGCCCGTGGTGAAACCACGAACTCCGCAAGCTCGGGTAGCGCCGCCGCAACGCGCTCAACCGGGCGACGAAGGCGAGCAGCGGCGCCGCCGTGCCGTCATGCAGCACCGACCAGTCGATCCAGGATAATTCATTGTCCTGGCAATAGGCGTTGTTGTTGCCGCGCTGGGTCCGGTTGAGTTCGTCCCCCGCCAGCAGCATCGGCACCCCGTAGGACACGAACAGCGTCGCCAGCATCGCCCGCTTGAGCCGCTCGCGCACCAGCTGGATCGCGGGATTACCGGTCTCGCCCTCGACCCCCCAGTTGGCCGATTGATTGTCGCTGCTGCCGTCGCGGTTATCCTCGCCGTTCTTGAGGTTATGCCGCTGGGCGTAGCTGACCAGATCATGCAGGGTAAACCCGTCATGTGCGGTCACGAAATTGATCGACGCCCAGGGCCGCCGCCGCCGGTGATCGAACAATTCCGGCGACCCCATCAGCCGCCGCGCAATCTCGGGCCGCTGGCTGTCGTCGCCGCGCCAGAACCGCCGCACCCCGTCGCGAAACGCCGCGTTCCACTCGGAAAACCCCGGCGGATGATTGCCGAGCTGGTAACCGCCCGGCCCGAGGTCCCACGGTTCGGTGATCAGCTTGAGCTTGCCGAGCACCGGGTCCTGCCGGATCGCATCGAAAAACCCCGAACCGGGATCGAACCCGCTCGCCTCGCGCCCCAGAATGGTTCCCAGATCGAAGCGGAACCCATCGACCTGATACGCCTCGGCCCAGTGGCGCAGGCTGTCCATCACCATCTGCAGCACGCGGGGATGGTTGATGTTCAGCGTGTTGCCGCAGCCGGTGTCGTTGATGAAATACCGCTCGTGACCCGGCATCAGCCGGTAGTAGCTGGCATTGTCGAGCCCGCGCCAACTCAGCGTCGGCCCCATCTCGTTGCCTTCGGCGGTATGATTGTAGACCACGTCGAGAATGAGCTCGATCCCGGCCTCGTGCAGCCGCCGCACCGCGCTCCGCACCTCGTGCCCGGCCTGCTCGGCATCCGCGAGATACGAGGTCTGCGGCGCAAAGAACCCCAGCGTCGAATAGCCCCAGTAATTGCTCAGCTTCCGCTCGACCAGAAACCGGTCCTGCAGAAAGGCCTGCACCGGCAGCAACTCGATCGCGGTGATGCCGAGATCCACCATATGTTCGATCAACCGCGGGTTCTGCAACGCCGCGAAGGTGCCCCGCTGCTCAGGCGCGACATCGCCGCGCTGCATGCTCAGCCCGCGCAGATGCGCCTCGTAAATCACGGTCTCGCTCCAGCCCCGCTTCGGCCGGCGATGATCGCCCCACACCGCATCTGCCCCGGTCACCACCGCCTTGGGCATCGCCAGCGCGCTGTCCCGCCGGTCGAACGACAGATCCGCCCGCGCCGCGCCCACCCGGTAGCCGAACAGCGTGTCCGACCAGTGGATGTCGCCGAACAGCGCCTTCGCATACGGATCGAGCAGCAGCTTGTTCGGATTGAACCGGTGGCCGCGCTCCGGCTGATACGGCCCATGCGCGCGAAACCCGTAAATCAGCCCCGGCAGCGCATCGGGCAGGTAGCCGTGGAACACCTCGTCGGTGCACTGGGGCAGATCGTAACGCGCGATCTCGCGCCGCCCGCCCCGGTCGAACAGGCACAGTTCGATCCGGTCGGCATTGGCCGAAAACACCGCGAAATTGACCCCGAGCCCATCCCACGTCGCCCCCAGCGGGTCCGGGGCGCCCGCCTTCAGCCGCGCCGGCAGTATCGCCATCAGCTATCCCTGCGCAAAATCAGCACCCCGAGCGGCGGCACCGTCAGCACGATCGACTGTGCCACGCCATGCTGCCCGATCGGCTCGCTCGCCACCCCGCCGAGATTGCCGAGGTCGGAGCCGCCATAAGCGCCCGAATCGCTGTTGAACACCTCGCGCCAGCGCCCGGCGAACGGCACCCCGATTCGGTACTCGCTGCGCGGCACCGGGGTGAAATTGGCCAGCACCACGACGGTTTCGTCCTCGTTGCCGGTCTGGCGCTGCCAGGCGAAAATACTCTGGTCGCGATCGTCGCCCACAATCCAGCGAAACCCCGCCGGATCGAAATCGGTCGCCGAAAGCGCGGGCTCGCGCCGGTAGATCCGGTTCAGATCGCCGATCAACCGGCGCAGCCCGTCATGCTCGGGCTGATCCGCCTCGCCCCAGTTGAGTGTCGCATCGTGATTCCACTCGTTGGTCTGGCCGAATTCCTGCCCCATGAACAGCAGCTTCTTGCCCGGCTGGGTCCACATGAACGACAGATACGCCCGCAGATTGGCGAATTTCTGCCAGCGGTCCCCCGGCATTTTCCCGATCAGCGAGTGCTTGCCGTAAACCACCTCGTCATGCGAGATCGGCAGCACGAACCGCTCGGAAAACGCATAGACCAACCCGAACGTCATCTCGTCATGATGATAGCGCCGGTTGATCGGGTCCTCCTCGATGTAGCGCAGCGTGTCGTGCATCCAGCCCATGTTCCACTTGTGGCTGAACCCCAGCCCGCCATCGGCGACCGGCCTAGTCACGCCCGGCCACGCGGTCGATTCCTCGGCGATCAGCATCGCCCCGGGCGCATAGATCTCGATCGACCCCGACAATTCCTTGAGAAAATCGATCGCCTCCAGATTCTCCCGCCCGCCGTACCGGTTGGGAATCCACTCGCCCTCCTTGCGTGAATAATCGCGGTACAGCATCGAGGCCACCGCATCGACCCTGATGCCGTCGACATGATACCGGTCGAGCCAGAACAGCGCGCTCGCGATCAGGAAGTTCCGCACCTCGTTGCGCCCGAGATTGTAGATCAGCGTGTTCCAGTCCTGATGGAACCCCTCGCGCGGGTCGGCATGCTCATAAAGCGGCGTCCCGTCGAACTGCGCGAGCCCGAACGCATCGGTCGGAAAATGCGCCGGCACCCAGTCGAGAATGACACCCACCCCCGCCTGATGGCAGCGATCCACGAACGAAGCGAACTCCGCGGGCGTCCCCAGCGCCGGCATCGGCGCGAATTGCGACAGCGGCTGATAACCCCATGAGCCGCCGAACGGGTGCGCCATCACCGGCATGAACTCGATATGGGTGAACCCGAGCGCCGTCACGTAAGGGATCAACTGCTCGGCCAGCTCGCCCCACAACAACGGCGAGCCATCGTCATGCCGCCGCCACGACGCGGCATGGACCTCATAGACCGACAGCGCCCGGTCCGAACGCCCATCCCGCCCGTTCATCCAGGCCTCGTCATGCCACGCGAAGGGCGCGGCATCCGCCACGATCGACGCGGTTTCCGGCGGTCCCTGCACCTGCCGCGCCAGCGGATCGGCCTTGAGCAGCAACCCGCCATGCGCCGCGAGAATCTCGTATTTATAGAGGCTGCCGACCGCGACCTCGGGAATGAACAATTCCCACACCCCGATATCGTGGCGCTTGCGCATCGGGTGACGCCGCCCGTCCCACAGATTGAACGCACCGACCACCGAAACCCGCCGCGCGTTCGGCGCCCACACCGCGAACCGCACCCCGCTCACGCCCTCGATCGTCGCGGGGGTGGCGCCGAGGCTCTCGGTCAGCCGCAATTGCCGCCCTTCGGCCAGCAGGTAAACGTCATACTCGCTCAACAGCGTGGCAAACCGGTAGGGATCGTCGATCTCGCGGGATGCCTCGTCCCACCCCACGCGCAGCCGGTACGCACCCGAGCCCGGCAGTGCGCCGCGAAAAATCCCGGCGGGATGGATCCGGGTCATGGCGATCTCGTTGCCGTCCGCCAGCAGCGTCACGCTGCCCGCCCCGGGCTGAAAGGTCGTTACGCTGGTTTCCTCGCCGTCGCGATGCGGTCCCAGAATCGCGAACGGGTCGCCATGGGTGCCGTTGGCGAGCGCGTCGAGCGCCGCATCGTCATGCGCTGGCATGGTCGCCTCCTGTGATCTGTCGGGTGATGGCGGCAAGCCCGCCAAGCGGAATCGCAAGCCAGCCAGGGCGGTTGGCCGATTCGTAGCAGATTTCGTAAGCGGATTTCTCGATCAGGAACAGGCGCAGCAAATCCTCCCACGCCTCATCGCTCACCCATTTATGCTCCGCCGCCCCCGCCACCGCGCGATACGCCTCGATGAAGGCGGCGCTCGCATCGGTGACGAAGCGTTGCAGCATCGAGTTGCTCCGCTCCGCCGCCCGGTCGGTCGAAACCGGCACCGCGCGCGAAACCGAGGCCCCGGCATAATCGAACGAACGCAGCAGCCCCGCCACATCGCGCAGGGCCGAAGCCTTCGCCCGCCGCTGGGTGATCGACTTCGCGGGCTCGCCCTCGAAATCGATCAGATAGGCATCGCCCTGCGCCGCAAGGATCTGCCCGAGGTGGAAATCTCCGTGAATCCGCGTCTTGAGCGTCCCGCTCCCCGCCGCCGCCAGCTTCGGCAGCGCCGCTTCCAGCGCGCCGCGCGCCGCCACGACTTCATCGATCAGCGCGGTGGTCGCAGCACTTGCCGCCGGCCGCGCGCGTTCAAGTGCGGCGAACGCCGCCTCCAGTTGATGCCGCGCCGCATCGGCCCAGCCGCGCGCATCCGCCTCGCTCGCCGGTTCCGGCGCGAAGGCCGGTGCGGTGCCCGGTGTCGCCAGCGTCGCATGCATCTCGGCCAGCCTCCGGCCCATCGCGGCGGCGAGGTGGTGTAACCTGACGTCTGGAAATTCATTTTGGGTTGGGAGTTGGTGCCCTTGCCGGGGCATGCCCCGGCAAGGGCTGTTCATTCTGGTATTCCATGCAGTTGTTCACACCAACATGGAGACCGATGAATGGACGCCAAAAAGGATACGATTATCGAGGCACTTTTGGAACATCTGATCGAAAACGGCGCAGGCGATATCGCCACGGTATTTGCCAGGACCTTCGAACTCGCCATGCAGATCGAGCGCGAACGCTTCCTCCACGCCAGTCACTACGAGCGCAACCCCGATCGTCAGGGTTACGCCAATGGCTACAAGCCCAAGCGGATCGATACCCCGGCCGGGTCGATCACCGTCGATGTCCCCAAAACCGCCGGTCACGTGGGCGAACCCTTCTACCCACAGTCCCTCGAACGCGGCCGACGCTCGGTCCGCGCCGTCATGGTCGCCGTCGCCGAAATGTACATCAAAGGCGTCTCCACCCGCGACGTCGAGGCCGTCATGCGCGAATTCGGCATCGAAAGCCTCTCCTCCGCTCAGGTCAGCCGCGCCAGCAAGCTGCTCGATGACGAACTCGCCGCCTGGCGCACCCGACCCCTCGCCGAGATCCGCTACCTCATCCTCGACGCCAGATATGAAAAAATGCGCGATAATGGCGTCGTCCGCGATGCCGCCGTGCTCTCGGCCATCGGCATCGGACCCGATGAACGCCGCCGTGTCCTCGGCGTCTCGGTCGCCCTTTCCGAGGCCGAAGTCCATTGGCGTGCCTTCCTCGAAAGCCTCCATCAGCGTGGCCTGCGAGGCGTCGAATTCATCGTCTCCGATGACCATGCCGGATTGCACGCCGCACGCCGCGCCGTCTTCGGCGCCGCACACTGGCAACGATGCCAGTTCCACCTCGCCCAAAACGCCATCCACCACGCCCCCAACCACGCCATCCGCAAACGCATCGGCGCAGAACTCCGGACCGTCTGGAACGCAAATTCCCTCGCCGCTGCCCAGATCGCTCTCATAACCCTCGTCAATGCCTATCGCGACACCGCACCAAAGCTCGCCGATTGGCTCGAACGAAATATCCCCGAAGGCCTCACCGTCTTCACACTGCCAGAACCCCACCAGCGCCGGCTTCGCACTTCCAACCCCATGGAACGCGGCATCCAGCAGGAACTCAAACGCCGCACCACCAAAATCAGGGTCTTCCCCAACGAAGCCTCCCTCGAACGCCTCGTCAGCGCCGTCCTCGTCGAAATCGATGAAAAATGGGCCGCCGACACCAAGGGCTACATCAAGTGGGACTACCAGGATGCCTGACCCCCGCTCGCCCTATTTTCCAGACATCAGGTTGCTCAATCGGCGGCGAACGGCAGATACCCCGCCATCGCATCCGCCTCGCCCGCCTCGTCGAGTTCGGTATGGATGGCTGTGTCAACCGCGCGTGACACGGTATCGAGGGTCCATTGCCAGGCATCGCCCTGATTGCGCACGAAGCGCTGCGCCACGATCAGCGTATGCCCCACGCCTTCGGCATCCACCCGCACCACCTCGCCGAGCAGCGCCGGGGTGTTGGCATATCCGGCTTCGGTCAGGAACCGGGTCATCTCGGTCTCGGGATGAATCCCGCCCTCGATCCGCCGCAGCACCTTGATCACCGCGGTATCCCCCACGATCATGGAACTGTTGGATTGCTCGGCGGAAAACCGCCGGATCTCCGCCTCCTTCATGTCCTCCAGCTCGTCGATCTGCGAGGTCGGCAGGAATTTGATCTCGCCATCCGAAACCGCCAGCGTGGTCCGCGCCTTCAGCCCGGCGATGATGTTGCGCGGCAGCGCATCGATCGCGAAGGCATCGGTCAGATACCCGACCCGGCGATGATGGCGGATGCGGGCGAGCGCAAGCTGCTGCACCATCGGGTTCGAGGGCATGTCGTCCCAACTCACCGCCAGCGGCACCTGATAGGTCTGCACCGAGCCGCCGACCTCGACATTGACCTCCGCCAGCAGCACCCCGGCGGTCTCGTTGCCGACGATATCGGCCCGCCCCAGCGTCGCCGACGTGATTTTCCGGTCCTTGGCGGCAAACCAGCGCCGCCGCGCGAGGTAATTCGGCAGGCTCTCGGTCTCCAGGATCGCACGGGTCTCGCGATTGAGCAGGTCGGACAAGCCGTTGCGCATCACCAGCGTCGCGAATTCCGGCAGCGGCTCCGAAGGCTGGATCCGCCAGCTCGGCAGCGCCGCCTCGGTGGCGAGGCTGAACCAATAGAACGCATAGGGCGGCAGGGTCAGCATATAGGGTAGCTGCCCGACCGGCGGGAACGGCGAGCCGCCGACCAGATCGACCGGAATCCGGTGTTCGAACGCCGAAAGATCGAGTTCCACCGCCTGCGCGATCCGCGAGAGGTTATAGACGCACAAAATCGTCTCGTCGCGCCCCTCGGCATCGGTCAACTCGCGCAGATACGCGAGCACCTTGCGATTGCCCGGATATAAAAACCGCAGCGACCCCCGCCCGAACGAACGATGCCGCTTGCGCACCGCGAGCATCCGCCGCGTCCAGTTCAGCAGCGAATGGGCATCCGCCGCCTGCGCCTCGACGTTGACCGCCTGATAGCCGTAAATCGGGTCCATGATCGGCGGCAGCACCAGTTGCGCCGGATCGACCCGCGAAAATCCGCCATTGCGGTCGGGCGACCATTGCATCGGCGTGCGCACCCCGTCGCGATCGCCGAGATGGATGTTATCGCCCATGCCGATCTCGTCGCCGTAATAGATCACCGGCGTCCCCGGCATCGAGAACAGCAGCCCGTTCATCAGCTCGATCCGCCGCCGGTCATGCTCCAGCAGGGGCGCCAGCCGCCGCCGGATACCGAGGTTGAGCCGCGCCCGGCGATCGGCGGCGTAGGTCTCCCACAGATAATCGCGTTCGGAATCGGTCACCATTTCCAGCGTCAGCTCGTCATGGTTGCGCAGAAAAATCGCCCATTGGCAGGCTTCCGGCACCGCCGGGGTCTGGCGCATGATGTCCGAGATCGGAAACCGGTCCTCCTGCGCGATGGCCATGTACATGCGCGGCATCAGCGGAAAATGAAACGACATGTGGCACTCATCGCCATCGCCGAAATACTGCTGCGCATCCTCCGGCCACTGATTGGCTTCGGCGAGCAGCATCCGCCCCGGCGCATGGGCGTCCATCGCGGCGCGGATCTGCTTCAATATCGCATGGGTCTCGGGCAGGTTCTCGTTGTTGGTCCCCTCGCGCTCGATCAGATAGGGCACGGCGTCGAGCCGCAGCCCGTCCACCCCGAGGTCGAGCCAGAACCGCATGACGCCGAGAACTTCCTGCAGCACGCGGGGATTATCGAAATTCAGGTCCGGCTGATGGCTGTAGAACCGGTGCCAGTAATACGCCCCGGCCACCGGGTCCCAGGTCCAGTTCGATTTCTCGGTGTCGAGAAAAATGATGCGGGTACCATCGTATTTGTGATCGTTGTCCGACCACACATAATAGTCCCGCGCCGCCGAGCCGGGTTTGCTGGCCCGCGCCTTCTGAAACCACGGATGCTGATCGGAAGTATGATTGATCACCAGTTCGGTGATCACCCGGATATCCCGCCGGTGCGCCGCCTCGATCAGCCGCTTGAGGTCGCTCAGCGTGCCGTATTCCTCATGCACCGCCCGATAGGCGCTGATGTCGTAGCCATCGTCGCGCCGGGGCGAGGGATAGAACGGCAGCAGCCAGATCGCGGTGACCCCGAGTTCCGCAATATAATCGAGCTTCTCCATCAGCCCGACGAAATCGCCCACCCCGTCATTGTTCTTGTCGAAGAACGACTTGACGTGAACCTGATAGATCACCGCATCCTTGTACCAGAGCGGATCGGCATCCTTGAAGGACGGGGTTGCGAATTTTCCGAGTTTTTTCATGAGCGCACCCGCCAGATGCAGTAAGGCATTTCCTGAGGATTGAAACCGACGATCTGGCGCTTGCCGTGCCAGACGAAACTTACCCCGCGCGCCAGATCCTCGGCCTGCAGGTCGCCATCGTCGCCGAGCCCGAACCGCCACAGCGGCAGTTCGATCTCGGCGGTCTGCATCGCGAACGGATCGAGGCTGATCGCAACCAGCAGCACGTTGCTGCGATCGTGATTGGCCTTCTCGAAATACAGCACCCGGTCGTTCGAGCACGGCAGGAACGTGACGCCGAGATGCGAATGCAGCGCCGGGTTCTGCCGGCGGATGTGGTTCAACGCGGTAATCTCGGCCACGATATTGCCGGGACGGTCATGATCCCATGCCCGCATCTGGTATTTCTCGGAATCGAGATATTCCTCCCGCCCCGGCAGCGCCGCCGCCTCGCACAGTTCGAAGCCGTTATAAACCCCCCACAGCCCGGAAAGCGTCGCCGCCAGCGCCGCCCGCAGCATGAACCCGGGCCGCCCCGAGGATTGCAGGAATACCGGATTGATATCCGGCGTATTGACGAATAAATGCGGCCGGAAAAAATCGCGCGGCGCCGTGGTGGTCAGCTCGACGATATAGTCGCGCAGTTCCGCCGCGGTATTGCGCCAGGTGAAATAAGTATAGGATTGCGAAAACCCGATCTTCGCCAGCCGGTACATCACCTTGGGCCGCGTGAAGGCTTCCGCCAGAAACATCACCTCCGGATTGCGCCCGCGAATATCCCCGATCATCCACTCCCAGAACGGCAGCGGCTTGGTGTGCGGATTATCGACCCGGAAAATCCGCACCCCCTGCTTGACCCAGAATGCCACCACATCGCGCAGCGCCACCCACAGAGCGGGCATCGCGCCCTCGGCGTAGAAATCGACGTTGACGATATCCTCGTATTTCTTCGGCGGATTTTCCGCGTAGCGGATCGTCCCGTCCGGCCGCCAGTCGAACCACTCCGGATGCTCACGCAGCCACGGATGATCCGGCGCGCACTGGATCGCGAAATCCAGCGCAATCTCGATCCCCTGCGCCTCTGCCGCCGCGAGCAGCCGGCGGAAATCCTCGAACCCGCCGAGCTGCGGATGGATCGCGGTATGCCCGCCCTCCGCCGAGCCGATCGCATAGGGGCTGCCCGGATCGGTCTCGTTCGGCGTCAGGCTGTTATTGCGCCCCTTGCGGTTCCTGCTCCCGATCGGGTGGATCGGCGGGAAATACAGCACGTCGAACCCCATCGCCCTGATCCGCGGCAACTGGCCGATCACGTCGTCGAACGTCCCGTGCTCCGCCTCGGACCGTCCCTGACTGCGCGGAAAAATCTCGTACCAGCTGGCAAACCCCGCCCGGGTCCGTTCGGCATCGATCGGGATCACCGGCTCCAGCCGCAACAGCGAATGCCGGGTCTCGATCGCGCGCATCAGCGCAACCGTCGCCGGATCCGTCAGCAGACCGAGCCGCTCGCCCTCCGCCTCGGTTGCCAGCACCGCAGCCAGAACCCCGGCCAGCCCGGCATGATCCGCCGCCCCGGTCTGGCTCACCGCCGCCTCGACCAGATTGGTGCCCTCGATCAGTTCGAGCGCAATCGCCACCCCCGCCGCATGTTTCTTGACCACTTCATCGACGAACGCACCATACCGGTCGATCCAGGTCTCGATACTCACCTGATACCGCCCGAGCCTGGTCAGTTGCAGCGCGGCGCTCCACCGGTCGTTCCCCGCCGGGGTCATCGCCGCGCGCTGCCAGTCCGTCTCATCCGCTTCCCGCCAGACCAGATCCGCCGCCAGCCTGCCATGCCCGTCGCAGATCAGATCGGCCTCGACGGTCACGATCTCGCCCACGATCCGCTTGACCGGAAACCGCCCGCCCTCCACGCACGGCGTCACCGCCTCGATCGCGATGCGCGGCCATTTGATCGCGGTCTTCGCGGGCGTCAGCATCCGCGCCGGTCGCAACACCGGTCGCGGCGATGCGGTTTCCACGATCAGCACGCCCGTCTCATCCGTCGCCATATCCTCTCCCGCCGCAATGTCCCCGCAAGCCGCCCCGAGCCCGATCCGCAATTCATCCACCGCGACCGGCGCAACCCCGCGTGCCAAGGCCAGAATCAACCCCGTCCGTTCCCGGTCCAGCCGCGCGAACACCGCAACCGCCGCCCCCGGCACCGATCCGATCCGCACCCGTCCGTGAAACAAGCCCCGATGCGCCCGCCGTAACCGGTTGACCTCGCCGATCGCCGCGCGATTTTCCGTGCTCAGCGCCCCGTTCATGATCCATAACGCGCCGAGAAACCCGGCCAGCGTCACATCCCGCCGTCCCGGCGCCGCCACCTCACCCGGCGGTTCAGCCAGCGTAGCGACGGCCCCGATCGCCCCCACCCGTTCGAGATCATCCCCGAGCCACGTCGCCCGCCCATCCCACCAGCACGACGAACTCAGCGCGTAATCGAACCCGCTATCGCGCAGCGCCGAAATCTCCCCGGGCCGCGCGCCGAACACACTCGCGATGAACCGGCAGTCCGGATGCCGCCCCCGCGCCGCCGCGATCAGCCGGGCCCACACCGTCCCGGGCACCACATGCGCCGCCGCGCAGACAAACCCGTCAATCCCGCACTCCTGCCACAGCGCCAGCCGCTCATCCCACCAATCCACCACCGGATCGGAATCCGACAGGTAACAGAACGAGGCGCCCGCCGCCGCATGCGCAAACCACGCGGGATAAGCAGCAGTCAGCGCCGCATCCCCGGCCACCCGGTCGAGCCCGGCCTCCATCACCACCGACAAATCCAGCGCGTGCGCCGCCCCGGCGAGGCCGCGCAGCACCGCCATCGCCTCGCCCGCACCCTCGATCCGGTCATGATCGGCAACCAGCCCCGATCCATCCCGCCCCGTTGCGAATGGCGAGGCCAGCAGAACGCCCTCGAACCCAAGCTCCACGGCTTCACCGAGAACCCGGTCCCAATCGGCAATCCCGCTCGTTTTGATGTCAACACGATAAAGCGCCGTGCCCACCGGTCGCGTCGGCGTCACCGCCGTATCATGCGACTGCGCCGCAGCAGGCGAGGTCGTGCTGGTCATGACGATCTGCTCATCCATGCTGGACTCTCTCCCTGCAGCCGGTGACGGCCTGAATTCCGGTTCCGAATCAACACCGAATCGCCTTCGGCCCCGATTTCGCGACGCAGTCCAGCGCCCTGTTCCGGTCCGGGCGCACCCTCATCGTTGCCGCACCTCCGACCGTCTCGGATGTGGGCAGGTCCCGCTGCATGTTCAAGGCAATACCGCGTGCCGCGCCTCACGCGGCGGCAACCGTTCCGCTTCAGTGACGAACCGGCATGCGCCCCGCCCAGGGTGCGGCGCGTTCGAGCTGCCCCGCCAGTCGCAACAGCATCGCCTCCGCCCCGAACCGCGCCACGAACTGCACCCCTACCGGCATCCCGTCCGCCCCGACATGCAACGGCACCGACATCGCGGGAACAAAGGTCAGGTTGGCCAACTGGGTGAACGGCGTCCTCTCCAGATTCCTGAACGCCAGATCATCGACGATCCCCGATTTCATCAGAACCTTGCCCACCCCCAGCCGGTCGATCAGTCCGGCGATCGCCTGCATCCGCTTCGGCGTATCAAGCTCGCCGATCCGCGCCGCCCCCAGCGCCGTGGTCGGGGTCAGAAACAGATCATAACGCTCATGAAACGCCGCCAGCTTGCGCGCAAATCCGTTCCAATGCTCCCGGAGCGCGACATACTCCCCCGCCGACATCGCACGCCCGAGCAACGCCAACGCCCTGGTATCGGCATGAAACGCCGAGGATGCACACCCGGTCTCGCGCCGGATACGCGCCGTCATCGCCGCGACATGCCCGAAATACAGCCCCATGTAACACCGCGCGAGCAGTTCGCCGTCGATATCCGGTGCCGCCTCCTCGACCACATGCCCGAGCCCTTCGAGCAGCCTCGCCGCCCCTGCGACCGCCGCGACCATCTCCGCATCCACCCGTCCCCCGACCGGCGAGCGCGTCGAAAACCCGATCCGCAATCGCCCCGGTTCGGCATCCACCTCTGCCGCAAAGGGCCGCGCCGGTGGTGCGATCACGAACGGATCGCCCGGCTCCGCCCCCGCCAGCACATCTAGCATCGCCGCCGAATCCCGCACCGAACGCGTGAGCACATGGGTGCACACCGCGCCCTCCCACCCCTCGCCGATCGAGGGGCCTTCCGAAACCCGCCCGCGCGACGGCTTCAGCCCGAACAAACCGCAATACGACGCCGGAATCCGGATCGATCCGCCCCCGTCCGACGCCCCGGCCATCGGCAGATACCCCGCCGCAACCGCCGCCGCCGCCCCGCCGGATGACCCGCCGGGCGTGCGTTCGAGATTCCACGGACTGCGGGTATCGCCGTGCAGCACGGTTTCGGTGGTTGCCTTGAGGCCTAACTCCGGTGTCGTGGTCGACCCGATGATGACAAACCCGGCTTCCCGCACCCGCCGGACATAGGCGCATGTCGTGCGCGCCACATGATCCTTCAGCGCCAGCGTCCCCATGGTCATGGTCACGCCGGCATCCTCCTGGAAAATATCCTTGAGCAGAAACGGCACCCCCGCAAACGGCCCACCGGGCACCACCCCGCGCGCCACCTCCGCCCGTGCCCGTTCGCGCAGATCGACCGCAATGGCGTTGATCCCCGCCTCCGCCCGGTCGATCCGCGCCAGCGTCGCCTCCAGCAATTCCGCAGCCGAAATCTCCCCCGCCGCGATCAGCGCCGCCAGCCCCACCGCATCGCGGTCCCGAAGCTCCTCGATCATCCGGTGCCTCCTAAAGCGAGAGTTTCAGCTTCGCCCCCAACTCACCGATAATCCCCCGGCGGAACGCAAGCACGCAGGCAATGAAAATAACGCCCTGAATGACCTCAGGAATCCCCCCATTTTCCATAGGTCCAGGTATTGCGCCGATTCGCTGCGATTCTCTACCAAGCGTTGGAATGCATGGATGAGGGTGGATCATGGGAATTGCAGCATCGAAAAAGCGTGATGGTGGGCGGTTGAAGGACATCCGCGCATTCATTGACGAGTTGTATGCCCACGATCTCCACGCCAAACGCGTTGACTCCCTGTCTGCTGCGACACTGGGCGTGATGACCGGCGCGTCGCTCGCCGTCGCGATGATCGGTCAGGCGTTGGCACAGGCGCGCGGGCTGGTGACCAAGCACGCGATCAAGCAGGTTGATCGCATGCTCAGTAACGAGAGTATCGACGTCTGGGAAAGCTTCGCCCGTTGGGTACCGCATCTGGTGGGTTCGCAGACCGACATCGTCGTTGCCATGGACTGGACGGATTTCGACGGCGACGATCAGGCAACGTTGGCGCTCAACCTGGTGAGCAAGCATGGCCGGGCGATGCCTCTGTTGTGGCTGTCGATGTGGAAAGAGGAATTGAAAGATCAGCGCAACGCCATCGAGGATACTTGCCTGCGCCGCCTGTCGGAGGTTGTCCCGCCCGGCTGCCGCGTGACCATCCTGGCCGACCGCGGCTTCGGTGACCACAAGCTGTTCGCGTATCTTACGGAGCTTGGCTTTGCCTATATCATTCGCTTCCGCGGCAACATCCATGTCACCGATGCCGCAGGCGAGACGCGAACCGCGGCGGACTGGGTCGGCAAATCGGGCCGGGCGCGCAAACTGCGTGGTGCGCGCGTCACCGCCTCGCACGCCTATCAGGTCGGTGCCGTGGTGTGCGTACATGCGCGTGACATGAAGGAGCCGTGGTGCCTGGCGAGCAGTGACGCCGTGGCGTCTGCAGGGACATTGATCAAGCAATATTCCCGGCGCTGGACGATCGAACCCAGCTTCAGGGACGTCAAGGATTTGCGTTTTGGGATGGGGATGGCTGAGATCCGCATCGCCGAACCAGAGCGGCGCGATCGGCTGCTGCTCATCAGCGCGTTTGCGATGGCGCTGCTGACCATGCTCGGGACGGCAGGCGAGAGCCTGGGAATGGATCGACAGCTCAAGTCCAACACTTCGAAGACCCGCTCACACTCGTTGTTCCGTCAGGGGTGCATGCTCTATGAATTGATCCCGAACATGCCGAAGCACCGGCTACTGCCCCTGATGCGGCGGTTCACGGAAATGCTGCGCAGCAGCGGCATATTCGGCAATTCCATGCCGGCTACGTAATGAGGGGATGAGTGAGCTGAATGACCGTAACCCAATCGCTGAATCCCGCCAAATAATACTGCATGGCAATAATGATCGCAGCCCCGATCAACGGCCCGTAAACCGTGCCGATCCCGCCCACCAGCACCATCAGCACGACAATGCCGGAGGTCGCGTTCCCCACGTCGGTCAACGTCGCAATCCCCATCACCAGCGCCTTCATCGCACCGGCCACCCCGGCCAGCCCCGCCGCGAGAATGAACACGATCCATTTATACTGCTCGACCCGGTAGCCCAGCGAGATCGCCCGGTTCTCGTTCTCGCGGATCGCCTTGACCACCTGCCCGAACGGCGAATGGATCACCCGGTGCACGAACACGAACCCGATCACGAACACCGCGAGCACCACCCAATAAAACTGCAAATCGTGCCCGACCGGAAAAACCCCGAACAACCTGCCGCGCGGGATGCCCTGGATCCCGTTCTCCCCGCCGGTGAAGCCGGTATCCTGCACCGCGAAAAACTCGACAAGCTGCGCCAGCGCCAAAGTCACCATCGCGAAATAGATCGTCTGCCGCCGGATCGAAAGCCAGCCGAACACCACGCCGATCGCGGCACCCACCAGCCCGCCCAGCGCGATCCCCACCTCCGGCGTCAGATGCAGCGTCTGCAGCGCATACCCCGCGATATAGCCGCCCATCCCGAAATACGCCGCCTGCCCCAGCGAGAGCAGCCCGGTATACCCGGTCAGCAAATTCGCCCCCATCGCGAACAGCGCGAAGCACATCACCTGCATCACGAAAATCGGATATGCAACGAACGGCGCCACCACCAGCACCGCCAGCATCACGGCAAATCCGATCCCCTGCGCCCGCGTGAACCCGAACATCACGCCACCCGGCCGAACAACCCGGCCGGCCGCGCCAGCAAAACCACCGCCATCACCGCAAACACCACCACCGATGAAGCCGCCGGATAAAACACCTCGGTGAACCCCTGAATGATCCCGAGCCCGAACCCGGTCAGGATCGCCCCGCCGATCGAACCCATCCCGCCGATCACCACCACCGCGAAGACGGTGTTGATTAGACTGGTCCCCATCCCCGGATTGACCGAATATAGCGGCGCCGCCAGCACCCCCGCCAACCCCGCCAGCGCCACCCCGCCCGCGAAGGTGAGCGAGATCAGCCGTGGAACATTCACCCCGAACGACTGCACCAGCGCCGGATTTTCTGTCGCCGCCCGCAACAGCGCCCCCAGCGACGTCTTCTCGATCGTGAACCACACCGCAAAACAGATCACGATCGCCGCCACCACCACGAAAGCCCGATACACCGGCAGATACATGAACCCCAGATCCAGCGTGCCCGACAGAATATCCGGCCCGTTATACGACACACCCGAACTGCCGAACCCGTTGGTGAACAACCCCTCCAGCACCAGCGCAAGGCCGAACGTGAGCAGCAACCCATACAGAATATCGAGCTTGTACGTGAACCGGATCAGCGTCCGCTCGATCAGCAGCCCGAACGCCCCCACCATCACCGGCGCCACCACCAGCGCCGGCCAATACCCGATACCCAGATAATGCAGCAAACCCCAAGTGACGAACGCCCCCACCATGAACAACGCGCCATGCGCGAAATTGATCACGTTCAGCAACCCGAAAATAATCGCCAGCCCCAGCGACAACATCGCGTAAAACGACCCGTTGATGATCCCGAGCAATAATTGCCCGAACAATAACGGCGCGGGCTTTCCGAAAATCATCATCATGGCTGCTTGGGTGTCCCTTTGCGGAAAGACGAGGCAAGGCAGAGAAAGTGCTTCTTTTTTTAAAAAAAGAAGCACAAAACTTTCTTCAATTGGAGCACGGACGTGTCAAAGGCTACGAACCAGAATAACAAAAGTTTTTTTGCTTCTTTTTTTACAAAAAAAGAAGCCTTCCTGTCTTCCGATCGCCCGCACGCCGCAATCAGGCCTTGACCAACGGGCATCCCTCGGCGGCCATCGGCATGAACGCCTTATCGGCGGGCGTCGTCGCGACCAGGTCGTAGTAATCCCATGGGCCTTTGCTTTCCGCCGGGGTTTTTACCCGGAACAGGTAGGCGTTGCACATGAACCGCCCGTCCGCACGGATCGAGGCTTTGCCGTAGGCGTCGTCATCGGTCGGCATTTTCTTCATCTGCGCGACAACGGCGGCGCCGTTCTTCACGTCCGCCATATTGTTCATGGCCTCGACGGCTTTCATGAAATGCAGCACGCCGGAGTAGCACCCGGCCTGGCCCATCGAGGGATAGTTATCCGGCGTCCGCGGCTTCACCCGTGCCATGAAGGCGCGCGTGCGGTCGTTCATGTTCCAGTAGAAGCTCTCGGTCAGGGTCAGGCCCTGGGCGATGTCGAGTCCCATGCCGTGCACGTCGTTGATGAACACGAGCAACCCGGCGATCTTCATTTTCCGGTTGATGCCGAACTGGTGCGCCTGCTTGACCAGATTGACGGTATCCTTGCCCGCACTGGCAAGGCCGAGCACATCGGCGCCCGAGGATTGCGCCTGGATCAGGAACGAGGAAAAATCGGTGGTCTGGGGAAACGGGAAATTGACGTTGCCCATTTCGGTCCCGCCCATCTGCTTGACCACGGCGGCGGTCTGTTCGTGGAGCAGGTGGCCGAAGGCATAATCGGCAGTCACAAAAAACCATTTCTTGCCGCCGGCCTTGACCATGGCCCCGCCGGTGGAATGGGAGAGCATGTAGGTATCGTAGGTCCAGTGCACCGTCTGCGCGTTGCAGAACTTGCCGGTGATTTCGGAGGATGCGGAATTGGTATTGATGTAGGCGCGGTTCTTGTCGTGCGCGACCCCTTCGATCGCGATGCCGATGGCCGAGTTCGGCACATCGATCACGAGGTCGACCCCCTGATCGTAAAACCGTTGCGCGAGCGCGGTGCCGACCGCCGGGCTCTCCTGATGATCCCCCTGCAGCACGGTCACCTCGTAGCCCTTGTCCTTCGCGCCGAAATCCGCCAGCGCCTGCTGCACGCAGGCTACCGAGGTCGGGCCGCCGATATCGCGATACGGGCCGGAAAAATCGCTGATCACCGCAATCTTGAGCGCCTTGCCCGCCGCGCGCGCCCGCCCGAGCGGCAAGCTCGCCGCCGCAACCCCGGCCGCCGCCGTGCCGATCATGGTCCGTCTTGAAATGGTCATGGATATCCTCCGGTTTCTAGGTTCATATTCCGAGCCGGCGATGCAACGCCTCGGCGCGGGCAGGCAGTTCGTGGTTCGGGATCATGTCCACCACCCGGCCATGTTCGACCAGATAGTGACGATCGGCGAGCCTGGATGCAAAGCGAAAGTTCTGTTCGACCAGCAATACAGTAAAACCCCGCCGCTTGATTTCGAGAATCATCCGGCCGATCTGCTGCACGATCACCGGGGCGAGCCCCTCGGTCGGCTCATCGAGCAACAGCAGCTTCGCCCCGGTGCGCAAAATCCGCGCGATCGCCAGCATCTGCTGCTCGCCGCCCGACAATTTCGTCCCCGGGCTGCCAGCCCGCTCGGCCAGGTTGGGAAACAAGTCATGAATATCGGCAATGCTCATTCCGCCCGGCGCAACCACCGGCGGCAGCATCAGATTCTCCGCCACACTCAGCCCCGCGAATATCCCCCGGTCCTCGGGGCAGAACCCGATCCCGGCCCGCCCGACCCTGTCCGGCCGCGCCGCGATCAACTCGGCGCCCCGAAACCGGATGCTGCCGGTGCGCCGCGCCATCAGCCCCATGATCGATTTCAGCGTGGTCGACTTGCCCGCGCCATTCCGCCCGAGCAGCGTCACGCACTCGCCCTCGCGAACCTCGAACTCCATGCCGTGCAGCACGTGGCTTTCATCGTACCAGGCGTTGAGCCCGCTCACCTCAAGCATCGGCATGGTCCGAGCCGAGATACGCCGTCACCACCGCCTCGTTCTGCGACACGCTGGCATAATCGCCCTCGGCCAGCACCCGTCCCCGCGCCAGCACCGTGATCCGGTCCGACAAGCCCGACACCACCGACAGATTATGCTCCACCATCAGGATCGTCCGCCCCACCCGCACCTGACGTATCAGCGCCACGATCCGCGCGACATCCGCCTCGGTCATCCCTGCGGTCGGCTCATCCAGCAGCATCAGCCGCGGCTCCAGCGCCAGCGTCGTCGCAATCTCCAGCGCCCGCTTGCGCCCGTACGATAGTGCCGCCGCAGGCACCGTCACGCTGTCGGACAAACCGACATCATGGAGCAACTCATGCGCACGGTCATTGTACCGCGTCAGCACCCGCTCGCCCCGCCAGAAGTCGAAATTGCCGCCCCGCGCCCGCGCCAGCGCGATCCGCACATTCTCCAGCGCCGTCATGTGCCCGAACACCGCGGAAATCTGAAAACTCCGCACCATCCCCCGCCGCGCCACCGCCGCCGGCGACAGGCCGGTGATATCCTGCCCCTCGAAACTGATGCTCCCGGCACTCGGGGCCAGAAACTTGGTCAACAGATTGAAACACGTCGTCTTGCCTGCCCCGTTCGGGCCGATCAGGGCATGAATACTGCCCGTTTCAATGGAAAGATCGACCTCCTGCACCGCCATGAAACCGCGAAAACCCTTGGACAAGCCACGCGCCTGCAGAATATACCCGGTCATTTCCCCCGTTCGCCGCCCAACATGACAGCGCCATCATCTATTGTTCATTAAAAATGACATACCTGTGATGAGCGCGCAATGGGCGGCATGGCACCGCGGCGGGCTGGACAGGACAGGAAGAAGACTTCTTTTTTGGAAAAAAGAAGCAAAAAACTTTCTGGAACCGGGCCTCGGGCGATGGTGGGGGCGTCGGCTTGCTCCCGGTTCGATCCGGGCCTACCCTTTACGTCAAACAAGGGGATCAAACCATGGATCATCAGGAAAATCGCCAGTTTCGCCTCGCGCGCCGCCCGGTCGGGCATGTCAAGCGCGAGGATTTCGAATTTCGGACCGACCCGGCACGGGCGCCCGAGGCGGGCGAAATCATGGTCGCGGTCGAATATATCTCCCTCGATCCGGCAATGCGCGGCTGGATGAACGAGGGTAAATCCTACATCCGCCCGGTCGGCCTCGGCGAGGTGATGCGCGCGGGGGCGCTCGGCACCATTCTCCAATCCAAAGCCGAAGGGTTCAGCACCGGCGATGTCGTCACCGGCGCGCTCGGCGTGCAGAGCATCGCCACCATCGCGGCGAAGGATTGCACCAAAATCGATCCGGCTCTGGCACCGAAGCCGCTGTTCCTCTCGGCCCTCGGCATGCCGGGAATGACCGCCTATTTCGGCCTGCTCGCCGTGGGCGAACCGAAGCCGGGGGAAACAATCGTCGTTTCCGGCGCGGCGGGGGCGGTGGGCGCGCTGGTCGGCCAGATCGGGAAAATCAAGGGTTGCCACGTGGTCGGTATCGCGGGGGGTGCGGAGAAATGCCGCTACATCGTCGATGAACTCGGCTTCGACGCGGCGATCGATTATAAATCCGAAAAAATCCCGGCGCGTCTGCGCGAGACCTGCCCCGAAGGCATCGATGTCTATTTCGACAATGTCGGCGGCCAGATCCTCGATGATTGCCTCGCCCAGATCAATCTGCGCGCGCGCATCGTCATCTGCGGTGCGATCTCGCAATACAATAATACCACGCCGGTCAAAGGCCCGGCCAACTACCTGTCGCTGCTGGTCAACCGCGCCCGGATGCAGGGAATGATCGTGTTCGACTACGCCGATCGCTACGCCGAAGGGGCGAAGGAAATGGCCAGCTGGCTCCGCGAGGGACGGCTGAAAAGCCGGGAAGATATCGTCGAAGGTCTCGAAACCTTCCCCGATACGCTGGGCAGATTGTTCACCGGCGAGAATTTCGGGAAGCTGATGCTCAAAGTGTAGAAGGCTTCTTTTTTGTAAAAAAGAAGCAAAAAACTTTCGCTCATTGGGGCAGCAGCCATCGAACGGCATTTGCCAAAATTAACAAAGTTTTTTTGCTTCTTTTTGTTCACAAAAAGAAGTCGTCTTCCTTCTGCCTATAGGTTCCCCGGCCGATGACCGGCGCGGGCGCAGTGTTCGATCATCCAGCTGCGGAACAGGGCGATCACCGGGTCGGCCATATCTTCGGGCCGCAGGATGAGGAAGTAGCCGTAGCCTTCGTCGATGATCGCATCGTAGGGCATGACGAGGCGGCCGGAGGCGAGTTCGGGGGCGAACAGGGTGATGTCGGTGAGGGCGATTCCGGCGCCGGACATGGCGCAGGTCACGGCATAGCTCGCGGTATCGAAGGCGAGGCCGTGATCGGTGGCGACATCAAGGCCGAGGTGGCGGACGTAGTTTGCCCACATGACGCCGCGGGCCTGGCCTTCGAGTTTGACGTGCAGGAGTTCGTTGTCGCGGAGGAAGCGTTCGAGCGGCTTGCCCTGATGCGCAGTGGCGATTTCGGGGGCGCAGACCGGGGCGACGTTGATCATCCAGAGCAGATCCGAAATCGTCTGGCTGACCTGGGGGCGGTCGTACACCACGGCGATATCGGGCTCGTCGTCCGGCATGCCGGTCCCGTTGGTCGAGGTCACGTCGATCAGGATGTCGGGGTATTCGCGGTGGAAGTATTTCAGCGCGGGGATCGCGATCTGTTGCAGAAAGCTCGGCGGCATATGGACGCGCAGGTTCCGCTGATGCGGGCCGCGCCCGCGGTTGCGGATGATCGCGTTCATTTCGCGCTCGATCGCATCGAACGAGCGGTTGATCGCGGGCAGGAGCGCCTGCCCGGCGGCGGTGAGTTCGAGCCCGTGCGGGCGGCGGATCAGCAGCGGGGTGCCGAGCAGGGTTTCGAGGGTCTGGACGTGGCGGCTGAGCGCGCTTTGCGACACATTGAGCGCCTGCCCGCCGGCGGTGAAACTGAGATGCCGCCCCACCGCCTCGAAGGCGCGCAGGGCATTGAGGGGAATCCAGCTGCGGTTGATGATGGGCTTGGCCATTGGCGCGGAGTTTTGTCGGGGTGCGGCGGGATGGCAAGGGGCCGTGGCGTCATGGCGGTATAATCTTCTTGACATTCGGCCTGAGGGGTCTTGAGATCGCCTCAAAATATCAAAACAGGAGATGTCCATGAGCAGTACGTCGATGCCTGATCGTCACGTCATGGCCGGGGCGGAATCGGTACCGCGCAGAGCCGTAGGGACGCCGCTCCGCAGCGTCGTTCAACAGCGGTTCGAAATCGGGCGGCTGACGCCGAACGATATTCGCTATGCCCTGTCGCAGGGATACGCCGATCTTCGCGCCTGCCGGACCGACATGACGACGATGGCGATTCTTTATCCCCTTGCCGCGATTTTTATCGCGGGGGTGTTCGCCGTGCAGGGGTTGCTGCCTTTCGTGTTTCCGATCTGTGCCGGTTTCGCGCTCATCGGCCCGATGGCGACCTTGTGGTTCACGGCGCTCAGCCGGCAGCGGGAGATTGCCGGCGCGGTCGATGCCGCCTCGGCGGCTGCGGTGTTCGATACACCCCGGCTCGATGCGATCCAGCGGCTGGGGCTCACGCTGGTCCTGCTCTATCTCGTCTGGGTCGGGGCGGCGTGGGGAATTTATGCCAATACGCTGGGGGCGTCTTCTGCCATGGCAGGGGCCTCGTTCCTCGCGCGGGTGTTCGAGACCGGGGCGGGGCAGTCCCTGATCGTGATCGGCTGTGCGGTCGGTGCCCTGTTCGCGGTGGTCACCCTGGCACTGTCGTTCGTTGCGTTTGCTCTCGTGCTTGACCGGGATGTCAGCGCGAGCCGGGCAATGGCCACCTCGCTGCGGGTTGCCGCGCGCAATCCGGTTCCGGTTCTCGGGTGGGGTGCCGTCGTTGTCGCAGCACTCGTGCTCGGCGCCTTGCCGGGGCTGCTCGGCCTCGCCGTGGTGCTGCCCCTGCTTGGCCATGCCTCGTGGCACCTCTACCGCCGCGCCTTGCCGGATACTGCCCGTCATCCGGTTTGAGGCGAACCGGCGATCAGGGGATCGCCGATCCGTCGGTCAGGGCGGTGGGGCGGCGCGCCGGGGCGCCGACCCGGAGCCGTCGGTCGAACAGGGACAGGGTGCCGCCGATCGCCATGATCAGCCCGCCGAACCAGAGTTCCGGGGCGAGTGGATGGATGTTGAAGCGGAACTCGGCGGCGCCCGATTTGCTCATGCCCGCGAAGGTCGCGAAGATGTTGCGCACCCCGTCGGTGCGGATCGCGGCGATCACGGTCTGGGTCTGTTGCGCGGTGAAGTAATGCAGGGCCGGGCGCAGGGTCATGACCTTATGGCCGTCGCGCGTGACGAGAACCGTGGCCTGGCGGGATTTGTAATCGGGGCCGGCGAATTTGTGGATCGATTCCAGGGTCCAGCTATAGCCGCCGAGGGCGACGCTCTGGCCGGGGCGCAGGACGGTGACGGTGTGGACCCGCAGCGTCATGCCCGCGATGCCGAGGACCATGATGCCGAAGCCGAGATGGCCGAGGATGGCGCCGGCCTGCGCGCGCTGGAGCCGGAAGATCCGCCCCAACGACTGGCCGAGCGGGACGCGGAACAGGCGGATTTTTTCGGCGAGGTCGACCAGTGCGCCGATGATCACCCAGACCGCGCCGGCGAGGCCGAGGGCGGCGATGGCGTGGCCGCGGAACAGCATGACGGCGAGGATGATGACGGCGGCGACCGCGCCGAGCCATAGTTTGCGGAGGATGGCGAGGGCATCGGCGCGCTTCCACGGCATCAGGGGGCCTGCGGCCATCGAGATGATCAGCGGTGCGGTGAGCGGCAGGACGGTGCTGTCGAAGAACGGCGCGCCGACCGAGAGCTGGATGTTGAACAGCAGGTCGGAGAAGGGCGGGTAGAGTGTGCCGGTGAAGACCACGGCGGCGATGATGCAGAGGAACACGTTGTTGAGGATCAGCGCGCCCTCACGCGAGACCGGCGCGAAAACCCCGGTGGTGACCAGCAAAGGCGCGCGGATGACGAACAGGATCAGCGAGGCGATGATGGTGATGCTGATCAGCATCAGGAGGAAATTGCCCTGGGCGGGGGAGACCGCAAAGGAGTGGACCGAGTTGAGAATGCCCGAGCGGACCAGGAACGTGCCGCACAGGCTGAGGGCGAAGGTGGTGATGGCGAGCAGGATGGTCCAGACCTTCAGGGAATCGCGTTTTTCGACCACGATGGCGGAATGGATCAGGGCGGTGCCGGTGATCCAGGGCAGGAGGGCGACGTTTTCCACCGGGTCCCAGAACCAGAACCCGCCCCAGCCGAGCACGGTGTAGGACCAGAGCGAGCCGAGGCAGATGCCGGCGGTGAGGAAGGTCCAGGCGAACAGGGTCCATGGCCGGACCCAGCGGCCCCAGGCGGCATCGACGCGGCCTTCGATCAGGGCGGCGACGGCGAAGGCGAAGGCGATCGAGAAGCCGACATAGCCGACATAGAGGACCGGCGGATGGACCACGAGGCCGGGGCTCTGGAGCACCGGGTTGACGCCCGCGCCATGCAGCGGCGGCGGCCAGATCCGCTGGAACGGGTCGGACACGGTGAGGGTGAACAGCAGAAAGCCGGTCGAGACCAGGCCCATGACGCCGCAGACCCGGGCGCGCAGGCTGGAGGGAATGCCGCGACCGAACGCGCCGACGATGCCACCGCAGAAGGAGAGGATGAGGCACCAGAGCAGCATCGAGCCGTCATGATTGCCCCAGGTTCCGGCGATCCGGTAGAAAAGCGGGGTCAGGCTCGATGAATAATCGGCGACGTTGCGCACGGTGTAATCGGAGACCACGCCGGCCCAGACGAGGGCGCCGAAGGACGCGGCGAGCATGAGGAACTGGCTGATCGCGAGGGCAGGGGGTGCGGCCATCACCCGCCGGTCGCGCAGCGGCGGGCCGAACAGGCCGAGGACCGCCTGCGCGATCGAAATGACGAAGGCGAGAACCAGGGCGAAATGGCCGAGAGCAGGGATCATGAACACGCCTTCATCGAGGGGAGACCGAAACCCATGCTGGCCGCAACAGTTCGGACATGAAAGGCCGGAACCGGCGGGATCACAGGCGTTTGATGGGCGGGGTCATAAACGATCCGTGAACGGGGGCCGGGCATATTCGTTATGACAACGTAACGAAATGGACGTGGTTCGGCTATTTCGGGTGGACGATGAAAAAATCGGGTGGGGTGAACCAGGGGTTATGGGTTTGGGCGCGGGGGCTGAAGTTGTGGTCGAGGAGGGATTGGATGGCATCGAGCGTGGGAGCGCGGAGTGGGGGGTCGGGGGGTTTAGGGAGTCGTGAGCGGGGTTTGGTGGGGCGGGGTTTGATGGATGGGTTGCGCAGGAGGGGGTGGGGTTTGGTTTGAGGAGCGTCCTGCGGATGGGCTGGGGGGATCATGCGGTAGATCAGAGTGAGGTCGATGCCGAGGAGGTGGCAGAGGGGGCGGAGGATGCGGCCGATGCGGGGATCGCTCGCGATGAGGGTTTCGGTTTCGGGCTCGCAGAGGAACTGGCGGAGGGTTTGGGCGTGGGCGTTGGCCTCCGGGATCGGTTGGGCGATCCAGCCGAAGCGGCGCGGTAAAACCGGGGTTGGTTTGGGTGGGGATTTGCGCGGGGCGCGTGGCGGTGCGACCCGGCGGGGCTTGGTGCGTTCGATTTCGATGCGGGCGAGCAGGTCGCGCAGGCGGGTGGTGAGGCGGGAAAGGCGACCGTAGAGTAGCAGGCCGAGCGGGGCGGGCAGACGTGCGGGACGGCCCTGCACCTTCACGCTGGCGGCGGCGATGGTCTGCTTCAGGCGATCTATGAAGCCCGCGAAACGGGTGAAGAGGGGTGAGGCCGCGTTCATGCTGACGTTAGAGCATGAGCGGTGGGGGGTGGGAAAGGGTTAGTTTTGGTGACGGGTTGGTGGGGCGAAAGTGAGAAAGAAAGTACTTCTTTTTTGGAAAAAAGAAGCAAAAAACTTCTGTTAATAAGGTGTTAGTTGGGGTGTGGCGGTCAGGTGGGGGTGGCGTAGGTGGATTTGAGGGTGGTGTAGAGGGTGTCGGCGAGCGTGTCGGGTTCGCCGGCGTTGGAGGCGATTTCGATCAGCTCGAAACGCGACACGATCTGGATTTTCTGTTCGTCGGCGAAGCGGCAGTAGAGATCGAAATAGCGTGATGCGATTTTGTGCAGCGGAGGGTCGTTCATGCGTTCGAGCAGACTCGCGCGGTCGGCGCAGAGGCGGGGCAGGTCGGCGGTGAAGGCGCTGCCGTCCGACGGCATGCGGAGGTGGTCGCAGCGAAAGCTGCCGCGCATATCGAACCATTGCAATGCGGCTCGTTCGAAACTTACATCGGTGAAGCCGGCGAATTCGGGGTGGCCTTTGCGGGCGCGGTCGTCCTCGCGCTCGTAGGTACCGCGAAAGGTGAGGTCCTGAAACGCGCCGATGAAACGGCAGGCGACGAAGCCGCTGCAGCCGAAATCGAGGCCGCTGAGTTTTTTGAAGACGAAATTGCAATCGATGAACTGGGGGTCGCCGATGGTGGTTTTGGCCAGTTTGATGTTTTCGAAATGGCAGTTGATGTAGCGGGACAGGTATTCGCCCCGGGCGGCAGAACTGGTGTCGAATCCGATCGCGCCGACTTGCCATTCGCTGCGATAGAAGCGGCAATTTGTGAAATGGCAACCGTAATCACGGAAATTATTCAGATCGGTATAATCGAATACGCAGTCCTGGAAGATGCAGAGCGAACAATTGGTTTCAGCGAGTGAAGCTGCGGTGAAGTCGCACATTTTGAACTGGGCGTGATTGAATTTCTTCAACCAGCCAAGGCCCGGTTTGCGCATGGTGACGCCGCGGAAATCGAGCAGACCGTCTTCGGTGGTGCCGAAAGGGGGGGTGCGGAGCGCCTCATCGGGTTCGATGCCGGACCAGCGGGCGCGCCATTCGGTGAATTGTTTCGCGGTGTAGCGTTTCGCGGGGCGGTCAGCGGGGACTGGCATGAGTTCTCAGGGTAAGGGCAGGATGTCGTCGAAGAGCGGGAGTTCGGGGTCTTCCGGCGTGATCGGTTCCATGTTGAGTTGGGCGAAGCGGAAATCGTGGACAAGGGCAACTTCCCGCCTCGAAAGATGGTGGGGTGCTGAAGAGCACCCCAGCCTACGGCGGGCTCTGATCTGTCAACTCTGGCTTCAGTTTGTCCAAGTGCCCGACATTTATGTGGGTTGAAGCTAACTTCGACCAGTGGCGGTCGAATATGGCAACATGGTTGCGTAGTTGTCGTTTAATTTCCGGTGCGTTCATTTCTCTTGAGGCTCTATAAGCATATTGTATGAAATTCCGACTGTCGCCCCAATGCGTGAAACGTCCTATTAGGACGCGTTTACGCAAATGTTCTAAAGGAATCTGCTTCTTTTTCGCCGAATTGATGTATCGTCTGATATTCCCCTTCATCTTCGCGTAGAAATTCTTAACACTTTCGGGCCTAATCAGAATTTTAGATCCATCATACGTAAACCCTAGATACTGCAAAATATCGCCGGAATATTTTTGACCTCCATCAGTCACAGTAAAATTAGTTACACACGTCTTTTTGTTGCTGAATTCTAGCCCGGTTTGACGAAGAACGCTCTGAGCAAATGCGTAAACGTCCACCTGACATCGATCGTCCGGTAGAACGATCGCGATATCATCGCTGTATCGCCGATATGAGCCGCCATACATCTCACTCATCCCCTCATTACGTAGCCGGCATGGAATTGCCGAATATGCCGCTGCTGCGCAGCATTTCCGTGAACCGCCGCATCAGGGGCAGTAGCCGGTGCTTCGGCATGTTCGGGATCAATTCATAGAGCATGCACCCCTGACGGAACAACGAGTGTGAGCGGGTCTTCGAAGTGTTGGACTTGAGCTGTCGATCCATTCCCAGGCTCTCGCCTGCCGTCCCGAGCATGGTCAGCAGCGCCATCGCAAACGCGCTGATGAGCAGCAGCCGATCGCGCCGCTCTGGTTCGGCGATGCGGATCTCAGCCATCCCCATCCCAAAACGCAAATCCTTGACGTCCCTGAAGCTGGGTTCGATCGTCCAGCGCCGGGAATATTGCTTGATCAATGTCCCTGCAGACGCCACGGCGTCACTGCTCGCCAGGCACCACGGCTCCTTCATGTCACGCGCATGTACGCACACCACGGCACCGACCTGATAGGCGTGCGAGGCGGTGACGCGCGCACCACGCAGTTTGCGCGCCCGGCCCGATTTGCCGACCCAGTCCGCCGCGGTTCGCGTCTCGCCTGCGGCATCGGTGACATGGATGTTGCCGCGGAAGCGAATGATATAGGCAAAGCCAAGCTCCGTAAGATACGCGAACAGCTTGTGGTCACCGAAGCCGCGGTCGGCCAGGATGGTCACGCGGCAGCCGGGCGGGACAACCTCCGACAGGCGGCGCAGGCAAGTATCCTCGATGGCGTTGCGCTGATCTTTCAATTCCTCTTTCCACATCGACAGCCACAACAGAGGCATCGCCCGGCCATGCTTGCTCACCAGGTTGAGCGCCAACGTTGCCTGATCGTCGCCGTCGAAATCCGTCCAGTCCATGGCAACGACGATGTCGGTCTGCGAACCCACCAGATGCGGTACCCAACGGGCGAAGCTTTCCCAGACGTCGATACTCTCGTTACTGAGCATGCGATCAACCTGCTTGATCGCGTGCTTGGTCACCAGCCCGCGCGCCTGTGCCAACGCCTGACCGATCATCGCGACGGCGAGCGACGCGCCGGTCATCACGCCCAGTGTCGCAGCAGACAGGGAGTCAACGCGTTTGGCGTGGAGATCGTGGGCATACAACTCGTCAATGAATGCGCGGATGTCCTTCAACCGCCCACCATCACGCTTTTTCGATGCTGCAATTCCCATGATCCACCCTCATCCATGCATTCCAACGCTTGGTAGAGAATCGCAGCGAATCGGCGCAATACCTGGACCTATGGAAAATGGGGGGATTCCTGAGGCCATACATAGATATCTTATCATTTAAGACTCGGTCGAAATTGATCATCGATATATTTGCAAGAAGACCCGAAAGTGGTGTTCCTTGTGGAATTCCGAATTTGTGCGTGTTGCGCTTTATAAGTGGTCGAACGACCGTCCGAAAAGTATCGATGCCACAAAGACGCTTTCCTTTGCTTTTTCCGAGCTTTAGTTCAAGCTCTTCGCGCAAAACATATTCATATTTCGTGAGGCGGGTGTATATTTTGAACAAATCTGTAGAAAGATGATTCGTATCAAGGACTTCGCAAAGGTTATTCTTCAATATCTTATGCGATATGTTATCAAAAAATCCCGACACATCAAGGCACATAACAATACAGTTTCCACGTCTTTTGATCTCATCGATAAGAGATTTTGCGAAAGGAACATTATACCCAATTCCGCTCCGATAAGCCAATACAACATCGCCCAGCGACATTTTTTCAATATATGACTCATATATTGGATTAAGTTTTGCCGCGTATTGCGAATAAATAGCAGAGTCAGTGTGTGATGCAAATCTAATATCGCGATGTTTTGTTGTTGGTAGTCTCAGGAATCCCCCCATTTTCCATAGGTCCAGGTATTGCGCCGATTCGCTGCGATTCTCTACCAAGCGTTGGAATGCATGGATGAGGGTGGATCATGGGAATTGCAGCATCGAAAAAGCGTGATGGTGGGCGGTTGAAGGACATCCGCGCATTCATTGACGAGTTGTATGCCCACGATCTCCACGCCAAACGCGTTGACTCCCTGTCTGCTGCGACACTGGGCGTGATGACCGGCGCGTCGCTCGCCGTCGCGATGATCGGTCAGGCGTTGGCACAGGCGCGCGGGCTGGTGACCAAGCACGCGATCAAGCAGGTTGATCGCATGCTCAGTAACGAGAGTATCGACGTCTGGGAAAGCTTCGCCCGTTGGGTACCGCATCTGGTGGGTTCGCAGACCGACATCGTCGTTGCCATGGACTGGACGGATTTCGACGGCGACGATCAGGCAACGTTGGCGCTCAACCTGGTGAGCAAGCATGGCCGGGCGATGCCTCTGTTGTGGCTGTCGATGTGGAAAGAGGAATTGAAAGATCAGCGCAACGCCATCGAGGATACTTGCCTGCGCCGCCTGTCGGAGGTTGTCCCGCCCGGCTGCCGCGTGACCATCCTGGCCGACCGCGGCTTCGGTGACCACAAGCTGTTCGCGTATCTTACGGAGCTTGGCTTTGCCTATATCATTCGCTTCCGCGGCAACATCCATGTCACCGATGCCGCAGGCGAGACGCGAACCGCGGCGGACTGGGTCGGCAAATCGGGCCGGGCGCGCAAACTGCGTGGTGCGCGCGTCACCGCCTCGCACGCCTATCAGGTCGGTGCCGTGGTGTGCGTACATGCGCGTGACATGAAGGAGCCGTGGTGCCTGGCGAGCAGTGACGCCGTGGCGTCTGCAGGGACATTGATCAAGCAATATTCCCGGCGCTGGACGATCGAACCCAGCTTCAGGGACGTCAAGGATTTGCGTTTTGGGATGGGGATGGCTGAGATCCGCATCGCCGAACCAGAGCGGCGCGATCGGCTGCTGCTCATCAGCGCGTTTGCGATGGCGCTGCTGACCATGCTCGGGACGGCAGGCGAGAGCCTGGGAATGGATCGACAGCTCAAGTCCAACACTTCGAAGACCCGCTCACACTCGTTGTTCCGTCAGGGGTGCATGCTCTATGAATTGATCCCGAACATGCCGAAGCACCGGCTACTGCCCCTGATGCGGCGGTTCACGGAAATGCTGCGCAGCAGCGGCATATTCGGCAATTCCATGCCGGCTACGTAATGAGGGGATGAGTGAGGTTGGTAGTGGCGGAAAAACGCTGAAGTCAATTTTTCTTGCTGACTTTCGATATCCTAGCAGCGGCAGAAATGAGTGATGGCAAATTTGCTCTGGTGTTCGCTGAAATGAAGTTAGGTCGTCTCGACATAGGGGCGCATCGAAATGCACGTACTTCCGAATTTTTGGAGGTCTAGGAGTTACGCGCCGGGGGAGAGTGCCGTTCAACTCTTAAATTCCCCCGGCAGCATTTACACTAATGTTCCGGAATTTTCCGGCCACGGCTTTAACGGTGAGGTGTATAGTCGTAGTCACGGCATCGGTAATGGAGGTCACGTCATGCTATCAGAGCAATCCGTGTTCTGGATCAAGCTCGCGATTGATTGTTCGATCAATGTCGCGCTTGCATTCATTAACTAAGCCCCCCTAGGTCCGGCGAACCCATCCTAGGGCGTGACTAATGTGGGCGCGACATGAAAAAAAGTCAAGCTCGATGTGCTGTTAGTTTTGATCGTCACTGCGGGTTTTTGACGTATGGGGTGAACGTTATCGCCGTAGGGTTTTACAGTGACATCGGCGTCTTCGAGTCGTGGGGGTCGGCGATTTCGGGGTTGTGGTCCATCGGTGGTGTTCCTTGCGGGTGTAGACCGGTTGGGTCTGTTCCGTGTCGGTTTTACGGCTTCCCACCAGATTCATAAGAGTTTTTTGCTTCTTTTTTGCAAAAAAGAAGTCTTCCTCCTTCCCATTCTTGCCCTTCAGCCGGTCAGCAATTCGATCAGAAATGGTCCTTTGTGGTCGAAGCTGCTGGCGAGGAGGGTGTTCAGGGCGGGCATCGAGGTGGCCTGGGCGGCGTTTATGCCCATGCCGGCGGCTAGTTTGACGAAGTCGAGGTTGGGGTTGCCGAGGTCGAGCATGTCCATGGCGGTGCGGCCGGGGTTGGCGCCGACGCCGGCGTATTCGTGGAGGAGGATGGCGTATTTGCGGTTGGCGAGGATGATGATGGTGAGGTCGAGGTTGCGGCGGGCGGCGGTCCAGAGGGCGGCGATGCTGTACATGGCCGAGCCGTCCGCCTGGATCGAGACGACGCGGCGGCCTGAGCCGGTGGCGGCGACGGCGGCGCCGACGGCCATGGGCAGGCCGCCGCCGATCGCGCCGCCGGGCACCTGCATCCAGGTATGGGGGGCGGCGCCGTGGGTGAAGCGGGAGAAGCCGCGACCGAAGGAGATGCCTTCGTCGATGATGATGGCATCGTGCGGGAGCAGGGCGGCGAGGGAGGTTGCGACGGCTTCGGGGGCGATTGGGGCGCGATCGGGGGTGCCAAGATCGGGGGCGCCACGATCGGGGGTGGGGCGCGGGGTGACGGGGATGGCGGGTTCGGGGGCGTCGAGCGTGGCGGCGAGGGCGGCGAGGGCGGCGGTGCCGTCCTGATCGAGGGCGGCGAGGGTGTGGATGGTGCAGTCGGGCGGGGTGAGGGCGCCGGGTTTGCCAGGGTAGGCGAAGAAGCCGACCGGGGGTTTGGCTTCGACGAGGATGAGGTGGCGGATGCCGGTGAGGGCGGCGATGGCGGCGTCGATCGGGTAGGGGATGCGCTCGATCGGCGGGCGGCCCTGGCCGCGTTCCATTTTCGCGTTGAAGACTTCGGCGAGGAGGGTGGCGCCGGTGGTGGCGGTGATGGCGTGGGCGAGGCGCAGGCCGTGATCGGTCAGGGTGCGGCCCCCGAGGAGGAGCATGGCGGGTTCGCCGGTGCGCAGGAGGGTTGCGATATCGGTAATGGTGGCGGGGGACGGGACCGGGCGGTTGGGGACCGGGCGGGGTGTGCCGGGGATGCCGCCTTCGGTCCAGGCGGTGTCGGCGGGGAGGATCAGGGTGGCGATGGTGCCGGTGCGGGCGGCGGCGATGGCGTCCGCGGCGTCGCGCCCGACGGTGGCGGCGCTGGTGGCAGTGCGGAGGAAGCCGGAGACGGAGCGGGCCCAGCCTTCGGTGTCGGCGGTGAGGGGGGCGTCGAGCGGGCGGTGGTAGGTGGCCTGATCGCCGACGATGTTGACGATTCCGGAGCGGCCCCGCCGTGCGTTGTGGAGGTTGGCGAGGGCGTTGGCGAGGCCGGGGCCGCAATGGAGCAGGGTGGCGGCGGGGCGGCCGGTGGTGCGCCAGAAGGCATCGGCGGCACCGGAGGCGACGGTTTCATCGAGGCAGAGCACGCAGTCGATGCCGGGGATGCGGTCGAGCGCGGCGACGAAGTGCATTTCGCTGGTGCCGGGATTGGCGAAGACGGTGGTGATGCCGCAGGCGATCAGGGTGTGGACCAGAGATTCCGCGCCGTTCATGTGGTGAATGCCCCCATTCGTTGACCAGGCGTGGAAGGTGCCCGGTTCGCGCACGGGCTGCAATGGGCGGGGGGTTGGGTCAGCGTTCGGTTGGCAGGGGGGCGGTGGCGAGGGGTTTGAGCCAGATATCGGGCATGTGGGCGACGAATTTCCGGCGGAGGGTGGTGATGGTGGCGGGGGGCAGGCCGACGGCGGAGGCGCGGAAGAATTCCCGGTCGCGGGTGAAGATGAGGTAGGCGAGGGTCTCGTTGACGATCAGGCCGTGATAGCCGGGATCGTAGCCTTGGCGGACCAGGAAGGATTGGAACGCCTGTTGTTCCTGCGGGGTCATGACCGTGTTGTAGAAATGATGGACGTAGCGGTGATAGGCCGGGATGGTGAAGTAGGCGCCGTGGGAGAGTTCGTGGCGCAGGATGACGGCGCGGGCGCGGAGGCTGACGCGGTGGGATGGGCCGGCTTGCGGGATGGAGATGATGGCACCGTTGGCGCCGGGGCGGAGGAAGCCGGACCGTTGGGCGATGGCGCGCAGGTGGGTTTCCTCGGGGTTCAGGGCGAGATGTTCGGCGGCGGCGAGGCGGAAGAATTCGCGCAGGGCGTGGGCGGGGTAATCGTCGCCATAGTAATAGCTGCCGATGGTGAGTTTGGCGGCGGCGAGGCGGGCGTGGAAGGCGGCTTCGCTGAGGACGCGGTTTTTCGGGGCGTCGGCTTTTTCGATCAGGGCGGCGACGCGGTCGAACATCAGGCCCTGGGCGTGGAGGTCCGGGCAGTCGACCACGAGGATCAGCGGGTCGTCACGGAAGCGGAAGACGGTGAAATGGGGGCTGACGTGGCGGAAGATGGTGGTTTCGCCCGCGAGCGGATAGGGGGCGGGGCGGAGGGCGAGCCAGCCGGCGATGGTGAGGATGATGAGGCCGAGGAGAGCGGCGGCACCGATGAGCAGGGGTTTCGCGCGGGACTTGCGGGGCGGCCTTGCGAGCCGCACCGTATCGTCCATCGTGGGGTCGGCGGCGCGGCGCGGGGGCATGGCTAGCAGGCCACCCGCGCGGGGCTCATTTGCCGATGTTGACGATCTGCACCCGGCGGTTCGCGCGGTCCGGCGTGTTCGGGCCGGTGGGGATCAGGAGGTCGTGTTCGCCGACGCCGAGGGCGGCGAGGCGGGACGGGGAGATGTTGAATTTGGTTTGCAGGTACTGATCGACCGCTGCGGCGCGCTGCTGCGAGAGGGTGAGGTTGGTCGTGGCGCTGCCGGTGGTATCGGTGTGGCCGATGACCTTGAATTTGTAGTCGGCCAGGGTCGGGTCGGTCAGGGCGTGGCCGAGACGGTCGAGCTCGGTTTTCGCGCGGGGGGTGAGCTGGGCCGAGCCCATTGCGAAGTCGATGTTGAGATTGATCGAGGGGGTGGAGGCATGGTTGCCGCCGATGCGCATGGCGGTGGGGGAGGTTTTCATGGCCGGCGGGTGGGTGGCCGATGCATCGCCCGGCGAGAGGGGGACGATGCCGCGCGTGGTCGAGGAGATGTGGCCGGAGGGTTTCAGGGCCTGGATGATCTGCGCTGCCGACGGGCCGGTGGATTGGGCAGAGGCGGTGCTCATCAGCGCCACGGGGGCGACAAACAGGGCCATAACTGCCACACTCGTAAATCCAATGCGACGCATGTTCACTTCCTCCACGATCGATCAGCCGGGATACGGGGTTATCGTTATAGGTGATTTGTCGAGACAGTTCCAGCGTGTGGCGGCAACATGACCGTTAATCCATGTTGTCGGCCTCACGATGGCGTTATCGTGGTGGGGACGTGGGGATGACGGTGTCGCTGCGGGCGCGGCTGTTCGCGCTGTGGTTGATGTCGCTGTTCGGGTCGCTCGTGGTGGCGGTGCTCATTCTCGGGCTGTTTCGCCAGACCGCGAGCGCGCACCGGGAGCGGGATCGGGCGGTGGCGGCGCGGGCGTGTCAGGCGATTGCGATGCATTATGATTTTTATACCGCCGGGATGGACGTGCCGCCGGATTCCGCGATTTTCGATGCCGGGCTGCGGGCGGTGCTGCTGCTGGCGCTGCGGCGGGATCGGGGGGTGATCGGGGGGATTCAGCCGCTCGATGCGCCGCCGCGCGCGATGCTGGGCAGCAGGCCGCAGGCGTGGATCGGGCAGATCACCAGGCAGATCGGCGATGCGATTGCGGCGGATCGGCCGGCGGTGACGTCCAATGGCGGGTTTTTCGACCGGACCACGATTGCGACCTGTCCGCTTGGCGGGGCGCTGGGGACGCCGGTGGCCAATCTGGCGGCTTATACCGTGTTGCAGTCCGATCTGCTGCGGTCGAGCTTCACGCGCTTCGCGTTTGGCGGGCTGGCGGTGCTGCTGGCGACGCTGCTGGCCTCGGCATGGTTTCTGGCGCGGCTGGTGCTGGGGTTTTCCCAGCGGCTTGCGGGGGTTGAGGCGGCGCTGCAGGCGGATCGGCCAGGGACGCTCGCGCTTACCGGCGAGTCGGAGCTGGACCGGCTGATCACCGCGCTGAATGCGGCGACCACGCGGCTCGATGTGGCGCGGGCGCGGATTGCGGAATCCGAACGGCTTGCGGCGCTCGGGCGGATGGCGGCGGGGCTGGCGCATGAAATCCGCAATCCGCTGGGCGCGATCCGGCTGCGGGCGGAATCCGGGCGGTCCGGGGATGCGACGCGGGCGGCGGCGGCGCTCGACCGGATTCTGGTCGAAGCGGCGCGGCTGGAGACGTTGACCGCGCGGCTGCTCGGCTTTGCCACCGCTGCCTCGGTGCAGCCCGTGACCGTCAGCGTCGATGCCCTGATCCGCGATGCGATCGGCGCGCTGCCGGCTACGGCGGTTATGGTGGTGGCGCCTGAGAGCGGGATTGTGTGGACGCTCGATCCGGTGTTGACGCGCAGTGCGATCGAGAACCTGCTGCGCAATGCGGTGGAGGCGTGCGGTGAAGGTGGCACCGTCACTGTTCTTGCGGCGAAGGCGGGAGCCCTGATCGTTACGGTCAGCGATACCGGGCCGGGGGTGGATAAGTCGCTCGGCGATCCGTTCGAACCCTTCGTGACCGGGCGGCCGGACGGGATCGGCCTCGGCCTCGCGATGGCGCGCGATATGATCCGTGCTCAGGGGGGAACGCTGGTTCTGGCTCCCTCGGTGGGTGGGGCGGTGTTGGTGATTACGTTGCCGGAGGTGAAGTGAAGGACGGGACAGGGCAGGGGAAGACTTCTTTTTGTGAACAAAAAGAAGCAAAAAAACTTCGGTCCGGTAGGCCCGTGCCCGTAACAACGCCCATGCCCCAACTCAAAAAAGTTTTTTGCTTCTTTTTTCCAAAAAAGAAGCCCTTCCTTACTTTTTCCTTCCCGTCCCGGCCCACGTCCTGATGGCCGCGATCACGATCATCGACGACGATGCCGGGTTTCGGGAGAGTCTGGCCGAAACTCTGGTCGATTTCGGCCATGTCGTGACGGTGTTCGATCGGGCGGTGCCGGCGATCGAGGCGATTGCGGGGGGGTGTCCCGATCTGGTGTTTCTGGATTTGCGGATGCCGGGGATGGACGGGATTGCGGCGTTGCGGGCGATCCGGGAGATGCGGCCCGAGGCGCGGGTGGTGGTTTTGACGGCTTATGCGACCGGGGAGAATACGATCGAGGCGATGCGCCTGGGGGCGTTCGATCATCTGACCAAGCCGGTCGGGCGGGAGGCGCTGGCTGAATTGCTGCGCGGGGCGTTGCGCCAGGCGGTGGCGGGGCCGGTGGTCGAGGCGGCGGTGCCGGGGACGATTATTGGTGCCAGTCCGGCGATCCGGGATGTGCAGAAGCGGATCGGGCTCGCGGCCGCGGGGGAGGCGAGTGTGCTGATTCTGGGCGAGACCGGGGTGGGCAAGGAGTTGGTGGCGGCAGCGATTCACCGGTTCAGCGCAAGGGCGGACAAGCCGTTCGTGGCGGTGAATTGTGCGGCGATTCCGGCGGATTTGCTGGAATCGGAGTTGTTCGGCCATGAGCGCGGGGCGTTCACCGGGGCGGTGGCGGCGCGGCGGGGGCGGTTTCGCGAGGCGGCGGGCGGGACGCTGCTGCTCGACGAGATCGGGGATATGCCGCTCGCGACCCAGGCGAAGATTTTGCGGGTATTGCAGGAGCGGGAGGTCACACCGCTCGGGGGGGCTGCGGTGAAGATCGATGCGCGGATCATCGCCGCGACGCATCAGGATTTGCAGGCGCTGGTGGCGCGCGGGCTGTTCCGGGCGGATTTGTATTACCGGCTGGCGGTGATTCCGATCGCGGTGCCGCCGTTGCGCGAGCGGGGCAGCGATATTCTGCTGCTGGCGCGGCATGTTCTGGAGGCGCTGCGGCCCGGCCATCCGCCGCGCCTGACCGAGGCGGCGGAGCGCGCCCTGCTCGCGCATGACTGGCCGGGCAATGTGCGGGAGTTGCGCAACACGCTGGAGCGGGCGGTGAGTTTGACGCCGTCCGGGGTGATCGAGCCGGGGGATCTGGCGTTGCAGGGCAAGGTCGAGGCGAAGGCATCGACCAATCTGCCCGAGGCGGTGGCGGCGACCGAGATTGCGCTGATCCGCGCCGCGCTGATCCGCGCGCAGGGCAACCGGACCGAGGCGGCACGCGCGCTCGGGATCAGCCGGCAGGCGCTGTACGACCGGCTCAAGCGGTACGATCTCGAAACCATGTCGGATTTTCCGACACCGCCTGTCGGGAGTTCCGACGGGGCGGGGTGAACGCCAAGGCTGAAATCGGGCGAAATCAACGGCATGGCGGTTGGCACGCGATATGCAGTGAGAGGTTCAGGCCGGACTCTCCCGGCCGGATGGAGAACCGCTATGACACGGATGAAAACACTGCTTCTGGCCAGCGCCGCCGCCGCCCTGCTCGGCACCGGCTTCGCCAACGCGGCCAGCACTACCGCGACCACGACCGGAATCGACGCGCTGCCGAGCTACACCGGAACGGTGAAACACTTCACCATCACCCCGCGCGGGACGATCGACGGGGTGATCCTGTCGAACGGCACCGACGTGATGTTCCCGCCCTATATGTCGACCCAGATCGCCTACGCGGTGAAACTGGGCGACAGCGTGACCATTCATGGCCTCAAGGCCGCCAATGAACCGGTGATCCAGGGCGTCTCGATCACCGATGGCAGCCATACCGTGACCGATAACGGCCCGCCGCCCGGCTTCGGCCCCGGCAGACACGGCGCACCGACCCGGATGATGGTGCAGGGCAAGATCGCTCAATACCTCTACGGCCCCCACGGTGAAAAAAACGGCGTCCTGCTCGATGACGGCACCGCCCTCCATATGCCGCCCCCCGCCATCGCCAAATCCTCGATCGCCTCGATGCTCAAAACCGGAGATACCATCGCAGCCGTCGGCGTCGGAACCACCAACTCACTCGGCTCGGTGGTCATGGTCCAGCAGATCGGCAGCAATTTCAAGGATTTGACCCGGATCGCCATGCCACGCCCGCCGCACGGCCCCGGACCGATGGGCCCCCACGGCTGGCATCACGGCTGGCATCACGGACCCATGATGCACGGACCCATGATGCACGGGCCGATGGGTGGCCCCGGCGCACCGCCGCCGCCGCCGCCGGCGAACGATAGCGGCTCGATGTCGAAATAACGGACTGTCCGGATCTGCCCCGCATTGTGAAGTGCGGGGCAGGTAAGGATAAGGGGAAGATAAAAAGTACTTCTTTTTTATAAAAAAGAAGCAAAAAATTTTTATTCGCTGGGGCGATGCATTTGAAAACGCCCGAGGCTCAGGTGAAGAAAGTTTTTTGTTTCTTTTTTTCAAAAAAGAAGCGCTTCCTTAACTTGAACTACGCCCCACGACCCCGCCTTGTCGCGGGCGCGCGCCATTGTGCTTCGGGCCAGCCGGTGCGCCAAAAGCTGGCGAGGTCGGCGGTGATGGCGATTTCAGGTGCGGGGCAGGTAAGGATAAGGGGGAAGATAAAAAGTACTTCTTTTTTAGAAAAAAGAAGCAAAAAATTTTATTTGCTGGGGCAATGCATTTGAAAACGCCCGAGGCTCAGGTGAAGAAAGTTTTTTGCTTCTTTTTTTCAAAAAAGAAGCGCTTCCTTAACTTGAACTACCCCCACGACCCCGCCTTGTCGCGGGCGCGTGCCATGGTTCTTCGGGCCATTCGTGTTTCGGGTAGCGTCCGCGCATATCTTTGCGGGCGTCGGGCCAGCCGGTGCGCCAGAAGGTGGCGAGGTCGGCGGTGATGGCGATCGGGCGTTGGGCGGGGGACAGTAGGGCGAGTTGGAGGGTGATGGCGCCGTTTGCGAGGGTGGGGGTGTGGTCGAGGCCGTAGAACATCTGGGCGCGGGCGGCGGCGGCGGGGATCGGGGTGGTGTAGTCGATCGGGATGGTCCCGCCGGGGAGGGTGAGGTGTTCGGGCAGGGCGTGGTCGAGGGCGGTGATGCGGGTGTGGCCGAGGAGGTTGCGCAGGATGGCGGTGAGGTCGAGCGCGGCGATGTCGCGCAGGCGGGTGAGGCCGGCGAGGTAGGGGAACAGCCAGGAGTCGAGGGTGGGGATCAGGGCGGTGTCCGACAGGTCGGGCCAGGTGTCGGGGGCGAGGCGGTGCATCCAGCCGGTGCGGGCCTGGAGCTTGCGGGTCCGGTCGGTCCAGGGCAGGAGGCCGGGTTTGGCGGTGATGGCGGCTTGCAGGGCTTGTGTGATGTCGTCCGGGGTTGCGGGGAGGCTGCGGTCGGTGAGGACGATGGTGCCGAGGCGGCGGCGTTCGCGCCGCATGACGGTGCCGGAGGTGCCTTCGAGCGCGATTTCGGCGGTTGTGGTGATGCGGTCCGCAAGGCGGGTTTCGATGATGGCGGGGTCGAGCGGGGTGGCGAGGCCGATTGTGGGGGCGCCGCGACCGCCGAGGGCGGCGACCGCGAGCATCGGGGCGCGGGAGAGCGGGTCGGTGAGGGGGAGTTTCGCGCCGCCGCCATCCGCGAGGCGGAAGCTGCCGGGTTCGCCGCGGCGCAGCGCGATGCGGTCGGGGAAGCCGGCGGCGATCAGGGCAGCGGGATCGCCGGAAGCCGGGGTGTCGCGCCGCAGGCCGAGCCGGGTGCGGTAGGTGGCGGCGGCCTGACGGAGGCGGGCGAGGCTGCCGCGATCGCCGGGATGGCGTCCGGCGATTGCGTCGAGCCTTGTGTGGATGTCGGCGGTGCCTGAATCGCGCAAGGGGTCGCGGTCTTCGAGGAGGGCGGCGATATCGGCGGCGAGGGCTTGTTCGCCGGGGGTTTCGGCGGCGAGCATGAGGGCGGCGAGGCGCGGGGTGGCACCGAGTTCCGCCATGCGGCGGCCGCGCGCGGTGAGTTTGCCGGCGGGATCGAGCGCGCCGAGGGTGGCGAGCAGGGTGGTTGCGGTTTTGAGCGCGGCGGCGGGCGGGGGATCGGGGAAGGGCAGGTCGGCGGGGTGTTCGCCCCAGGCGGTGCAGGACAGGACGAGCGGGGCGAGTTCGGCGTCCATGATTTCCGGGCGGTCGAATTCGGGCAGGCCGCGATGGAGCGCTTCGGTCCAGAGGCGGATGGCGATGCCGGGGGCTTCGCGACCGGCGCGGCCGGCGCGCTGGGTGGCGGCGGCCTTGCTGATCCGGCGCGTGATCAGGCGGGTCAGGGCGCGTCCGGCATCGAATTGCGGGGCGCGGCGGAACCCGCCATCGACCACGATCCGCACGCCGGGGACGGTGAGCGAGGTTTCGGCGATGGAGGTGGCGAGGATGACGCGGCGGGTTTCGCCGGGGGTGAGAATGGCGATCTGGTCGGCTGGTGGCATGTCGCCGAACAGGGGCAGGACGGCGATGCGGGCTTCGGCGAGGTTGGCGAGCGCGGCTTCGGCGCGGCGGATTTCGCCCACACCGGGGAGGAAAGCGAGGATGTCGCCGCGATGGGCGGCAAGGGCGGCGCGGATGGCGCGGGCGATGGCGTCCGGCAGGTCGCGCGGATCGGCGAGGTCGCGCGCGGCGTATTCGATGTCCACCGGATGGGCGCGGCCCTCGCTGTGCAGGACCGGCGCGGCGAGCAGATCGGCGAGGCGGGCACCATCGGCCGTGGCGGACATGGCGAGCAGGCGCAGTTCCGGGCGCAGGCCGCGCTGGAGATCGCGCGTGAGCGCAAGGGCGAGATCGGCTTCGAGGCTGCGTTCGTGGATTTCATCGAAAATGACGCAGGCGACGCCATCCAGCCCCGGGTCGGTCAGGAGACGGCGGGTCAACAGGCCCTCGGTGATCACCTCGATCCGGGTGCGGGGGCCGATGACGGAATCGAGCCGGGTGCGATAGCCGACCAGACCGCCGGGAGCCTCGCCGATCAGGGTCGCGATGCGCGCGGCGGCGGCGCGGGCGGCAAGGCGGCGCGGTTCGAGCATGAGGATTTTGCCGCCGCCGACCCAGGCATCGTCAAGCAAAGCCTGAGGCACCAGCGTGGTTTTGCCCGCACCGGGCGGAGCGATCAGAATGGCATTCGACGTCGCGGCAAGCGAGCGGCGCAACGCCGGCAGCATCGCGGCGACGGGAAGTTCGTCCATGCGGACGCCTATACAGGCGCAGAGGCGGTTTGTCGTGATGCGGGGCTGGAGGATGCGGGGAAGCAAGCGCTTCTTTTTTTGGAAAAAAAGAAGCAAAAAAACTTTTTTTGATCTGGGACTGGGGCTGTGGAGAGGCATGGGGCCAAGCTCAAAGAAGTTTTTTGCTTCTTTTCTACAAAAAAGAAGTGCTTGATTGCGATGATGGGTTTGGGGGACAGTGCTGAAAATAACAAGGGAAGTAAGTTCTTCTTTTTTTGAAAAAAAAGAAACAAAAAAACTTTTGTAATCTTGGGCTTGGGTGGTGGAATGGCATGAGGCCAAGTTCAAAGAAGTTTTTTGCTTCTTTTTTACAAAAAAAAAGTGCTTGTCCTGCCTTGCCTGTCCCCTTGCCGGATGGCGGGAATTGACTTGCCGGGCTGTCGCCTCTACGTCGCGCCGAAATACAGGAGACGGGTCCATGGCGGTCAGCGCCTTCATTTTTCCGGGTCAGGGCAGTCAGGCTGTGGGCATGGGGCGGGATTTGGCTGCCGCGTTTGCGCCCGCGCGTGAGGTTTTCGAGGAGGTTGACGAGGTTCTGAAGCAGAAGCTGTCGCGGCTGATGTTCGAGGGGCCGGTCGAGGAGTTGACGCTGACCGAGAATGCCCAGCCGGCGTTGATGGCGATGTCGATGGCGGTTTTGCGGTGTCTGGAGCGTGAGGGCAATGTGACGGTGCGCGAGCGGGCGGTGTTGCTCGCGGGGCATTCGCTCGGGGAGTATACCGCGCTGGCGGCGGCGGGCAGTTTCAGTGTGGCGGAGGCGGCGCGGTTGCTGCGGGTTCGCGGCACGGCGATGCAGAAGGCGGTGCCGGCGGGCGAGGGGGCGATGGCGGCGTTGCTCGGGGTCGAGCTTGCCGTGGCGGTCGAGATTTGCGCGGCGGCGGAAGCCGGGCCGGAAGGGCGCGAGGTGGTTTCGGTCGCGAACGATAATGGCGGCGGGCAGGTGGTGATTTCGGGTGCTGCGGCGGCGGTGGATCGGGCGATCGAGGGGGCGAAGGCGCGCGGGGTGAAGCGGGCGATGAAGCTGCCGGTATCCGCGCCGTTTCATTGCGCGTTGATGCATCCGGCGGCGATCGCGATGGAGGAGGCGTTGGGGGTGACCCCGCCGCGCGCGCCTGCGGTGCCGGTGATTGCGAACGTGACGGCGGCGAAGGTGACGGTGCCCAAGGATATTTCGGCGCGGCTGGTCGAGCAGGTGACGGCGACGGTGCGCTGGCGTGAATCGGTCGAGGCGATGATGGCTTCGGGCGTGACGCGGTTTATCGAACTGGGGTCGGGCAAGGTGTTGTCCGGGTTGATCCGGCGGATTGCGCCCGAGGCGGAAACCCTGAATTGCGGCACCCCGGCGGAGTTGGAGGCTTTGATCAAACATGTCGGCTGATCTGTTTTCGCTGGCGGGGCGGACCGCGCTGATTACCGGGGCTTCGGGCGGCATCGGGGCGGCGATCGCGCGGACGCTGCATGGGCTCGGGGCGGTTGTGACGTTGTCGGGCACGCGCGAGGCGGCGCTCGCGGCGCTGGCTGGAGAACTGGGCGAGCGGGCGCATGTGATTCCCGCCGATCTGGCCGATCCGAAGGCGGCGGAGACGCTGGTGGTGGCTGCCGAGGCGGCGATGGGGCGGGTGGATATTCTGGTCAACAATGCCGGGCTGACGCGCGACGGGCTGGCGGTGCGGATGAGCGACGAGGCGTGGGCGCAGGTGCTCGATGTCGATCTGGCGGCGCCGTTCCGGCTTTCGCGCGCGGCGCTGAAGTTCATGATGCGCAGGCGGTCGGGGCGGATCATCAATATCGGCAGCATCGTGGGGACGACCGGGAACCCGGGCCAGGCGAATTACGCTTCGGCCAAGGCGGGGCTGATCGGGTTGACCAAGGCGCTGGCGCAGGAGGTGGCGTCGCGCCATGTCACCATCAATCTGGTGGCGCCGGGGTTTATCGAGACCGCGATGACCGATGCGCTGAGCGAGGAGCAGCGTGGCGCGCTGGCCGGGAAAATTCCGCTCGGACGGTTGGGGCGGCCCGAGGATGTGGCTGCCGCCGTCGCTTATCTGGCCTCCGATGCCGCCGCCTGGGTGACCGGTTCGGTCATTCATGTGAATGGCGGGATGGCGATGAGCTGAATGCGCGCGCGCATGGTTGGCGCGGCTGCATGAACCATGCTAAGCGCCCCGGACTTTCGCAATACGGCCTGTGCTTCGGCTCCGGCCCGTTCAACTGCCGTTACCGCCCGATCATTTCGTCACAGGAGCACGATAGAAAATGAGTGAAGTCGCCGATAAGGTTAAGAAGATCGTTGTCGAACATCTCGGCGTCGATGAAGCGAAAGTGACCCCGGAAGCCTCGTTCATCGACGATCTGGGCGCGGACAGCCTCGATACCGTCGAACTGGTGATGGCGTTCGAGGAGGCGTTCGGCGTCGAGATTCCGGAAGATGCGGCCGAAAAGATCACCACGGTGAAGGACGCGATCGACTACATCGAGAAGCAGAAGGCCGAGTGAGCGGTACGGCCCTGGCGTGAGCGAGAGGATCATGGGGATGCGGCGCGTCGTCGTGACCGGTATGGGGATTGCCTGCCCTCTGGGTGTGGGCGTCGAACCGGTATGGCGGCGGTTGATCGAGGGCCATTCGGGCATCGGTGCGATCACCGTGTTCGATCCGGCCGATCTGCCGTGCAAGGTGGCGGGGCAGATGCCGCCGGGGACGCGCGCCGAGGGCGGGTTCGATCTGGGCGAATGGGTCCCGGTCAAGGACCAGAAGAAGATGGACCGGTTCATCCAGCTCGGCATGGCGGCTGCCACCGAGGCGATGGAGGATTCCGGCTGGACCCCCGCGACCGAGGAGGATCGTTACGCTGCGGGCGTGATGATTGGCTCGGGGATCGGCGGGTTGCAGACCATTTATGAGGCCTCGGTGCTGGTGCATGAGGGGCGGTCGCGCCGGTTGTCGCCTTTTTTCATTCCGTCCGCGCTGATCAATCTGGTTTCCGGCAATGTCTCGATCAAATTCGGTCTCAAGGGGCCGAACCATTCCGCCGTGACCGCGTGCGCGACCGGGGTTCATGCGATCGGCGATGCGGCGCGGCTGATCGCGTTCGGCGATGCCGATATCATGCTCGCCGGCGGGGCCGAGGCGGCGGTGTGCGCGCTGGGGATCGCGGGGTTCTGCGCGTCGCGCGCGCTCTCGACCGGGTTCAACGACACGCCGGCCAAGGCCTCGCGCCCGTGGGACAAGGACCGCGACGGGTTCGTGATGGGCGAGGGCGCGGGTGTGCTGTTCCTTGAGGAATACGAGCACGCCAAAGCGCGCGGGGCGAAGATTTATGCCGAGATCGCGGGTTATGGCATGTCCGGCGATGCCCACCACATCACCGCCCCGGCGGATCATCATGACGGGGCGTTCCGGGCGATGAAGGCGGCGCTGAAATCGGGCGGTCTGGTGCCGGCGGACGTGCAGTATATCAATGCGCACGGAACCTCGACCCCGATGGGCGACGATCTGGAGCTTGAGGCGGTGGAGACGATGTTCGGGGATGCGGCGAAGCATGTCGCGATGTCCTCGACCAAATCGGCGACCGGGCATCTGCTCGGCGCGGCGGGGGCGATCGAGGCGGTGTTCTCGATTCTGGCGATCCGCGACGGGGTGGCACCGCCGACCCTTAATCTGGACGAGCCGAGCCGGGCCAGCGTGATCGACCGGGTGGCGCACGAGGCGCAGCGGCGGCGGATCGATATCGCCTTGTCGAACAGTTTCGGCTTCGGCGGGACCAACGCATCGATCCTGTTCCGCAAGGCGGGCTGAGCGCGGCGGGCCCGTGTTCGGTCGTGGCCGCCTGATCCTGCTGCTGCTGACGCTGGTGGTGACGCTGAACCTCGGCCGGATGGCGGTTCAGGAAAGTTACGACGGACCGGGCGCGCTGCGCGTGACCCGCAACGTGGTGATCCCGCCGGGCGGGACCGCAACGGTTGCGGCAGCATTACACAGGGCCGGGGTGATCGAATATCCGCTGATCTTCGAGATGGCGGCGTGGCTGACGCGGGGGCAGGGGCCGTTGCAGGCCGGTGAATATACGTTCGTCGCGCATGGCAGCCTGCGGCGGGTGCTGCATACGCTGCGGTTCGGCCCGGCGGTGCAGCACAAGGCGACGATCCCGGATGGGCTGACCGCGACCCAGATTGCCGACATCATCAACGCCCTGCCACGCGCGACCGGGCATGTCGCGCCGCCGCCGGAAGGCAGCGTGCTGCCGCAGACCTATGACTATATCTATGATGCCAGCCGCAAGGCGATTCTCGCGCGGATGCAGCGGGCGATGCGGAAGGCGCTTGCGAAGGCGTGGGCGGGGCGCGCGCCGGGATTGCCGCTGGATACGCCCCGGCAGGCGGTGATTCTCGCGTCGATCGTGCAGCTCGAAACGCCGGTCGCGTCGGAGTTACCCCGGATTGCCGGGGTGTATGAGAACCGGCTGAAGCAGAACATGAAATTGCAGGCGGACCCGACGGTGATCTACGCGGTCACCAAGGGCAGGGCGACCGCGCTGACCCATCGGGTCGATGACCATGATCTGGCGGTGGACAGCCCGTACAATACCTATCTGCATCACGGATTGCCGCCGGGGCCGATCGCGGCACCGGGGGTGCGGGCGATCGAGGCGGTGCTGCATCCGGCGGCGACGAAGGATTTGTATTTCGTGGCGAACGGAGCGGGCGGGCATATGTTCGCGCGGACATTCAGCGAGCAGCTGGCCAATATCGCGCGCTATCGGGCCAGCCGGGTTCGCCACCCCTGATGGTTCAGGAGCCGGAGGTTCCGGTGGGCGGCAGGGAGGCGTAATATTGCGCGACCGCCTTGATCTGTTGGGCGGTGAGGTCTTTTGCGATGTTGCGCATCAGATGGAGGTTGCTCTCGTTGCGCGAGCCTTTCCGCCAGTCGATCAGCTGGGCTTCGAGATATTGCTCGGGCTGGCCGGCGAGGCGGGGAAATGCCGGGGCGCGGCCGAGGCCGCCGGCGGCGTGGCAGGAGGCGCAGGCCGGGATGACGTGCGCGGTGCCGACGCCCGCACCGTGCAGCGCGATGGTTTTGCCGAGATCATCGCTCGGGGCGGCGGGCAGCGAGGCGGGTGCGACCACCGGCAGGCTGTTGTAATAGGTGGCGATCGCCTTGCGGTCCGCCGCGGTGAGGCCGGTGGCGAAGCTTTTCATGATCGCGTTGCGGCGGGTGCCGTGTTTGAAGGCGTAGAGCTGGTGTTCGAGATAGGCGGTGGGCTGGCCGGCGAGGGCGGGGAAGCCTGCGACCGGATTGCCCATGCCGTTGGCACTGTGGCAGCCCGCGCATTGGGCGACCTGGGGCGGGGCCACGGGCGTTGCGCTGGGTGCGGTTGTGGTGGCGGCGGTGGCGATGCCTGCGGTGCCGATGATCGCGGCTGCGGCGATGGTGGCGGCGAGGTGGCGTAGTTGTGCGGCGCTCTTCATGGTCGGTCCCTGTCCTGCTTCGTGGTCTGCTCTACACTGTCGGCCCGTTCTGATCCAACCGGCAGGCGGGCGGTGCGGGCGGGACCGGGAGGGTGGTGCTCGGGGTCAGTGAAAAATCGGTGCAGGCAGGGCCCTGGATCGTGCCGGTCATCGCGGTGCCGCTGCGCCGGACCGTGCCGGACAGGCCGGTCCAGACATAGAAGGGCGGCTGCGAGAGCCAGTGGGTCGGGTGCAAGGCGAGATGGCGGGTGGCGGGGTTGAACGAGCCGGTCATCGCGAAGCAGCCTTGCGGCACGGCGGGATTGGCCGCCAGAGCGTGGAAATAGAAGATCGCGGTCACCCGTGTCGGGCTGATCGCGGTGATCTGCAGGGCCAGCGCGGTGTCGCCCTGGGCGCAGGTGTAGCGCCCCTGCCACAGGCCGATCGGGGGGAGCATGGCGGCGGCGGCGGTGCCCGAGGTGAGGCCCGTAAGTGCGGTGAGGCCCGTGAGTGCGGCGCGCGCGAGGATGCGGGAGATCGTGGTCATGGCTGTTGCGATGTGGGGGGCATGTCGCGCTCCGCTATGGTTACGTCGCCCCGTTTATCGCACCGGTCACGATCGAGGGGGTTAAAATCTGCGGGAGCACGACCGGTTTCGCATGATCGGGCGGGTAATAGACATAGATCGGCACGCCGTCGCGGCCATGGGCGGCGAGAAACCGGGTGATCGCGGGGTTGCGGCGGGTCCAGTCGCCGATCATCAGGGTGATCTGATGGGTGCGGAACAGGCGCTGGACGCTGGCCGGTTCCAGCGCGACCCGTTCGTTGACCTGGCAGGTGATGCACCACGCCGCCGTCATGTCGACGAACACCGGCTTGCCCGCTGCGCGCAGGGCGGCGAGCTTGGTGGTCGAGAAGGGCTGGCTGTCGGCGATTCCGGTGGCCTTGCCGGTCGCGGCCCCGGCATCGGCGGGGGTGATGCGCGGCAGCAGGAACAGGGCGGCGGCGACCGCGAGGACGGCGAGGCCTTTGGTGAACACGCCCCGGAACCGGAGCAGCCAAAGGGCGAAGGCGATCAGCACCGCGCCGGCACCGACGATGAGCACGCCCGAGGCGCCGGCTTCCAGCGCCATCACCCAGAGCAGCCAGATCGCGGTGGCAAACATCGGGAAGGCGAGGATCTGGCGCAGGATGTCCATCCACGCGCCGGGACGGGGCAGCAGGCGGGCGACCGCCGGGATGATCGCGATCAGGACGAAGGGCAGCGCGATGCCGAGGCCGAGGGCGGCGAAAATGCTCAGGCCGAGGGCGAGCGGTGCCGCGAGGGCGGCGGCGAGCGCACCGCCCATGAAGGGCGCGGTGCAGGGGGTTGCGACCACCACGGCGAGCAGGCCGGTGGCGAAACTGCCGAGCAGGCCGCCGCGCGCGGCAAGACCCGAGCCGAGGTTTTCCATCCCCGAGATGGCGAACAGCCCGGCGAAGTTCAGCCCGATCGCGAAGACCAGCCACGCCATGATCGCGATGAACACCGGGGACTGGAACTGGAAGCCCCAGCCGAGTGCGGTGCCGCCGGCGCGGATGGCGAGCAGGATGCCGCCGAGGATCATCATCGCGATCACCGCGCCGAGCGTGTAGGCCAGCGATTCGTGGCGGGCGCGGGCGCGATCGTCATGGCCGAGGCGGGCGACCGCCATCGCCTTGATCGCGAGCACCGGGAACACGCAGGGCATCAGGTTGAGGATCAGCCCGCCGAGCAGGGCCCCGGCGATCCAGACATACCAGGGCGTGACGTGCAGCGGCGCGGGGGCGGCGCCGGGTGTGGCGGTGAGGGTCAGGGCTTCGGTCTGGCCCGCGGGATCGGTGATTTCGAGCACGCCGGACAGGGTGGTGAGCGGTTTTTTCGCATCCGCCGGAGTGAGCGCGAGGGTGAAGCCGCCCCGGACGAAGCCGAGTTTCTGCGGGGCGGCATTGGCGATGACGCTGGGATCATCGGGGTAGAAATGGGCCGATTTCACCGCCGCATCGTTCAGACTGCTGCCGGTGATCGCCAACAGGCCGCCGGGGGCGATCGTGGCGTGGAACGGCGAAGGGCGGGGCATCTGCGCGGCGGCTTCGGCGAAGAGCGGGGCCTGCGGCGAAGCGTGCGCGCTGCCGCCGGGCAGAGCGAGGGTGAACGTGCCGCTTTCGGGGACGCAGATTTTCGGGTCGCAGACCAGCCAGTTGGCGCTGGCGGTGATGGTGGTGGCCCCCGGTTGCGGCAGTTTGAGGGTGAAGGGCAGCAGGACCGTGCCGGTTTCGGTGTAGTCGCCCACACCGCTGGCGACCAGCCAGTGCGGCGCGGGGTAGGCGAAGGGTCCGGCGGTGGCACCTTTCGGGGCGGTGATGCTGATCGAGGGCGGTTCGCCGGCATCGCCGGGATCGGACCAGTAGATGTGCCAGTCGGGCTTGAGGCGGAACAGCAGGCCGAGTTTCAGGCTGGTGGTATCGGCAGCGGTGGTCGCGGAGACCAGCGAGACGGTTGCGCGCGAGGAGACCGCCCGGTTGCTTTCCGCCGCCCGGGCCGGGGCCGACAGGGCGAACAGCAGGAGGAGGCCGAGCAAAGCGGGCAGCAGTTTCATCGTTTCCTCATTCTACCGGGGGAATTGCCCCGGCATAATCATATAGGCTGTCACGCATATGTGAGCGCATCGGCATCGGGTTACAACGCTGCCGGGTAGCGGGGCCAGGCGCGGACCAGCCGGCTCATGGCGGTCGCGCTGGTCACCGCGAGGAGGGTGAACGGCAGGACCACGCGGGGCGCGAAGGCGATGCCGGGGTGCAGCAGGGCCGGATACATGGCGAGCGCGATGCCGGGCGGGTGGTAGGCGCGCAGCAAGGGCAGGGCGATGACCGCGACCAGGGCGGCGGCCATGGCGACTTCCGGGCCGAAGCCGAAGACGAGGGTGAGGGCGGTGCCGATCAGCGCGCCGGAGGTCGAGCCCGCGATGATCGCGTAGGGCTGCGCGATCGACACGGCGGGGAGGTAGATCAGGATGGTCATGGTCGCGGCGAAAGGGGGCACCAGGAACAGGCCGTCATGCAAACCGTCGAGCCAGACCAGCGCGCCCAGCAGGACGGCCATCCAGAGCAGTCCGGACAGGGCCGGGCGATACGGCGTGCCCCAGCGCGTGATGATGCGCGATACCATCGCCCGGCAATAGGTGCTGGGCGAACAAAGGACAAGCTTGGGCATTGACCGGGGGGCATTGACCGGCGGGCGGGGCGGTTCTATCCCGCGCGCTCCCTCTGGCTGGAGATTTTCGATGGCTCTCGACACCGCTGATCAGGCGACCGCCGACCACGCGACCACCGGCAATATCGCGGCCGACCGGCTCAAGAGCATCGTCGAGCGGATCGAGCGGTTGGAAGAGGAGCGCAAGGCGCTGGCTTCGGACATCAAGGACATTTATTCCGAGGCGAAATCAGCCGGGTTCGACGTGAAAGTGCTGCGCCAGCTGATCCGGATGCGCAAGCAGGAACCCGCGGAAGTCGAGGAACAGGAAATGCTGATCGACGTCTATCGTCGTGCGCTCGGCATGGTCTAACCAGGTCATGTTGTTTTCGTAATATTGACCATTCCGGTCGAACCACCTCTCGAACCGTGATTTCGTCTCTCCTATCTGTGAGGCATGGCGGTATCGATTGCCGCCATCCACATCACGGAGCGGAACAATGGTTGACCATAATCGTATCGACGGCGCGGCCAAGCAGGTCAAAGGCAATATCAAGGAAGCCGTCGGCAAGGTGACCGGCAATGACCGGACCGTGGCCGAAGGCAAGGCCGATCAGGCCGCCGGCAAGGTTCAGAGCAAGGTCGGCGAAGCGAAGGACAAGGTCCGCGACGCCGTCAAGCGCTGAGTTTCAACGGGATTTGACCCGGCTCCCGGCCCCGATGCCGGGGGCCGGTGCGTGTTCGAGGCATCGGGATCATATCAAACAACAAGAGGTGACTTCACATGGGTATCATTGCATGGCTCGTTCTGGGCCTGATCGCCGGTTTCATCGCCAGCAAGCTTGTGAACAAGCAGGGTGAGGGGCTGATTCTCGACATGGTGCTCGGCATCATCGGCGCGATCGTCGGCGGGTTCATCTTCAACGCGTTCGGCAGCGTGGGGGTGACCGGGTTCAACATATATAGTCTGATCGTGGCCGTGATCGGTGCGGTCGTGGTGCTGGTGATCTACCACGCGCTGGTCGGCGGACGCCGCCGGATTTAAAGGCTCGACGATCAGGGGCGTGAGCGGCTTCACCCGCACCACCCCTGATCACCGAAGTTTTTTTGCTTCTTTTTTGTTCACAAAAAAGAAGACGCTGTGTTCCCTTTTACGCCCTGAGCAGCCGCGCCGCTTCGACCGCGAAATACGTCAGCACCCCCGAAGCGCCGGCCCGGCGAAATCCCATCAATGTTTCCAGAATGCCGCGTTCGCGGTCGATCAGGCCGAGATTCATCGCGGAGGCCAGCATCGCGTATTCGCCGGACACCTGATAGGCGAAGGTGGGGACGTGGAACGTCTCGTGGACGCGGCGGACGATGTCGAGATAGGGCATGCCGGGCTTGACCATGACCATGTCCGCCCCTTCATCCAGATCCATCGCGACTTCGCGCAGGGCTTCATCCGAATTGGCCGGGTTCATCTGGTAGGTTTTCTTGTCGCCCTTGAGGGCGGCGTTCGAGCCGAGCGCCTCGCGGAACGGGCCGTAAAAGGCGGAGGCGTATTTTGCGGCGTAGCTCATGATGCGGGTGTGGATCAGCCCCTCGGCATCGAGTGCGGTGCGGATGCTGCCGATCCGCCCGTCCATCATGTCCGAGGGGGCGATGATGTCGATGCCGGCCTGGGCCTGATTGACCGCCTGACGTTCGAGAATCTCCACCGATTCGTCGTTGGCGACGTAGCCATTACGCAGCACGCCGTCATGCCCGTGATCGGTGTAGGGGTCGAGCGCGACATCGCCGATCAGGCCGAGATCGGGGAATTCCGCCTTGAGCAGGCGCGCGGCCTGACAGATCAGGTTTTCCGGGTTCAGCGCCTCGGTGCCCTCGGCGGTCTTGAGGTCGGCGGGGGTCGCGGGGAACAGGGCGATGGCGGGGATGCCGAGGCGGGCCGCGTCCTCGACATGCCTCGCCAGCCGGTCGAGCCCGACACGGACCACGCCGGGCATGGTGGCAACCGGAGTCGGCTCGCCCTCGCCCGCGCGGACGAAGATCGGCCAGATCAGATTGTCCACCGAAAGCGTGGTCTCGGCGACCATGCGGCGGGTCCACGGATCGAGCCGGTTGCGGCGCAGGCGGGTGGTGGGGAAACTGCCGGTGATCATGGGATGCTCCTGAAACGCTGGATCTGATATCGCCATCGCGCGAACATGGGCGAGGCGCAAGGTTCCCGTGCTGCTGGCCGGCCGTTATTCCTCAGGCTACGAGAGACGCGTGGCTGCCGGGGTGGGCGGGAAGGCGTTGGTGGGGGCAGGGAAGTGAGCAAGGCTTCTTTTTTGGAAAAAAGAAGCAAAAAACTTCCTTTAATCTGGGACATGGGCGTTTCGACTGGCACGGACTCAGGGAATTAAAGTTTTTTGCTTCTTTTTTTCAAAAAAGAAGCGCTTTCTTCCTCCTTCCCGCTGCCCCCACGGCACTCACACATTTCAATCGACGCCACGCTGATGCCGGCTGCCGAGGCTATCGCCCCGACGCTCGACGGCAAAACACGGCGCCAGCAACACCCTCATCCGCCCCGTTCTCTCGCATGGCTTTGCTGGATCGTGGCACGCCTCGGAGGCTGGAACGGCTACTACAGGCCTCCGGGACCAGAAACCATGCGTGCCGGATAGGCATGTTTCGCCTCAATGGCCGCAGGCTTCGCCCTCGCGACCCCGCCAATGTGTGAAACTGGTCGGCAAGACAGGGGAGGGTGTGAATGGTGATGCGTCTCATGGATCAAGAAATCGTGTGTCAGAATTCTTTACACTTCCGAGCAATGCCTAATGTTTCGTTTTCGCTAATAGACTGTATTCCGAGTACTTTTCATTGTGGCATGTTTTTTGCTTTATAGAGTGGCCGGGCTAGAAATGGCAAGAACGTCAACTTCGTAAATGAGATTGGATCGTAAAAAATGAGAATATCCTTAAAATCAATACTACTCGCAAGTGCTGTAGCGGGATTTGCGACTGTTGGAATCGCTCATGCAGGTGCCATCAACTTCTACGGATCGCCGAGCGCCCTGCTAACTGGTACAACCCCGATCGCTGCTGTGGCCGGCACCACGGGTAACGTCACAATCACGGCTACTTATCCGGGTGCAATCGTCACCGGTAGCGTAGCGGACAAGTATGCTGCGCCGATCACCGACGCCGCCGGAACAGCCTATTCCGGACCTTATTTCTCGACCGGGCTGACATCCGATCCGTCGATCTCCGGAAGCTATTCCGTATCCCCGACATCGAACGGAACAATCGATTTCACGTTTGGGACCTCGCAGAGCTACCTCGGACTGCTCTGGGGTTCGGTCGATGGTCAGCCTAATAACGAAAATGTTCTGTCCTTTTATAATGGTTCAACGCTGCTCGGATCGATCACAGGCGCCGAGGTCGCAGCAGCGGCAAATGTCCCTGCCACCGGTGTCCGGACGTATGGTGGATCAGCTTACATCAACATTAATGTCGATGGCGGATTCAATGAGGTTGTCGCTGGAAGCCAGAAAGTCTCGTTTGAATTCGCTGCTGTGACATCGAGCGCCCAGGAAATCCCGGTTCCGGAACCTGGCTCGTTGCTGTTGCTTGGTACTGGCCTTCTGGGTCTGGGCCTTGTTGTTCGCTCCCGTCAGAAGCGTGCCTAACCGACCAGGCGCTTGCGTCTGTTGATGCGCTGCCCTGCCTTTTGTGGCGCGGTGGTGCCAGGAGGCCCGACAGGTTCCGGGGGAGAGTAAGCTTGGGCTGGTGTCACAGTTTCAGGTAAACATGATCCTCCGGACCCAATTCGGCACCAATCCTTCGGTTGATGTGGCGTTGTGAAGCTTGTTGGCAGTCGCTGGCCTGTGGGCCGGGCCGGGAGAACACAGTTCGTGCCGGGCTTGTCCACAGGAGGGCCGCGTCTTCGCCGTCGGGCGCGACGATGGGCAGCCGACTGTCATAAATTCACAAGGTCGTGGTTCTGTTGGCTGCTTCAGTCCTCAAGCCCGACGGGTAGCTGATCCCAAGCTGCGTGGCTGCTACCCAGTCAGATGTGCGGACCCCTTTACACCCAGAATCGTTGCCATTGACGCATCTGTTGGATGCTTCGGTATGGATTGCTTTGTCGCGAGCGCTCCTCGCGATGACGGGTATTTTGCAGCGGGTGCGATTTGGTTCGTGCTCGGTCGTTTCAGCGGCGTTCGGCCCGACTCATGGGAGTTTTTTGCTTCTTTTTTGCAAAAAAGAAGCCTTGCCTTTGCTTCTTTTTGCCTTACGGGCGGCGGCCGAGTTGGGGGCGGGGGATGTGGCAGGCGATGGTGTGGTTGTCGAGGGTTTCGGGTGGGGGGGTGGTGGTTTCGCAGATGGGGCCGAGTTTGCGGGGGCAGCGGGTGTGGAATGGGCATCCGGTGGGGGGGTTGAGGGCGCTGGGGATTTCGCCCTGGAGGCGGATGCGGGTGGTTTTGGGTTGGAGCGGGGTTGGGATCGAGGAGAGGAGGGCTTCGGTGTAGGGGTGGTGGGGGCCTTCGAAGACGCTGTGGGCGGGGCCGATTTCCATGATGCGGCCGAGGTAGAGGACGGCGATGCGGTCCGAGAGGTAGCGGACGACGCCGAGGTCGTGGCTGATGAAGATGTAGCTGGTGTGTTCGCGCGCCTGGAGGTCGGCCAGGAGGTTGAGGATGGCGGCCTGGACCGAGACGTCGAGCGCGGAGGTGGGTTCGTCGCAGATGACGATTTCGGGGGAGCCGGCGAAGGCGCGGGCGATGGCGACGCGTTGTTTGAGGCCGCCGGAGAGTTGGCGGGGGCGCATGGGGAGGTGGCGGTCGGTGAGGCGGACGGCGTGGATGAGTTCGGCGAGGCGGGTGGTTCGGGCGGGGCCGGAGAGGTTGGCGAGGCGGGCGAGGGCGCGGGTGATGAGGTGGCGGACGGTGTGGGCGCGGTTGAGGGCGGAATCGGGGTTCTGGAAGACGATTTGGAGGGATTTCTGCTGGGCCCGGGTGCGGGCGGCGGCGGTGGGGGCGGTGGGGTGGCCGGTGAGTTCGATGGTGCCGCCGGGGTCAGGCTGGATGAGGCCGAGGAGGAGGCGGGCGAGGGTGGTTTTGCCGGAGCCGGATTCGCCGACGATGCCGATGGTTTCGCCGGCGGCGAGGGTGAGGGAGATGTCGGTGACGGCCTGGAGGCGGTGGGGGCCGAGGTGGAAGGTTTTGGAGAGGTTGGTGGCGCGGAGGACGGGTTCGGCCGGAGCGCGGGTGGGTACGCTGGTGGGGGTGGGTGTGGTTGTGGTGGTGGGCGGGGTGGTGGGGAGTTCGGCGGCGCGTTGCCAGTGGTGGCAGCGTGCGGTGTGGGGGGTGGGCGAGCTGGCGGGGGCGTGGTGTTCGGGTGGGGGGGTGGTTCGGCAGAGTTCGGTTGCGAGATCGCAGCGGTCGGTGAAGACGCAGCCGGGGAGGGTGGCGCCGGGGGGTGGCAGGAAGCCTTTGATGGTGTCGAGCCGGGCGGTGGTTTTGCTGCGTCCGGGGGTGGGAAGGCAGCGGAGCAGGCGGGTGGTGTAGGGGTGGAGCGGGCGGCGGAGCAGGGGTTCGGTGGGGCCGGTTTCGACCAGGCTGCCGGCGTAGAGGATTCCCACGCGGTCGCACATGCGTTCGATGACGCCGATATTGTGGCTGATGAAGAGGATGGCGGTTGAGAATTCGTGGCGGAGGGTTGCGATGAGGTCGAGCACTTCGGCTTCGACGGTGGCATCGAGGGCGGTGGTGGGTTCGTCGAGGACGAGGAGGCTCGGTTGTTTGGCGAGGGCCATGGCGATGACGACGCGTTGGAGCATGCCGCCGGAGAGTTGGTGGGGGTAGGCGTCGAGCACGCGGGCGGGGGCGGAGATTTGGACGCGGGTGAGGATGGCGGTGCAGCGCTCGCGGGTGTCGGCGCTGGTGGGGGGGAGGAGGTCGAAGACTTCGGCCATCTGGCGGTGGATGGTCAGCGAGGGGTTCAGGGCGCGCCCGGCATCCTGATAGACCATCGAGATCTGTTCGGCGCGGAGGCGGCGGAGGGCGTGGGGAGTGAGGCTGGCGAGGGTTTGGCCGGCGACGCGGATGGTGCCGGCGCGGACGAAGCCGTTGCGGGGCAGGGCGGCGAGGGCGGCGAGGGCGACGGTGGATTTGCCGCAGCCGGATTCGCCGACGAGGCCGTAGCTTTCGCCGGGGCCGATGGTGAAGGAGACGTTGCGGAGGACTTTGAGGTCGCGGCCCCGGGTGCGGTAGGCGACGTCGAGGTTTTCGATTGCCAAGGCGGGGGCCAAGGCGGTTGTGGCGGCGGGTGTGGCGGCGGGGGTTAGGGTTTCGAGGGTGGGGGTGGTGAGGGTGGTTTGGGTCATTCGATCGCGCCCTGGATGCCGTCCGCGATGAGGTTCACGGCGATGACGAGGGAGGCGATGGCGATGGCGTCGAAGGTGACGGTCCACCAGTAGCCGCCGGTGATGAGCTGGTAGTTTTCGGAGATGGCGAGGCCCCAGTCGGGCGAGGGGGGCTGGATGCCGAAGCCGAGGAAGCTGAGGGAGGCGACGGTGAAGATGGCGTAGCCGAGGCGGACGGTGGTTTCGACCAGGATGGGGCCCATGACGTTGGGGAGGATTTCGACGAACATGATGTGGAGGGAGGATTCGCCGCGGAGCTGGGCGGCGGCGACGTAATCGAGTTCGCGTTCGGAGAGGACGGCGGCGCGGACGGTGCGGGCGATGAGGGGGGCGAAGATCAGGCCGATGACGACGATGACGGTGGTGTTGGAGGGGCCGAGGGCAACGAGGGCGAGGAGGGCGACGATGATGAGGGGCAGTGCGAGGAGAACCTCGATGAAGCGGCTGATCGCGGTATCGATGAAGCCGCCGAAATAGCCGGTGATCAGGCCGATGGTGGTGCCGAGGAGGGTGCCGAGCAGGGTGGCGAGGGGGGCGACCGAGAGGATGGAACGGGCGCCGACGATGACGCGGGAGAAGATGTCGCGGCCGAGCTGGTCGGTGCCGAACCAGTGGGCGGCGCTGGGCGGGGCGAGGGTGTTCATGAGGTCGTCGGCGTAGGGGCTGTAGGGGGCGATTTCGGGGCCGAGGATGGCGCAGACGATCCAGAAGGTGAGGATGGTGGCGCCGACGATGAACATCGGCGCGGTGAGGACGGCGCGGAGGTGGCTGGTGCCGGGGGTGGTGGGGTCGGTGAGGATGGGGAGGGCCTGGCTCATGTCAGCGGCCTCCGGTGCGCAGGCGGGGGTTGAGCAGGATCAGGGCGATGTCGGCGAGCATGGTGACGAGGACGTAGACGATGCCGATGGTGAGGATGCCGCCTTCGAGCATGGGGAAGTCTTTCGAGCGGGCGGCGGTGAGGATGAGGCTGCCGATGCCCTGGTAGCGGAACAGGGTTTCGACGATGACGAGGCCGCCGACGAGGTAGCCGACCTGGGTGGCGACGACGGTGATGGTGGGGAGCAGGGCGTTGCGCAGGACGTGACGGCGGATGACCACGGATCGGGGCAGGCCCTTGAGGATGGCGGTGCGGGTGTAGTCGGCATCGAGGGCGTCGATGGTGCCGGCGCGGGCCATGCGGGCGATGTAGCCGAACAGGATGAAGACAAGCGGCAAAGCGGGGAGGATGAGGTGGTCGATCACCACGAGCGGGCCGGCATGGGGTGGGGGTGTGGCGGCGATGGGGAGCCAGTGGAGCCAGATGCCGAGGATCAGGATGAGGATGATCGAGGAGACGAATTCGGGGATCACGGTCATTGAGAGGCCGGCGATGCTGATGGTTTTGTCGATCCAGGTGCGGGCGTGCATCGCCGCGTAGACGCCGCCGATGATCGAGAGGGGGACGACGATGACGAAGGCGACGGCGGCGAGTTTGAGGGAGTTCAGCAGGGCGGCGATGACGAAGGGGGCGACCGGGGTGCGGTAGGTGTAGGAGATACCCATGTTGCCGGTGACGAAATTGCTGATCCAGCGCCAGTATTGGACCGGGATGGGCAGGTTGGTGCCGAGCTGGCGGTTGAGGGTGGCGACGGCGACCGGGCTGGCGAGTGGGCCGAGGATGGCGCGGCCGACATTGCCGGGGAGGAGTTGCGCGCCGGCGAACACCACCATGCTGAGCAGCCAGAGCGTGATCAGCGCGAGGCCGAGACGCTGGGCCAGCATTGTCGCGAGGCGGGCGGGCATGGTTCAGATGCCCATGGTCAGGCGATGGTTGCGTGTTGCAGGAAGACCTGGGACATGCCGGTGACCGCGACGCCGGAGACGTTGGGGGCGGTGGCGGCGAGGTAGTTGTAGAAATAGGCGAAGATGATCGGGGTTTCATCGAGCAGGAGGCGTTCGATCTTGCCGGAGGTGACGCGCTGGCGGCTGAGATCGACGTCGGCGATGTAGTCGGCGACCAGCTTGTCGTAGGTCGGGTTTTTGAAATGGGCGGCGTTCCAGGTGCCGTTGCTGAGCAGGGGGGCGGCGAGGAAGACATTGGGCACGCCGCGCGCGCCGTAATCGGTGATGCCCATCTGGCTGTCGAGCCAGTCCGAATTTCCGAAGGTGGCGGCACCGTAATAGGCGGCGCCGGTTTCGATTTTCAGGTTGATTTTGATGCCGATTTCGGCGGCGGCGTTCTGGATCAGGACGGCGTAGTCGGGGATTTCCTGGACCTGTTCCGTGGTGAGGGTGACGGTGGCACCTTTGGACATGCCGGCTTCCGCCATCAGGTGCTTGGCCTCGGCGATGTTCATGGCGCGCTGGGGGACGGATTTGTTGGTCGAGGGGAAGATGGGGGCGAAGGGACTGTCGTTGCCGAGGTCGGAATAGCCGCGGAACAGGCCCTGGATGATGCCGGGGCGGTTGAGGGTGAGGGCGACGGCGCGGCGGACCCGTTTGTCGGTGAAGGGGGCCATGTCGCAGCGCATGTGGACCTGACGGTGGGCCGACGAGCGGAGGTTGAGGATCTTGACGCTCGGGTTGTTCAACAGGCCCTGCGCGCCCTGCACCGCGATTTGCTGGATGACGTCGACCTGATTGCCCTGCAAGGCGAGGATTTGCGATTGCTGGTTGGTGTAGAAGCTGAATTCGGTGCGGGCGGGCAGGACCTTGCCGCCCCACCAGTGGGGGTTGGGCAGGAAGCTGGCGCCGCGACCCGGCGTGTATTTATCGAGGATGAAGGGGCCGGTGCCTTCGAATTTTTCCTGATATTTCGCGGCGTCCGACCCGGCGGGGCAGATGATGGCGTTGTAGTTGTCCGACGAGACCAGATAGGGGAAGTTGCCGTTCGGGGCGTCAAGATGGAAGGCGACGGTGTGATCGTCGACCTTGACGACGCCTTTGGGGCTGAGCACGCCCTTGAAGGTCGAGAGGGCGTTGGAGCCGAGTTTGGGGTCGGCGAGGCGGGCGAGGGAATAGACCACGTCATCCGCGGTCATCGGCTTGCCGCCGTGGAATTTCACGCCTTTGCGGAGCTTGAAGGTCCAGATCGCGCCGGTTTTGTCCGACGACCAGGAGGTGGCGAGCTGGGGTTTCAGATGGAGGGTGGGATCGTCGAGGCAGAGGAATTCGCCGGCCTGCTGGAGCATGCAGAGGCCGCCGGTGTCGCCCACGGTGATCGGGTTGATCGGGCCGGTCGGGCCGAGCATGGCGACGCGGATGGTGGCACCCGGTTTGCCGGCGGCGCGGGCGAGGCCGGGGGTGCCGAGAAGGCCGGCGAGCATGGCGGCGGACAGACCGTAGGCGGTGCCGTGGCGGAGCAGGCCGCGACGGTCGATATGTCCGGCGAGGTATTCGTCGATGACGTGGCTCTGCAGCTCGTTCGCGCTGCGGCGGAGAAGGTCGAAATCGTTGGATTGACGCGTCACCTGTTGGTCTCCCGATGCTTGTTCATGTCTGGGCGTGAACCCGGTTGGGTTTGGGCCCGGCGGCTTGGCAGGGTGATGTGATCCGGAGCGAGTGTGGGGGGATTTTCCGGTCAGATCAAATCATTTGTGTGCAGGGCGGGTGAAAGCGGGCAGGAAGCGGGAAGACTTCTTTTTGTGAACAAAAAGAAGCAGAAAAACTTTGTTCCTTTGGGACTGGGGCGTTTAAGCCACTTGAGACCCAGATCAAAAAAAGTTTTTTGCTTCTTTTTTACAAAAAAGAAGCGCTTCCTCTCGCCTGCGGAAACCACAATGCTGCCAAACTGAAACATCCGGCCAGCGCAAAAATGCGATTTGCCTATCTGATTTCGTCATATCGCTACGGCGTCGATCTGCTTTCGGGGGCAGGCGCGATCTGCGATAATCGGGTCTTCCAGCCAGGGTCGTCCGTTCACTGCAATGATAAAATATGCGCCGCTCTACGCGACCGTGCTGTTCGCCCAGATCGCGCTGGGGCTGCTGACGCCGCTGACCCCGATTTTGCTGCTTTCCCACGGGATTGCGACCTTCGCGATCGGGATCGTGGCGTCGGCCTATTATGGCGGGACGCTGGTGGGCAGCCTGGTGGTGCCGTGGGTGCTGATGCGGATCGGGCATATCCGGGCGCTGGTGATTTTCTGCGTGGTGGCGGCGGATGCGACGCTGCTGACGCGCGGGGTGGGATCGGTGGTGCCGTGGATCGGCATCCGCTTCGTCGTCGGGATGTGCAGCATCGGCGTGTTCACCGTGGTGGAAAGCTGGCTCAATGCCACGGCGCGGCGCGGGGTGCGGGGGCGGGTGTTCGGGTTTTACATGTTCGCAAGCTGGACCGGCAGCGTGTTGGGGGCGTCCTCGCTCTCGCTGTTCAAGTCCGCCGGGTCGCTGCTGAGCCTCGGGGTGGCGGCGTTTCTGACCGCGTTGCTGCCGACCACGATATTGACGAGGGTAGGGCCGGCGCTGCCGGCGCGGGCGCGGCTGTCGCTGCGGGATTTATGGGCGCTCTCGCCTGCCGGGGTGGTGACCTGCTTTACCGCCGGAATGTCGAGCGGGATGTTTTTCTCGATGTTTCCGGTAGTGATGGAACGCGCCGGGATCAGGCAGGACGGGGTTTCGGTTGCAGTGTCGCTGAGCCTGCTCGCGGGGATGGCGATGCAGTTTCCGGTGGGGATGCTGGCGGACCGGATTCGGCGGGTGGTGATCGTGCGGCTGGTGCTCGCGGTGGCGGTGGCGGCGTGCGCGGGGTTGTTCGTCAGTCATGGTCTGGTCTGGTTCGCGGCGTTTGGTGCGGTGTATGGCGCGACGGCGGGGGTGCTCTATGGGCTCGGCGTGGGGTTGACCGCCGACCGGGCGGCGCAGGAGCAATTGCTCGGGGTGAGTTCGGGGGTGCTGTTCGCCTGGGCTTCGGGCGCGTGCACCGGGCCGCTGATCGCCGCCGCCGCAATGGCGCGGCTGGGGTATTCCGGGGTGTTCGCCATGCTGGTGACGCTGTTCGTCATTGCGCTAGTGGTGGTGATGCGCCGCCAGCCGGCCGGGCGAATGGACGATGAGGTCGGGACTACGCTGCCAGAACCGACATGACCCTGCGCTTGAGATGGAGAAAGTCGGGCTCCAGCGTCATGTCCCAGCTTCGGGGGCGGGCGAGGGGAATCGGCTGATCGATCGCGATGCGGCCGGGGCGGGCCTGCATGACGACCAGACGATCGCCCAATATGATCGCCTCGTCGATATCGTGGGTGATGAAGATGATGGTGGCGCCGATCTTGTCCCACAGTTCGAGCAGAAACGCCTGCATGCGGTGACGGGTCTGGGCATCGAGCGCGGCGAACGGTTCGTCCATCAGTAGCACCTTCGGGTTCATCACCAAGGCACGGGCGAGGGCGGCACGCTGCTGCATGCCGCCGGAAAGTTCGTACGGGCGATGGGATTCGAAACCGCCGAGACCCATGATGCCGATGACCTCGTCGATGCGGGGCCAGTCGATGCTGCCGCGCATGCGCTGGCCGAAGGCGATGTTGTCGCGCAAGGTTAGCCACGGATACAGGCCGGGTTGCTGGAAGACCACGACACGATCGGGGCCGGGCTTGGCGATCGGCACACCATCGATGGCAAGACGGCCCGAACTCGGCGCATCGAGCCCGGCAATGAGGTTCAGCAATGTCGATTTGCCGCAGCCGGACGCGCCGAGAATGGTCAGGAACGTGCCATCCTCGATGGTGAGATTGATGTCGTCGAGGGCGCGAATGGAGGCGAAATCGCGGGTGACGCGGGTGAGGGTGATGGGCATCAGAAAGGCAAGGACTTCTTTTTTGTAAAAAAGAAGCAAAAAACCTTCCTTATCCGGGGCACGGGCGTATTCAACAGCACAGTCCCAAAGGAACAAAGTTTTTTTGCTTTTTTTTGTTCACAAAAAGAAGTCTTACCCTGTCTTGCCCTCATATCGCTGCATCGTGCTGTTGGAAGAAAAGGAAGGGCTTCTTTTTTGTAAAAAAGAAGCAAAAAACTTTTTTGATCCGGGGCATGGGCGTGTTCAACGGCGCAGTCCCAAGGGAGCAAAGTTTTTTTGCTTCTTTTTGTTCACAAAAAGAAGTCTAGACTTCCCCGACCTCATTTCAGTGTGCTGCGGTTTCGGCATATTGCGGCAGCACGGCGTTGGCGGGATGGGGGGGCAGTTTGTCGATGCGGCCGATTTTGAGGAGGGTTTTGGCGGTGTTTTCGATGGTTTTGGTGGTGGCCGAGGTGGCGACGGTTTTGGGTGTGCCGAGGACGTGGGGTGTGGTCTGGTCTTTGGCGGAGAAGATCTGGTAGCCGGCGAGTTCGGTTTTGGCGGTGGCTATGGTGATGCCGGCTTGTTTGGCCATGAGGGCGAGGGCCTGGTGGGGGTGGGTGCGGGTGAAGGTGACGCCCTGGTCGAGGGCGCGAATGAAGTCGGTGACCAGTTTGGGGTGGGTTTTGGCCCATTGCGTGTCGGCGATGCAGATATTGTAGGAGGAGGCGTCGGGCGGGAGGTCGGCGTCGGTTTTCAGGATTTTGCCGCCCATGCTGTGCAGCGCGTCGAATACCGGGTCCCAGACGATGGCGGCGTCGATGCTTTTGGTGGTCCAGGCGACGCGCATTTCGGGCGGCGACATGTTGAGCTGGTGGACGGCGCTGAAGGGGATGTGGGCTTCGGCGAGGAAGGTGGCGAGTTCGAAGGAGGATTGGGAGCCTTCGACGATGGCGATTTTTTTGCCCTTGAGGTCGGCGATGGTTTTGATGCCGCCGCCGGGGCGGACGACGATGCCGGCGGCGCTGGTGTAGCGTTCCTGATTGAAGATGATGCCGAGGGGGACGCCCTGGGAGATGGCGGCGACGAAGGGCGGCACGCCGAGGCCGCACATGAATTGCAGGGAGTTCGAGGCGAGGGCGCTCATGGCGGCGGGGCCGGAATCGAAGAATTTGAGCTGGACGTTGGCGGGCATGGTTTTCTGGAACAGATGTTGGGCCTGGCTGACCATCCACGGATCGGCGCCGTTGTTTTCGTAGCCGATGACGACGCTGGGTTTGGCCCAGGCCGGGGTGGTGGTGACGGTGGTGATGACGGTGGAGAGGATCAGGGCGGCGAGGGCGGTTTTGCGCATCGGGGGCTCCGGTTGGGTCAGTTGTGGCCGCGCCAGGGGACGGCGCGGCGTTCGAGCAGGCGGATGATCAGTTCCATCGCGTAGCCGAGCAGGCCGATGACGATGATGCCGACGATGACGATGGCGACCTGCAGGGCCTGACCGGCATATTGGACCAGCCAGCCGAGGCCTTTATCGGCTGCGATGAGTTCGGCGGCGACCAGACAGGTCCAGGCGACGCCGATGCCGACGCGCATGGCGGTGAAGATTTCGGGCAGAGCGGAGGGCAGGATGACGTGGCGGAAGATCTGGCTTTCGGTGGCGCCGAGGGTTTTCGCGACCGAGATGCGCAGGGCGGGGGTGGCTTTGACGCCGGAGATGGTGCCGATGATGATGACCGGAATGGTGCCGAACAGGATCAGCAGGATTTTCGGCAGTTCACCGATGCCGAACCAGACCACCAGCAGCGGAATATAAGCCAGCGGCGGCACGGGGCGGGCGAATTGCAGGAACGGATCGATCAGGCGGAAGGTGAAGGCGTTGCGGGCCATCAGCAGGCCGATCGGCACGCCGAGGACGATCGCGGCGACGAAACCGACCGCGATGCGGGCGGAACTGACCCAGATATCGTCGAACAGGGAATTGCCGCCATAACCGTGCAGCAGCAGCCGGATGAAGGCACGCCACACCGCGACCGGTGAGGGCAAGGCAATCGGGGGGAAAATATGAAGGACACTCGCGGCCTGCCACAGGATCAGGGCGATGATGACCGCAATCAGGGTGGTGAAACGCGATACATGATGCCAGGTGCCGCGCACCTCGCGGGCGGCGAGGGGGTCCACTTCGATGAGGGGAGGCTGCGCACTGACCTGATCGGAATTCGGCATTATTCCGATTGTCGCGCATGCCATGCTGCGATGCAAGAATAATGCGCCGGCGTGGAGTGGCGGTGCGCTGGGGAGGGGCGGTTCGGGAAGGAAGGGCTTCTTTTTTGTAAAAAAGAAGCAAAAAACTTTTTTGATCTGGGGCATGGGGGGTTTCGAAGGCGCAGTCCTGCGGGAGCGAAGTTTTTTTGCTTCTTTTTGTTCACAAAAAGAAGTGCTGGCTGGATTATGCGCGGGATGGGGTGAGGATTGCAGGGAAGGAAGGGCTTCTTTTTTGTAAAAAAGAAGCAAAAAACTTTTTTGATCTGGGGCATGGGGGGTTTCAAAGGCGCAGTCCTACAGGAGCGAAGTTTTTTTGCTTCTTTTTGTTCACAAAAAGAAGTCTTGACTCCCCTGCCACCTTCGCAAGTGAGGCAAAAAAAACCCCTCCGCACAGACGTGCGGAGGGGGCTTTGTCGGCCGAGTTGTAGGGAGACTCAGCGGATGACCGGGATTTCCGAGAAGGTGTGTTCGGGGGCCGGGGAGGGGATCATCCATTCGAGGGAGGTGGCGCCTTCGCCCCAGTAATTGTCGGCGAGGACTTCCTTGGAGGTGAAGATGCGCACGATGACGTAGAAGAAGATCAGCATGCTGAGGGCATCGACTGCGGCGCCGACCGAGGAGACGAAGTTCCAGCCGGCGAAGGCGGTCGGGTAGTCCGGGTAGCGGCGGGGCATGCCGGCGAGGCCGAGGAAGTGTTGGGGGAAGAAGGTGAGGTTGGTGCCGATGAAGAAGGTCCAGAAGTGCACTTTGCCCCAGAATTCCGGGTAGGGTTTGCCCGACATTTTGCCGATCCAGTAGTAGAAGCCGGCGAAGAGGGCGAAGGTGGCGCCCATCGAGAGCACGTAGTGGAAGTGGGCGATCAGGAAGTAGGTGTTGTGCAGGTCGGTATCGAGGCCGGCATTGGCGAGCACGACGCCGGTGGCGCCGCCGACGGTGAACATGAAGATGAAGCCGAAGGCCCAGAGCATCGGGACTTTGAAGTCGATCGAGCCGCCCCACATCGTTGCGATCCAGGTGAAGATTTTAACGCCGGTCGGGACTGCGATGACCAGGGTGGCGGCTTCGAAATAGGCTTTGCTGTCGTGGCTGATGCCGGAGACGAACATGTGGTGGCCCCAGACCAGGAAGCCGACGAAGCCGATGGCGCAGGTGGCGTAGACCATGCCGGCGTAGCCGAAGATGGGTTTGCGCGAGAAGGTGGGGATGACCTGGTTCATGATGCCGAAGGCGGGCAGGATCATGATGTAGACTTCGGGGTGGCCGAAGAACCAGAACAGGTGCTGGAACAGGACCGGGTCGCCGCCGCCGGCGGGTTCGAAGAAGGAGGTGCCGAAGCTGCGGTCCATGGTGAGCATGGTGATGGCGCCCGAGAGGACGGGGACCGCCATCATGAGCATGAAGGAGGTGACCAGCATGGCCCAGACGAACAGGGGCATTTTGAACATGTTCATGCCGGGGGCGCGCATGTTCAGGATGGTGACGATGAAGTTGACCGCGCCCGCGAGGGAGGAGACGCCGGCGAGCTGGAGGCCCATCAGGGTGAAGTCGACCGCGGGGCCGGGCTGGTACTGGGCATCGGACAGGGGCGGGTAGAGCGACCAGCCGATACCGGCGCCGGGGCCGACCAGCAGGCCGAGGTTGACGAAGAAGAAGCCCATGACCAGGAACCAGAAGCTCATGTTGTTCAGGCGCGGGAAGGCCATGTCCGGCGCGCCGATCATGATCGGGACCATCCAGTTGCCAAAGCCGCCGATCAGGGCGGGCATGACCAGGAAGAAGATCATGAGGAGGCCGTGGGCGGTGACGATGGCGTTCCAGGCCTGACCGTTGGCGACGACGGTGTTGCCGGGTTCGGCGAGCTGGGCGCGCATGATGAAGGAGAGCACGCCGCCTTCGATGCCGGCGACCAGCGCCCACACCATGTAGAGGGTGCCGATATCCTTGTGGTTGGTGCTGAGGAACCAGCGGCCGAGGAAGGATTTCCGGTCGGTGTGGTGGTGATGGTCGGACACGGCGTGGCCGTGGGCCGCCTGGAAGGTGTTATCGGACATTGATTGGTCTCCGGAGGGTCAAACGGGTCAGCCTGCGGTCACGGCGCTGGCGCCGATCCAGTAAACGGACACGAACATGAACAGCCACAGCACGTCGACGAAGTTCCAGTACCAGGCGATGGTCTGGAAGCCGGCGTAGCGCTCGGGGGTGAAGGCGCCGCGCATGATGCGGATGGTGGCCATGGCGAGCAGGATGACGCCCATGATCACGTGCAGCATGTCGAAGCTGGTGAGGATGAGGAAGAGCGAGGGGTAGATGCCGCCGTGGTAGACCGGGAAGGGCAGGTTCGCGAATTCCCAGATCTGGCCGAGCAGGAAGACGATGGCGAGGAGGGTGGTGGCGGCCATGCCGAGGGCGGCGTTGGTGCGGTTGCCTTGCAGGATGCCGTCGAACGCGCCGGTCAGGGTGGTGCTGGAGAGGAGCATGACCAGGGTAGCGAACAGGGGTTCGCCGAGCGGGTTGATGGTGTGGATATGGGCGGGCGGCCAGACGGCGACGTGGCCGATGCCCATTTTCGCGGGGAAGAAGAAGAAGTTGAAATAGCCCCAGAAGAAGGCGACGAACAGCATGAGCTCGGCGACGATGAACAGGGTGACGCCGTAGCGGAAGCTGATTTGGGGGATGATGCCGGCTTTGATGAGGTTGGGGCCGTCGTTCAGGGCATCGCGCGCCCAGAGGGCGATGGAGGCGAGGAACATCAGCAGGCCGACCGCGAGCAGGGTGATGCCTTCGTGGAAGGTATAGGCGATCACGCCGCCGGCGGTGACCATGGCGGAGACAGCGATGGCGAGCGGCCAGGGGCTGAGGCCGACCGGGGTGAACGGGCTGGTGACCGTGGCCGGGCCGTAATGATGCGCATCGGCATCGGGAAGTGTGTGATCAGTCATCCAGCGTCACCTTGCAGATCATGGGGCGTCCCCGACGATGTTGTTTTATGGAGTTGTTCGGCAACAGTTACGAATTTAGCTTAGAACACGCATTATTGAATTGGAATATATCAACCGTAACGGCGAGGCAAGAGGTGTTTTTGCCTCGCCTGCCATTATGGCCGGGATATTACGATGATGTTCCGGTTTGCCGGGCGGATTCGGGATCAAGTTCCCGCGAGGCGGCGCTCCCCTGCGCGTTGGATGGGTGGTGCGCCGCTGTGGGGTGTCAGTAATGGACGAGGCGGCGGTAGAGGTGCCAGGTGGCGTGGCTGAGGATGGGCAGGACGACCACGAGGCCGACCAGGGCGAAGGCGACGCCGACGAACAGGCCGAGCGAGACGATCAGGCCCCAGGCGAGCAGCGGGCCGACATTGAAGGCGAAGGCCTTGAGCGAGGTGCCGATGGCGCCGACGAAGCCTTCGGGACGATCGAGCACCATCGGGAAGGAGACCACGCTGAGGGCGAGGACGATGACGGCGAAGACGAAGCCGACCGCGAAGCCGCTGATGATGAGGCCCCAACCGCGCAGATGGGTCAGGATGTGGACCAGCATGACGCCGAGGCTGATCGGGTGCTGTTTGCCGGAGAAGGCGACGAACAGGAAATGGGCGGCACCTATCCAGAGGATGAAGATGGAGATCAGGGTCAGGCTGAGCAGGGCGATGGTGCCGATGGCGGGCGAGGTGAGGACGCCGAGCGCATCGGTCCAGCCGGCGCGCTGATCGGTCTCGAGGCGGCGGCTCATTTCGTAGAAGCCGAACGCGGCGATCGGGCTGACCAGGACGAAGCCGGACAGGAGGGGAAACAGCAGGTCGGCATAGCCGGGGCCGCTGGCGGCGACGATGGCGGCGACGCCGATGATCGGCAGGATGAAGACCAGGAGGATGGCATCGGCGCGGGTTTTGGCGAAATCCTGCGCGCCTTCGGACAGGACGGCGAACAGGTCGCTATAGGTGATGCGCTGGATGACCGGGGTGGTGCGCGCGACGGCGGCGCTGTCCCAATAGGTTTGGTCGGCTGATTTTCCGACCGAGGAAAAGCCGCTGAAGACCATCTGGAACGGCCAGAAGAACGGGTTTTGCGCACGCATGTCGGTTCTCTCCACTATCGGCAGCTTTTTTCTCGTCGTCATGGCCGGCCTGTGGGGCCGGACACGGATTGGCGAGCTTATTCGAATTATAGAATGAAAAGGCAAGCCCCGCCAGAATTTTCTGAGCGGGGCGGGTCCGGGTGGGGTGGTGACCTGGTGCGCCGGGCAGGACTTGAACCCGCAACCAAACCGTTATGAGCGGTCCGCTCTGACCAGTTGAGCTACCGGCGCACACGGGGCCTGTATGGCCAGTGCCGGGCATGATTGGCAATATGCGGTGCGGCGGCTAGAAGGCGGGGCAGGATTTTTCGGGAGATTTTTTATGGATCTGAGCAAGCTTTCAGCCGGCAAGGCGCCGCCTTCGGATATTCATGTGGTGATCGAGATCCCGCAGGGGTCGGCGGTGAAGTATGAGGTAGACAAGGAAAGCGGGGCGATCATGGTCGACCGGTTTCTGTTCACGCCGATGGCGTATCCGGCGGCTTACGGGTTCATTCCGGGAACGCTGGCGGATGACGGCGATCCGGCGGATGCGCTGGTGCTGACGCCGGCGGGGGTGGTACCGGGGGCGGTGATCCGGGCGCGGCCGATCGGGGTGTTGCGGATGGAGGACGAGGCGGGGATGGACGAGAAGATCGTTTGCGTGCCGCACGACAAGATCCATCCGCAATGGAGCGGCGTGACCGAGGTTTCGGAACTGCCGGCGATCACGCGCGATGCGATCGAACATTTTTTCACCCATTACAAGGATCTGGAAAAGGGCAAATGGGTGAAGGTGACCGGCTGGGAAGGACGCGCGGCGGCCGAGGCGGCGATTGCGGAGAGTTTGGCGCGGGTGAAGTGAGGGAAGCGCTGTTTTTTTTGTAAAAAAAGAAGCAAAAAAACGTCTATTCGCGGGGCGGTGCCGGTTCCACAGCCGCAGACCAGATTGAAAAGAGTTTTTTGCTGCTTTTTTTCAAAAAAGCAGTGCTGTCTCGTCTTCTCTTGACCGGGCGCGATCATCATGTGCGGACAACGTGCATGGGAGTCGGAATGGACGAGGATGGCAAGGCGGCGGGATCGGACTCGCCGCATCTCGATGAGGGCGAACAGTCGCAGGCGGCGCAGCATTCCGGGCTGAGGCCGCTGGTGATCCATGAGATCATCCGCGAGGAGGGCGAGGACGAACTCGAGAGGTCGAATGGGGCGCTGACGCTTTCGGGGTTTGCCGCCGGATTGTCGATGGGGTTTTCGTTTCTGACCGAGGCGTTGATCCGCGCGGATCTGCCGGCGAGCAAATGGCGGCATCTGATCGCGAGTTTCGGCTACAGCGTCGGATTCATCATCGCCGTGCTCGGGCGGCAGCAATTATTCACCGAAAGCACGCTGACCGCGATTCTGCCGCTGCTGACGCGGCGCAACGGCGAGACGGCGCTGGCGGTCGGGCGGTTATGGGCGATCGTGCTGGTGATGAATCTGGTGGGAACTTGGGCGTTCGCCGCGCTGCTGCTGGTTCATGGCGTGTTTTCGGATGCGGTGGTTGACTCGCTCGGGGTGATTGCGCGCGAGGCGATCCATGACGCGTTCGCGGCGACCTTTATCAGGGCGATGTTCGCGGGCTGGCTGATCGCGCTGATGGTGTGGATTTTGCCGAGCGCGCGCTCGGCGCGGTTGCTGACGGTGCTGCTGATCACCTATGTTGTCGCTATCGCGAAACTGTCCCACATCGTCGCGGGATCGGCGGAAGCGGCCTACGCCGTGCTGACCGGGACCGCTTCGTTCGGACAATATCTGACTGGATTTCTGGCCCCGACCCTGCTGGGGAACATCGTGGGCGGGGTGGCGCTGGTCGCGCTGCTCAACCACGGCACGGTGGCGGAGGAAATTCAGGATGGGATCGATGAGCGGGGTGGGCGGAAGGCCGAGGGAGGTACGGTAAGGGAAGGGTAAGACTTCTTTTTGTGAACAAAAAGAAGCAAAAAAACTTTGTTAATTGGGTTCGTGCCGGTTTAAGCGCCCTTGCCCCAGGGAATAAAAGTTTTTTGCTTCTTTTTTACAAAAAAGAAGCGCTTCCTTACTTCCCCTCTACTTCCATAATCGCCGCAAGCCCCTCCCGATAGCTCGGATAGCGCCATGCGAGGCCGAGGGCGGTTTTGGTGTCGTGGTTCAGGACGACGCGGTTTTCGCTCCAGAAGGACAGGGCCATGGGGGACATGGTGCGTTTCGCGTCTTCGAAGGGGATGGGTGGGGGTGGGGCGATGCCGAGCAGGGTGGCGGCGTAGGTGATGACGGTGGCGCTGGGGGCGGGTTCGTCGTCGCCAAAGTTGAGGATGCGGGTGCCGGTGGTGGCGGTGGCGATGGCGGCCATGGTGCCGTGGGCGATGTCGTCCACATGGATGCGGCTGAATTTGTGGCCCGGCTTGTCGATCCGGCGGGCGGTGCCGTGGCGGAGGTCGTCGAGCACCGAGCGGCCCGGGCCGTAGATGCCGGCGAGGCGGAGGATGTCGACCGCGTGGTGTGCCGCGCGTTGCGACCAGGCGGTTTCGGCGGCGACGCGGCGGCGGGTGCGGTCGGTGCCGGGGGCGGGCGGGGTGGTTTCATCGACCGCGCCGCCGCCGTGATCGCCGTAGATGCCGGTGGTGGAGCAATAGCCGATCCAGCGGAGGTTGGTTGCGCGGTTCAGGCCCGCTTCGTGCTCGGTGAGGATGGGATCGCCGGTTTCGGTGGGGGCGGCGGTGATGACGAGGTGGGTGGCGGTGGGCAAAACCTCGCCGATGGCGGCGAAGGGGATCAGGGTGACGCCGTCCGGCGGGGATTTTCCGGCGGGGTCGCGCGTGGTGGCGGTGATACTCATGCCGGCGGCGCGGGCGGCGCGGGCGATGGCGGTGCCGCTGTAGCCGAGGCCGGCGATGAGCAGATGGGGGGTCATGATTGCTTGCTCCGCGCGGAATTCATCATTGCTTGCTTTGCGCGCGGGCGGCGGCGATGCGTTCGAGGCGGTCGCCGTGGCGGTGGAACATCACGGCGGCGACGATGATGGCTGCGACGATGGCGACGCCGATCGCGACGCCGACCGGGCCGGCGACGTGTTCGATCTGTTTGCCGAAGATGTCGGCGGCACCGCCGTAGAGCCCGGCCCAGAGGATGCTGGCCGCGATCTGGAAGATCAGGAAGCGGCGCCAGTCCATGCGGGTGACCCCGGCGAGCAGGGCGGCGAGGGCGCGCAGGACGGCGAAGAACCGCCCGAACACCACGATTTTGCCGCCGTGGTTTTCGAACAGCCAGTGACCGGCGAGCAGGCGGCGTTCGGTGAGGCCGATGCGCGAGCCGTGGCGCAGCAATGCCGGGTAGCCGGCGCGGCGGCCGATCCAGTAGCCGATGATGCCGCCGAGACTTGCCCCGGCGGCGGCGCTGGCGATCAGGACGACGATATCGATGTGATGGGTGGTGCCGGCATAGATCGCGGCGGAGACCAGGGCGGTTTCGCCGGGCAGCGGCAGGCCGAGGCTTTCGAGCATGACGAGGACCGCGACCGCGAGGCTGCCGTAGGAGGTGATCCAGGGTTCGAGGGCGTGGTGGAAGAAATGGAGCATCGTTTCCTTGTGCCGTGATGCGGTGGGGCGGGCGATCGGGTTTCCCGACTTCCCATGTAACGCAAAATCTCCGATAACCATGCCATGAGTGAGCCGGAAACCGAAATCGACACGCTGGATCGCCTCGAAGCCGCGCTGGGACGGATTGCCGCCAGTGCGGGCAGGCCGGATCGACCGCGCCCGGATGAGCAGCGGCGGCAGGTGGCGGAGGCGCTCGACCGGATGATCGGGCAGCTGCGCGCGGCGCTGGCGGCGACCGGGGACGATGCCGGGGATGGCGCCCCGGTCGATACGGCGCAGGGGGAGGGCGGCTAGATGGCGCAGGTGACGATCCGGATCAACGGCTATTCCTATGCGGTGAGCTGCGAGGATGGTCAGGAGGGGCATCTGGCGGAGATGGCTTCCGAGATCGATCGGCGGGTGGGAAGCATCAAGTCGATCGGCGGGCAGTCGGGGGAATCGCGGCTGCTGGTGCTGGCGGCGCTGCTCCTGGCCGACGAGTTGCACGATACCAAGGCGTCGCTGGAGATGGCGAAGCATGCCAGGCCGGGCGGGGCGGCCTCGCCCGAGCATAACGCGCGGCTGCGGCGCATCGCCGCGCGTGCGGAAGAGATTGCAGCGGACCTCGCGGAGCCTTAAGTTATGCGGGCGAGGCTGCCCGGTTCGTCAGGCACGTTCATCCCCGGGGCCAATAAGTACTCCCAGGGAGCTGGCTCTGTCGGAACCGTGGTTCCGGTATTTCCGGCGCCCACCTGCTCTGCAGGCCTTGGGAGGATGACATCGCCAACGGCCAGGGCGGCTTCGCACTTTCCAGTTTCGATCCTGATGATGATCCATGCGTGACGAGGGGCTTGCGGTTGCGAAGGTGGCGGCGCGGGCGGCGGCGCTGGCGCGGCGGGCGGGTTCCTGCGGCGATCGCGGCGAGCGGCTGGCGGCGCATGTTCTGGCCGATTGTGCGCCGCCGGCGGGGGCGGTGGTTTCGGGGTTCTGGCCGATCGGGGATGAGATCGATGTGCGGCCGCTGATGGTGGCCTTGTCGGCGCTGGGGCATCGATTGTGTCTGCCGGAGACGCCGAAGCGGGGACTGCCGCTGGTGTTTCGGCACTGGATGCCGGGGGAGGCGCTGGTGGCGGGCCGGTTCGGGACGTCGCACCCGGTGGGGGAGGTGGTGGTGCCGGATTTCGTGCTGGTGCCGCTGCTGGCGTTCGACCGGAAGGGTAATCGGCTCGGGTATGGGGCGGGGTATTATGACCGGACGCTGGCGGCGATGCCAGGGGCGTTCCGGCTCGGCTGCGCCTTTGCCTGCCAAGAGGTGGCGGCGGTGCCGGTGGGGCCCCATGATGAGCGGCTGGATGCCGTGGCGACCGAAATCGGGGTGATCGGGATGATGCGATGAGTGGGGCGACGAGCGGGATGATGCATGGGGCGATGCATGGCGCGATGGGGATTTCGGAGGTGCCGCGCTCGAAGATCGGGGATATCGGGCGGATCGCGTTCGGGGACCCGGCGATTGTCAATCTGGCGTTCGGGGAATCGGATTATCCACCGCCGGCGGCGGCGACGGCGGCGCTGGTGGGGGCCGTGGCGGCGGGGGAGACGTTTTATGTGGATAGCCGGGGCAAGTCGGCGCTGCGGGCGGGGTTGGCTTCCTATTTGAGCGGGTTGCACCGGTTGCCGGTCGATGAGGGGCGGATCGTGGTGACCGCTTCGGGGATGGCGGCGATCGCGGTGGCGTTTGCCGCGCTGGTCCGGGCGGGGGATCGGGTGGTGATCCATGAGCCGGAATGGCCGAACCTGGCTGCGGCGGCGCTGGCGCGGGGCGCCGAGCTGGTGCGGTTCGGGCTCGATGAGGATGGCGCGGGCGGGTTTCGGCTGGATCTGGCGCGGCTGGAGACGGTGCTCGTCGGGGCGCGGGTGTTCTGCCTGAATTCGCCGAACAATCCGACCGGGTGGATGGCGAGCGATGCCGAGATCGCGGCTGTGGTGGCGCTGTGCCGCAGGCTCGGGGTGTGGCTGCTTTCCGATGAGGTGTATTCGCGCCTGACCTTCGATGGCGCGGCGGCGGCGCCTTCGGTGCTGGATCATGCCGGACCGGATGATTGCGTGATGGTGGCGAATTCGGTTTCGAAGACCTGGGCGATGACCGGATTCCGGGTGGGGTGGCTGGTGGTGCCGGCGCGGGTGCGCGATGCGCTCGGCGAGTTGACCGAGGTGACCCATTCGACCGTGGCGCCCTATTCGCAGGCCGCGGCGCTGGCCGCGCTGGGATGCGAAGCGTTCGTGGCGGATTTTCGCGCATTCTGTGCCGAGGGGCGGGGGATCGTGCTGGAGGGGCTGGCGGGGTTGAACCGGGTGCGGCTGCGGGCGCCGGCCGCGAGTTTCTATGCGTTCGCGCGGATCGAGGGGGTGGCGGACAGTCTGGCGCTGGCGCGGCGTCTGGCGCTCGAGCACAAGGTGGCGGTGGCGCCGGGGGTGGCGTTCGGTGCGGCGGGGGAAGGGTATTTGCGGCTATGTTTTGCCCAGAGCCCGGCCAAACTGGCGCTGGCGGTGGAGAGATTGCGGCGCGGGTTGGCGTTGTTAACGTAATCTTGATGATTTGCCGGTATAGACCGGTCATGCGGTGGATATTGATCGTTCTGGCGATGATGGTTCCGGGCCTCGGGTGGGCGCAATCGGTGCTGCCCGATCGGGCGCGGACGCCGGGGGCGATCAATCCGGCGGTGACGGCGGCGACGATCGATACGACGATTTGCGTGCGGGGATGGACGCAGACGGTGCGGCCTCCGGTTTCGTATACCGAGCCTTTGAAGAAGAGGCAGATCCGCACCTTCGGCTATGCCGACCGGCGGCCCTGGCACTACGAGGAGGATCATCTGATTCCGCTCGATCTGGGCGGATCGCCGGCATCGCCGCTGAATTTATGGCCGGAGCCGCATCTCGGGGCGGGGGCGTGGGGGTCCTATGCCAAGGATCGGCTTGAGGCGGTGATGGTGCGGCTGGTGTGCGATCATCGGGTGGGGTTGCGCCGGGCGCAGGCGATGATGGCACGCGACTGGATCGCGGGGTATCGGCGGTATATCGGGCCCGATCCCGACAATTCGCGGCCGCATCGGTGGCACGAGGCGTGGCAGCCCGCGCCTAGTCCGGCGTGGTGAGCTTCCGGCATCTATCGTTTTGGTCATGTTGGCTTGTGGAGCTCCGGCTTGTCCACATGTTCCGTGACGTGCGCCGCCGAGGTGCCCTTCTGCTGGAAGCGAGTTTGATGACCGTTGCTCATATCAACCGGATCGGTACCGCGGTGCCGGAGCATGATATTCACCACGGGTTCGTGGATTACGCACGGACCATGCTGGATGCGCGAAAGGCGGCGGTGTTTTCGCGGATGGCGGAGCGGGCGGCGATCACGCACCGGTATTCGCATCTGGCCATGGGGGATCTGGTCGAGGGCGAGGTCGATGCGCAGGATTTCTACCGGCGGGGGGCGTTTCCGGATATCGGACGGCGGATGGCGCAGTATGAGAAGACCGCGCCGGGTCTGGCCGAGGAGGCGATCGCGGCGCTCGGGCTGAACGGGTCGGTGGCGGAGATCACGCATCTGGTGGTGGCCTCCTGCACCGGGTTCACCGCACCGGGGCTGGATCAGCATATTGCGTGGCGGTTGGGTTTGCGGCCCGATATCCAGCGGACGCTGGTGGGGTTCATGGGATGCTCGGCGGCGGTGCCGGCGTTGCGGATCGCGCAGGCGGCGGTGCTGGCCGATCCGGCGGCGCGGGTGCTGGTGGTGAATCTGGAATTATGCACGCTGCATCTGCAGGAAACCGGGGATCTGGAGACCGCGCTGACCTTCATGCTGTTCGGCGACGGGTGTGCGGCGACGCTGGTGACCGCCGAGCCGGAGGGGTTCGCGATGGCGGATTTCCGGGCGGCGACGATTCCACAGACCGAGGATCTGATCACCTGGGATATCGGGGCGCAGGGGTTTCTGATGCATCTTTCGGGCGGGGTGCCGGGCAAGATCGCGCAGGCGTTGCGCGAGGATCTGGCGCGGGGCGATGATGGCGGGCTGTTGCGCGGCGAGGGGACCCAGGCGGTCGATTTATGGGCGGTGCATGGCGGCGGGCGGACCGTGCTCGATGCGGTGGAATCCGGGTTCGGGTTGGCGCCCGATGCGTTGGCGCCCTCGCGCGCGGTGCTGGCGGCGCATGGCAATATGTCCTCCGCCACGGTGATGTTCGTGCTGAGGCGGATGATGGCGGATGCGGTCGCGGGGGCGCGCGGGATGGCGATGGCGTTCGGGCCGGGGATGGTGGCGGAGACGTTCCGGTTTCGCAAGGTCTAGGGGGTTCGATGGCGGGTTTGGCTGATCTTTCGCGTCGCAGCACGGCTGGCGAGCTGATGGACGATCCGGCGCTGGACCCGGCGGTATATGACCGGTGCATCCGCGATCTGGCGACGCTCAACCGGGTGACGCTCACGCATCGTCCGGTGTTGCGGTGGCTTGCGGCCGCGGCGCCGGATGACGGGTTTTCGGTGCTCGATGTCGCTTACGGCGATGGCGATCTGTTGCGGGCGATTTCGCGGTGGGCGGCGAAGCGGGGGGTTGCGGTGCGGCTGGGCGGGATCGATCTCAATCCGCGCAGTGCTGCGGCGGCGCGGGCGGCGACGCCTGCGGGAATGGCGATCGATTATGTCACCGGGGATGTGTTCGATTTCGAGCCCGAGGTGGCGCCGGATTTCATCGTGACGTCGCAATTCACGCATCATCTCGACGATGCGGCGCTGGTGCGGCTGCTCGGGTGGATGGACCGGCATGCGCGGCGGGGCTGGTTCATTACCGACCTGCATCGGCACGCGATCCCTTATTACGGGTTTCGCTATCTGGCGCGGCTGGCGGGGTGGCACCGGATCGTGGCGTTGGACGGGACGGTTTCGATCGCGCGGGGGTTTACCGCCCGCGAGTGGCGGGCGCGGCTCGATGAAGCCGGGCTGGCGGCGCGGGTCGGGTGGCGGTTTCCGTTTCGTCATGCGGTGGCGCGGCTCAAGTGAGCGAAATCGTCGTGGTCGGCGGGGGGCTGGCGGGCGGGGCGGCGGCGTGCGGGCTGGCATTGGGCGGGTTTGCTGCGGGTGGGCGGGCGGTGACGCTGCTGGAGCGGGATCGGGCGCCGGTTCACAAGATTTGTGGCGAGTTTCTCAGTGTGGAGGCGCAGGCTTCGCTTGCGGCGATCGGGCTTGATGTCGCTGCGCTCGGCGGGCACCGGATATCGCGGTTGCGGCTGGTGCGCGGGGCGGGGGTGGTCGAGGTCGGGTTGCCGTTCGAGGGGGTGGGAGTGACGCGGCGGACCCTGGATGCGGCGTTGCTGGAGCGGGCGGAGTCGCTGGGGGTGACGGTGCGGCGCGGGGTGGCGGTGCGTGAGGTGGGGTTCGAGGGCGGGCTTCGGGTGGATCTGGCCGGGGAAGCGGCGCTGCGGCCCGCGATCGTGGTGCTGGCCAGCGGGAAGCACGAGGTGCGCGGGGTGCGGCGGCGGGTCGGGACGGTCGAGGACCTGATCGGGTTCAAGATGTATTTCCGGCTGGATGCGGCGCAGACGGCGGTGCTGGCGCGGCATATCGAACTCTATTTGTGGCAGGACGGGTATGGCGGGTTGCAGCTCGTGGAGGACGGGGTGGCGAATTTCACCCTGCTGATCGAGCGGGCGCGTTATCGGGCGGCTGGCGGCACCTGGGCCGGGTTGCTTGCGGCGCTGCGGGCCTCGTGCGGGGTGCTGGATGCGCGGTTGCGGGGGGCGGTGGCGGTACTCGACCAGCCGCTGACGATTTTCCGGGTGCCGTACGGGTTCGTGCATCGGCCGGGCGGGGATGATGTGCCGGGGTTGTTCCGGCTCGGGGATCAGATGGCGGTGATCCCGTCTTTTACCGGGGATGGCATGGCGATCGCGCTGCACAGCGCTGCGGTGGCGGTGGCGGCGATTCTGGCGGGGGAGCCGGCGCTGGCTCATCATGTCCGGGTGCGGCGGGATGTGCGCGGGCAGATCGCGCGTGCCTCGGTGCTGGCGGGAATGGCGCGGTTCGGGTTTGGCCAGGCGGCGCTGTTTCAGGCGGCGCGACTGTCGCCCGCGCTGCTGCGGCTCGCCGCGCAATGGACCCGGGTGCCACCATCGCGCGGGCCCGCAGCGACGCGGATTTTGCGGATATGACCGGATCGGGCGGCGAGGAGACGTTTTCGGTCCCGTGTATGCCGAGAGACGAATAAAAAAACTTGAAATTGGTAAAAAATTAGATCAAGGCTGCGATCGCTAAAACAATACACAAGGGAGTAAACAAATGAGAGATCCGATTGCGATCGGCCTGTTCGGGTTCGCTGTTCCGTTATTCATATTGGGTGCCATGTTCTATGGCTCGGTGCCGATGGCCGGGCTGGGCAGTGAATTGGCGATCTGCTTTTCGTTTGGTGCCGCGGCGATGTTCGTCGGGGGGTTTCTGACGTTTCAGATGCCCAATTCGTATGTCGCGACGGTGTTTTTCACCTATGGCGCGTTTTTTCTGGCGCTCGGGATCACCGGTGCGGACGGATCGCTCGCTATGACCATGAAATCCTCGCCGCAGCTTCTGTCGGTGTGGTTTTCGCTGATGGCGGTGATCACGGTGATTTTCATGCTCGCGGCGTTCCGGCTGAATGTCGCACTTGTGATCATGTTCGGGGTGCTGGCGGCTGCGTTCATTCTGTTCGTGGTCGGTGACGTCAAGCTCGCCGCGATGCTGTTCATGGTCGATGCGGTCATCGGGTTCTATCTCGGCGCCGTCCACATCATCAATCCCGTGATGGGTCATGCGTTGCTGCCGGTGGGTAGCCTGGCGCGCAAGGCGGCCTGATTCTACAACCTCACGGTGGGGTGGCGACACCCCGCCGTAAAAAATACGCCGTAACGACATCGACAAAAAAAAGCCAACGATCATGTAGATCGTTGGCTTTCAGTCATTTGTGTGAGGCGGTGGGGGCTGCCTCCACATCGGCAAAACAAGAAAGTTTCGCCGAAATGAGACATTATCATACTTGGCAAAAAAATATAGTGTTATTTTGTAATTATTTTTCAGAACTGGGGTCCGAGGGCATCCGGGTGTGATGATATCGGGCATTGTGCAATGCAACATCTGCGGGTCAGATACCCCGAAATGGGACTATCTGCCGCGATCGATTCGGGATTACCAAACTCATGGCCGCGCAGGCATTAGGCGGTCGAACCGGATCAGCCAATCCAGACTGGTCGCACAGATGGTGACGCACATGTTCGTTGTTACAGCCCTGATCCTCGCCGCCTTCGCCGCAGCGCCGCTCTACCAGACGGTTGCGAAGCATTTCGAGGATGGTTTTCTGAAGTCGATGGCCAGCCACCTTCACATCAACGGCTCGCACTCGCACTGAGACTGAATTCGTCCGGGACGCGCCATGACGGCGTGACCCGGATACCGGTGCCGGGCTGCGGGTTCCGGTAGCACTCCAAAACCCACGACCGAGAGTTTGATTGATTACGCCGGCGGGCCGGGATCGGCATCGGCTCCGGTCAGGGCGCGCGCGAAATCGGTGGCGCTGAACGGGCGCAGATCGGCGGCTTGTTCGCCCACCCCGATTGCGTGGATCGGCAGGGCCGAGGACTCGGCGAGCGCCACCACCACGCCGGCGCGGGCCGAGCCGTCGAGCTTGGTGACGATCAGGCCGGTGAGATCGACCATTTCCTTGAAGGTTTTGACCTGGGTCAGCGCGTTCTGACCTGTTGTCGCGTCCAGCGTCAGCAGGATGGCGTGGGGGGCGGTGTCGTCGCGCTTGCGGATGACCCGGATGATTTTCCGCAATTCCTCCATCAACGCCGCCTTGTTGTGCAGGCGTCCGGCGGTGTCGATCAGCAGGATGTCGGCCCCTTCGCGGCTGGCGCGGACCATGGCGTCGAAGGCGAGGCCGGCGGGGTCGGCATCCTGCGGGCCGGTGACGATGGGGACGCGGGCGCGTTCGGCCCAGATTTGCAGTTGTTCGACCGCGGCGGCGCGGAAGGTGTCGCCCGCGACCATCATGGGTTTGTGCCCGGCATCGGCGTAGGATTGGGCGAGCTTGCCGATCGTGGTGGTCTTGCCGGTGCCGTTGACGCCGACCATCAGGATCACGAAGGGTTTTCGGCTTTCGTCGATGGTCAGAGGCTGGGCGACCGGGGCGAGGATTTTCGCGATTTCATCGGCGAGGGCGGCGCGGATTTCCGGCGGGGTGACGTCCTGACCGAAGCGGGCGCGGCGGAAGGCGCGGATGACCTTGGCCGCGACGGTGGGGCCGAGATCGGCGCCGATCAGGAGTTCTTCGAGTTCCTCGAGGGCGAAATCGTCGAGTTTGCGCTTGGTGAAGGTATCGGTGATGCCGGTGGTGAGTTTGGTGGTGCTGCGGGTGAGACCGGCTTTGAGGCGGGAGAAGAAACCGAGCGCCATTATGCCGCGTCCAGGGTGATCGTGGTGGCGTCCGCACCGATCACGCGCCCGGTGATCAGGCTGCCCGGCGCGACGGCGCGGGTGAAACGGACCGGGGCGAAATTTTCGGCATGGCCGGTGGTGGGGGCTTCCGCGAGCGCAATGACGGTGCTGCCGATCATGGACTGGAACCGCGCGGCGGCGCGGCGGGCCCCGGCTGCGCGCAAGGTGGCGGCGCGGGCGCGGCGTTCGGCCATCGGCAGGGCCGGAATCCGGGCGGCGGGGGTGAGTTTGCGGGCGCTGTAGGGAAAGACGTGCAGGTAGTCGAGCCCGGCTTCGTCGATCAGGCGGAGCGTGTCGTTGAACATGGGTTCATCCTCGGTCGGGAAGCCGGCGATCAGGTCGGCGCCGAAGGCGATACCGGGGCGCAGCGCGCGGGCACGGGCGGTGGCTTCGATGACGTGATGGCGGAGGTGGCGGCGCTTCATGCGCTTGAGGATCATGTCCGATCCGGCCTGCACCGAGAGGTGGAGATGGGGCATCAGGCGGGGTTCGTGCTCGATGACGTGCCAGAGATCGGGGTCGATTTCGGCGGGGTCGATCGAGGAGAGGCGCAGGCGGGGGAGTTCGGGGATGGCGGCGAGCAGGCGGCGGATGAGCTGGCCGAGACGCGGCGTGCCGGGGAGATCCGTGCCGTAGGAGGTCAGGTCCACGCCGGTCAGGACGATTTCATGGTAGCCGTTGGTGATCAGGGTGCGGATCTGATCGGCGATCGCGCCCATCGGGATCGAGCGGGACGGGCCGCGACCGTAGGGGATGATGCAGAAGGTGCAGCGGTGATCGCAGCCCTGCTGAACCTCGATGAAGGCGCGTGCGCGGGTGCCGAAGCCTTCGATCAGATGGGCGGCGGTCTGGCGGACCTGCATGATGTCGGCGACCTGAATCGCTTCGGGCGCGGTCCAGGCGGCGGGGGTGAGTTTTTCGACGTTGCCGATCACGCGGGTGACGCCTTCGAGACGGCTCCAGGAGTGCGGGTCGATCTGGGCGGCGCAGCCGGTGACGATGATGCGGGCGGCGGGGTTGGCGCGGTGGGCGCGGCGGACGGATTGGCGGGCCTGACGCTCGGCTTCGGCGGTGACGGCGCAGGTGTTGACGATGATGGTGTCGGCAAGACCGGCGGCCTCGGCGTGACCGCGCATGACTTCGGATTCGAAGGCGTTGAGGCGGCAGCCGAAGGTGAGGATGTCGATGCTCATGCCGGAAGCAACTCGGGGGCGAGGGTGCCCTGACAGGTCAGGGCGACCGGGCCTTCCATCAGGACGTGATTGTCCTCGCGCCAGGTGATGGTGAGGATGCCGCCATCCATTTCGATCTCGGCGCGGCGGTCGGCGAGGCCGCGGCGGTTGGCGTTGACCAGGGCCGCACAGGCGCCGGAGCCGCAGGCGAGGGTGAGGCCGGCGCCGCGCTCCCACACCCGCAGGCGGATGCGGTCCTTCGCCTCGATGCGGGCGAAGCCGATATTGGCGCGTTCGGGGAAGATGCGGGCGGATTCGAGGCGGGGGCCGATGGTATCGAGCGCGAGATGCCTGAAATCATCGACGAAGAAGGTGGCGTGGGGGTTGCCCATCGAGCAGGCGGCGGGGTCTTCGACCGGGCCGAGGGCGAGGCGGAGGTGGAGCGTGTCCATCGCTTCGAGCAGCGGGATGTCCTGCCAGTCTAGCCTTGGTTCGCCCATGTCGATCTCGACGAGGTTGGGGCCTTTGATGATGGCGGCGAGGTGGCCGGCATTGGTTTCGATGGTCAGGGCGCGCGCGCCGGTCTCGGCGGCGAGCAGGGCGGCGACGCAGCGTGTGGCGTTGCCGCAGGCGCCGGCTTCCGAACCGTCGGCGTTGAGGATGCGCATGAAGGCATCGGCGCTGGCGGAGGGTTCGATCAGGATGATCTGGTCGCAGCCGATGCCGCGCCGGCGATCCGCGAGGAGGGTGGATTGCGCGGTGGTCAGGGCGATCGGGTCGGTCCGGGCGTCGAGCACCACGAAATCGTTGCCGGCACCATGCATTTTGAGGAAGGGAAGGCCGTTGTCCATTGCGGCGGGTATATGGCGTCGGGCTACCGGGTGGAAGGGGTGGCTATTCGAGAGGGAGGGTTGCGGTGGTCGCGGCTAGGTCGGGGTGGATCGCGCGGGCGCGGAGGTAGAGGGCCGCGCCGATCAGCGCCATCACGCCGCCCTGGAACAGCGGCTGCACGTAGAACGGAGTGTGGGGCAGGATGATGACCGAGCGGATGAAGGCGATGGTCACCACGATGGAGAGGAGGGCGATCGGGATGGTGAAGAGCGAGCGGCGGAACGGCTCGGACCAGGGGCTGGACCGCAGGCGCGGGTTGAGGCGGAGGTTGAGGGCGGCGATGGCGACGGCGAGCCAGACCAGCAGGATGGTGATCGAGCGGGCGACCACGCCGAAAGCCCAGCCGATATAGGTCGCCTGGATCAGGAAAAGCGAGGCGAGAACCACCGTGAGGGTGAGGGCGGCGACCGGGGCGCGGCGGTGGGAGGTTTCGGCGAAGACCGGCGGGAGCAGACCGTCTTCCGCCCAGGCGAACACCATGCGGGAGGTGACGACCATTTGCGGGGCGAGGGTTTTGCCGACGATCAGGGCGATGACCAGGCCGATGATCGCGGCGACCGCGTGGGGGGCGGCGAGGCCGAGGATGCCGGGGGCGGTGACCAGGGCTGCGTGTTTTTGCGCGATCAGGGCGGCGGCGGCCCACCATGGGGCGGCGTGCAGCAAGGCGGCGCTGACCAGGGTGAACAGCACGACCGAGGTGATCCAGGCGAACAGGATGCCGCGCGGCATGGTGTGGGCGGCGTCGCGCGCTTCCCCCGAGAGGGCGGGTGCGCCGGATAATCCGCCATAGGCGAAGATGAACAGGGTGCAGACCGCGAGGAAGGCGTGGAGATCGAACGGGGCGGGATGCGCGGGCGGGGCGAGGGTGAGGCCGGTGCGGGCGCTGGCGGCGCGGACGAAGGCCGCCGGGGAGGTGGCGAAACCGATGACGCAGACCGCGATGGCGGTGAGGGCGACCAGAATCAGCAGGATGGTGACGAGACGGCCATAGTCGCGGATACCGGCGACGTGGATGGCATAGATGATCCAGAGGGCGGCGAGGCCGGCGATCAGGTGGCCGGGCGGGGTGAGGATGGCGTGGCCGCCTGCGATTCCGGCGGCGATCAGGGCGTTGCCGAGGAAAGTGCCGAAGGCGAAGGCGATGAAGCCCATCGCGGCGGTGATGCTGGCCCACCAGACGAAATGGAGGATGAAACCGAAGGGCAGGTTGAGGGCGCGGACGGTCCAGACATAGGAGGAACCGGCGCGGGGCATGGCTTCGGAGAAGCGGGCGTAGAGAAAGACTTTCAGGAAGATGACCATGCCGGTGGCGAACATGGCGAGCGGGACGAGGTTGGCGATGCCGGGATAGACGCCGATGCTCTGGGGGACGATGAAATTGATCCCCGCCCCGTATTCCTGGGTGACCGCCGAGGCGACGATGGCGAACAGGCCGAGCGATTTGTCGAGCCGGTAGGTGGGGGACGGTGCGGTCATGACGGATCTTTCGGGAGTTCGGTCGGGATCCGCGCGGCGGCGGCGGTGGGCTTGGGCTGGTAGCGGCACCAGGACGCGCCGGGGCAGCGCCAGCATTCGGGTT